>NZ_VZZS01000002.1:0-325614 GCF_009650575.1 Pseudomonas sp. MNR3A | reverse complement strand
AACGAAGATTTCGTCAAGGCGGTGAAGGCCACCGGCAAGAAGCAGCTGATCATCGCCGGTGTCGTGACTGAAGTGTGCGTGGCCTTCCCGGCACTGTCGGCCCTGGCCGAGGACTTCGAAGTGTTCGTGGTGGCCGATGCCTCCGGCACCTTCAACGAGATGACCCGCGATGCCGCCTGGCGCCGGATGGAAGCTGCCGGTGCGCAACTGATGACCTGGTTCGGCGTGGCCTGCGAGCTGCACCGTGACTGGCGCAACGACGTCGAAGGCCTGGCTGCGCTGTGCTCCAACCACATCCCGGACTACCGCAACCTGATCACCAGCTACAACGCCCTCACCGCGGGCAAGTGACCCAACCAATGGCCGGTCGGTACGCCTCGTGAGCGACCGGCCAGCCGCGCGATGGAATGTTCCTCGCGCCCCGCACTCAAGATCCAGACCTACCCGACTTTCAGGAGATTCCGAGATGAGCACACTAGTTACCCGCGATGGCACCGCGATCTATTACAAGGACTGGGGCAGCGGCAAGCCCGTGCTGTTCAGCCACGGCTGGCCGCTGGACGCCGACATGTGGGATGGCCAGATGGAGTTCCTGGCCAGCCGCGGCTATCGCACCATCGCCTTCGACCGCCGCGGCTTTGGACGCTCCAGCCAGCCGTGGAACGGTTACGACTACGACACCTTTGCCGACGACATCGCCCAGTTGATCGAGCACCTGGACCTGCGTGACGTGACCCTGGTCGGCTTCTCCATGGGCGGTGGCGATGTCACCCGCTACATCGCCAAGCAGGGTAGCGAGCGTGTGGCCGGGCTGGTGCTGCTGGGTGCGGTGACGCCACTGTTCATCAAGACCGCCGACAACCCCGAGGGCGTCGACAAGTCGGTATTCGACGGTATTCGCGACGGCCTGCGTGCCGACCGTGCGCAGTTCATTTCCGACTTCGCCGCGCCGTTCTATGGCATCAACCACGGGCAGAAAGTCTCCCAGGGCGTGCAGGCCCAGACCCTGAACATTGCCCTGCTGGCCTCGCTCAAAGGCACCATCGACTGCGTGACGGCGTTCTCCGAAACGGATTTCCGCCCGGACATGGCGAGGATCGATGTACCGACACTGGTGATCCACGGCGATGACGACCAGATCGTGCCGTTCGAGACCACCGGCAAGAAAGCCGCCGAGATGATCGAGGGGGCGCAGTTGAAGGTGTATCAGGGTGCACCACACGGCTTTGCCGTGACCCACGCGCAGCAATTGAACGACGACTTGCTGGCGTTTCTGGCGAAGTGACTGGCTGAGGCCGGGCCTGCGCAACTGCGGGATTGAGGGCGACTGGAGACAGTCGCCCTTTTTGCTGTTTGTGTGGTGGGTTTTCGCAGGTATCAGATCACGCCAGTGCATAGGAAGGCTCTCACGCCTTAGGCGGAAAGCTGAAACTCCCCTCCGGAACGCCTTCCCTCCAGAATTGTGCAGTCTGTATAGAGGGGCTGGTGTTTCGCTTTGTCGGCACTGATGCAGAGCTTGTGGACTATCTGGACTATCACTAGGAGGCACTGTCATGCCCATGCATAACCCCCCCCATCCAGGTGAAGCGTTGCGCGAGGATGTCCTGCCGGCGATTGGCCTGAGTGTCTCTGCGCTTGCTCGTCATCTCGGTTATTCCCGAGGTCAACTGTCCACTGTGATGAACGGGCGCGCAGCTATCTCCGCCGATCTTGCGTACCGGCTTGAATTGGCTGGTCTGGGCAGTGCCCGCCAATATCTGGCAGAGCAGGCGGCGTATGATCTATGGCAGGCTGCTCATCGTGAGCACCCGCCTATCGCGCGGCTGGGATTTGCTTGAGCCGAAGCTGATTTTCACCCTTCCTGGCACGGCGTCGAGCAGGTGCCGTGTCGCCGCAGGGGCTACATGGAGGCCCTGCGGCATACAGCTCAGTCGCTATCCGATTCGAACAACCGCTCCAGCTCCACCCTGGCCTCCTTGGCCGTCTGCATCACCTTCGCCCGGTCATCGCGAACCCGTCCCTGTGCTTCCAGCACCTGCTGGTCATGCTCGGTGAAGCGCTGAATGCGGTCTGCCGCCTGGGCCTCGCTCAGGCCAAGGCCGATCAGGGTCAGGCGGGTCATCTCCAGGCTCGAGTAGAAGGTCTCGCGAATCGGCTCGGCGCCGACGTCGAGCAACTTGTGCACGTGCTGGCGGTTACGCGCCCTGGCGATCACTTTCAGGTGTGGGTACTCATGCTTGACCCGCTCGGCGATGCGAATGGTCGCTTCCGGATCGTCGGTGGTGATGACGAAGTACTCGGCCTCGCCGACCTTGGCCGCATGCAGCACCTCGGGGCGCATCGGGTCGCCGTAGAACACCGGGGCCTGTTCGAAGGTGCGGGTCATCTCGATGGCATCGACCGAGGTGTCCAGGGCGATGAAGGAGACTTTCTGGGCCCGCAGGATACGCGCCACGATCTGGCCCATGCGGCCCATGCCGATGATCACCACGCGCGGGGCGTCGGCCTGGATCGTGCGGTATTGCTCTGGCACTTCGCGGGCTGGCGCCGGGCGCTTGATCAGGCGCGAGCTGGCCAGCAGCAACATCGGCGTCAGGGCCATCGACAGGGTGATGGTCATCAGCAGCAGATCGTAGGTGTAGGTGTCGAACAGGTTCTGGTCCTTGCCCAGCTTGAACACCACGAAAGCGAACTCACCGCCCGCCGCCAGCACCAGCCCCAGGCGCAGCGCGCTCAGGTTGCTCAGGCCGCCCACCGCACGGCCGACCAGCATCAGCAGTGGCAGTTTCACCGCTACCAGCAGCAGGGTCAGGCCCAGCAACAGCGCGGGTGCCTCCAGCAGCAGGCCAAGGTTGGCGCCCATGCCAACGCTGATGAAGAACAGCCCCAGCAGCAGGCCCTTGAATGGCTCGATCTGCGACTCCAGCTCGTGCCGGTATTCCGAGTCGGCCAGCAGCAGGCCCGCGAGGAACGCGCCCAGTGCCATGGAAATGCCGGCTTCCTCCATCAGCCAGGCGGTGCCGATCACCACCAGCAGCGCGGTGGCCGTGGACACCTCCGGCAGGCCGGTACGGGCGACGATGCGGAACAGCGGGCGCAGCAGGTAGCGTCCGCCGACGATGACGATGGCGATGCTGCCGAACACCCGCAGGCCATGTTCGATGCTGTCGCCGTGGCTGGTGTCCGGCCCGCTGGCCGCCAGCAAGGGCACCAGCGCGATCAGCGGGATTGCCGCGATGTCCTGGAACAACAGGATGGCAAAGGCCAGGCGCCCATGGGGGGCGTTCAGTTGCTTGCTTTCGGCCAGGCTCTGCAGGCCCAGCGCGGTGGATGACAACGCCAGGCCCAGGCCGAGCACCACGGCTGCTGGCAGGGATTGGGCAAAGCCGAACAGGGCGATGGCACCGATGATCGCGCCAGTCAGCACCACTTGTGCCAGGCCTACGCCGAACACCGCCTTGCGCATCAGCCACAGACGTCGGGGGGAAAGTTCGAGGCCGATGATGAACAGCAGCAGGACTACGCCCAGTTCAGAAATGTGCGCCACGCTCTCGGTGTCGCGGATCAGGCCCAGTGCTTGTGGTCCGATGGCCACGCCGGCGAGCAGGTAGCCGATGACGGCACCCAGTTGCAGGCGCTTGGCAAGGGGCACGGCGACGACGGCGGCAAGCAGGAAGATCACTGCGGTCTGCAGGATGCTGCCTTCATGTGGCATGGGTAGAACTCCAGGAGGCTTGGATGAAGCGCTGTGTGAGCAGGCGCCGGGGACGGTAGGCATTTTCGTCTCGGCGGGGGGAGGGGGCAACCGTCGGGGGTGGGAAGCAGCGTTCAGGATCTGGAGCCTTTGTAGCCCTCACCGGCCTCTTCGCGGGCAAGCCCGCTCCTACAAATGTGGGAGCGGGCTTGCCCGCGAAGAGGCCGGTGAGGCCACCTATCGTTATTGCAGATGTTCCTTCAGCGCCTGCGCCGCCTGGCCCATCGCGCTACGAGTTCCGGGCACCTGCCCCAGCACGTTCAGCAATCCGAAGTCATGGATCATGCCGTTGTAGCGCACGGCAGTCACCGGCACACCGGCAGCATCGAGCTTGCGGGCGTAGGCTTCGCCTTCGTCACGCAGCACATCCATCTCGGCAGTCTGCACCAGTGCTGGTGGCAGGCCTTTGAGTTGATCCAGGCTGGCCCGCAGCGGCGAAGCATGGATGTCGTCACGCTGGCGCGGGTCGGTGGTGTAGCTGTCCCAGAACCACTGCATCATGTTGCGGGTCAGGAAGTGCCCTTCGGCAAACTGGTTGTAAGACGCATTGTTGAAGTTGGCATCGGTGACCGGCCACAACAGCGCCTGGAAGCGCAGCTTGGGTGTACCCGCTTCCTTGGCCTTGATCGCCACCACCGCCGCCATGTTGCCGCCGACGCTGTTACCGGCCACGGCCAGTCGGCTGCCATCGACACCGATTTCCTTGCCGTGCTCGGCTACCCAGCGGGTCGCGGCGTAGGCCTGGTTGATTGCGGTGGGGAACTTGGCTTCTGGCGATGGCGTGTAGTCGACATAGACCGCCGCCGCGCCGGAGCCGATCACCAGATCATGGATCAGCCGCTCGTGGGTCGGGTAGTCGCCCAGCACCCAGCCGCCGCCGTGGAAGAACATGAACACTGGCAGCTCACCCTTCGCGCCTTGCGGGCGCACCACGCGGATGTCCAGCGGCTTGCCGTCGATCTGCAGCGTGCGACGCTCGACCTCGATACCCGAGAGGTCGACCTTGACGCTGGCCTGCGCACCGCTGAGCACGGCCCGTGCGTCTTTGGGCGCCAAGGTTTCCAGCGGCTTGCCGCCACCGGCGGCCAGCGCGTCGAGGAAGCCCTGGGTGGTGTGCTCGACGCCGGGGCTACCGGCGGCGAAGGCGCTGTTGACGGCGAGGGCCAGCAGGCCGGTGGTCAGGGTGCGGGACAGTTTCATGGTTCAAGCTCCTCTGGTGTCGGGCCGTGGTGTTCAGTTCTGGTTGGCGGCGGTGGTGGGGTGGATGTAGCTGACCTTCTGCACCTGGCCGCTGCTGTCGCGGTAGGTGAGGGTGGCGGCCGAGGCATGGCTGCGGGTGCTGTTCGGGGCATCGACCGCGATGACCTGGGCGATGTCCAGGTTCATGCCGTAGTGGTACGGCGTGGCCTCGATGGACTGGGCGAAGGCGCCTGCAGTGGTGCCGAGGGTCAGGGTGGCGATGGCGAAGGCTTTGCGAAGAGTGGTCATGATCGTTCTCCAAGGGTTCGGTAAGGGGTCAGCGACTGCTTGCTGCTTGAAGTGAATATTGCGCGCAAATATTTAGTGCGCAAAATATATTTCCGCTATGGAGAAGATTGAGTGGGGTAATCGGTGGTTGTGCGGACGTCGGGTCAACTACCGGGGCGGTATTGCAGGGCCTCAGCCAGATGGGGGCGGGCGATGCGCTCGGCTTGTTCGAGGTCGGCCAGGGTGCGGGCAACCTTGAGCAGACGGTGAGCGGCGCGCAGCGAAAGGTTGAGTCGCTCGCACGCGCCCTCCAGCCATGACTGGTCGGCGGCTTTCAGGTCGCAATGTTTGCGCAGGCCTGGCATATCGAGAAACGCGTTGGCACAACCCTGGCGACGCTGTTGCCGCTCGCGGGTCTGGGCGACCTGGGTGGCGACGCTGGCGCTGGTCTCGCCACTGGGCTGGTGGCTGAGGGTGGTGCTTTCGCGTGCGACCGTCAGGTGCAGGTCGATGCGGTCGAGCAGCGGGCCCGAGAGCTTGTTGCGGTAGCGCTGGATCTGCTCAGGGCTGCACCGGCAGCGGGCTGCCGGGTCGCCCAGGTAGCCGCAGGGGCAGGGGTTCATCGCCGCTACAAGCTGAAAGCGCGCAGGAAAGCGCACCCGGTCCCGGGCCCGTGAAATCACGATCTCGCCAGACTCCAGCGGCTCGCGCAGCACCTCCAGCACACGCCGTTCGAACTCGGGCAGTTCGTCAAGAAACAGCACCCCATGATGGGCCAGGGTGATTTCCCCAGGCTGCGGCCGACTGCCGCCACCGACCAGTGCCGGGCCCGACGCGCTGTGATGAGGATGGCGAAACGGCCGCTGCGGCCAGCAGTCGATCGGTGCCTTGCCGCTGACCGACTGGATGGCCGCAACCTCCAGCGCCTCGTGTTCGTCCAGCGGTGGCAGCAACCCTGGCAGGCGGCTGGCGAGCAAGGTCTTGCCAGTGCCGGGTGGCCCGGTGAACAGCAGGTTGTGCGCCCCCGCCGCCGCGACCAGCAGGGCGCGCTTTGCCGCGATTTGCCCCTGTACTTCGCTGAGGTCCGGATAGGGGCGCGCGCGCAGTGTCAGTCCATTGGCGGCATAGGCTGGCAGCGGTGCCTGGCCATTGAGGTGCGCTACCAGCTCTTGCAGATGCCCGACCGCATACACCACCAGCCCGCTGGCCAGGCTCGCCTCCTCGGCATTCTCCCGCGGCACCACCAGTGCCCGCCCGGCCTCCCGCGCCGCCAGCGCCGCTGGCAGCACGCCCTGCACCGGGCGCAACGCCCCGGATAGCGCCAACTCTCCCAGGCATTCGAAATCGACCAAGGTCGCCACCGGCACCTGGCCATTGGCGGCGAGGATGCCCAGGGCGATGGCCAGATCGTAGCGCCCGCCATCCTTGGGCAGGTCGGCTGGCGCGAGGTTCTGGGTGATGCGCCGGGCCGGGTATTCAAGGCCCGAATTGACGATGGCACTGCGTACCCGGTCCTTGCTTTCCTTGACCGTGGCCTCGGGCAGGCCGACCAGGGTGAGGTTGGGCAGGCCGTTGGCCAGGTGGGTTTCGACGCTGACAGCGGGTGCCAGCACCCCGACCTGGGCGCGGCTGTGGACGAGGGCGAGAGACATGGACACTCCTTGGTCACTGGGGATGCCGCGTCCTGCGGCAGGGGCAAGGATAGTGTCGGTGGCCGGATATGCAGGGGAAAGAGTACGACGGGGTTTTGCCGAGGGCTTGAGGCTCGGTTTCGAGAGGTGGTGGCTTGGCCCCTTGGCGTTTGGTGCGAGTGTTGTGGCGCCGGATGGGAAGCTGTATTTCTATAGCGAGTCGGCGTTGGTGCCCAAGGAGCGGGAGATTGTGGCTGGGAAGGCGGGGTAGTGCAAAAACAACAGGCCAGACGTTATGCACGGTCGAAGTAAGCTCTGGTGGAAAGGGTTGACTTTAAAAATACGCCTGGAGGTGTGGGTTGTTCTATCTGCTTACTGCACCCCCTCCATCCTTCACAGCGCTACATTCGCTGTGCCATTAGCAGATCCAGCAATGACTGTAGTTGATCCTTACTGTGTGACTGCGAGTTCTCGGCGTGCGCAATCAATGTGCTCAGGTCTTGTTCGTAGCTGTCTGGCAGTTGAGCCTCCATGATCGGCGGCAGGCTTTTGTAGTAGTCGAGGATGCCCTTGAGGGTCTTTGGTGACAGATAGCCGTTGCGGTTGTAGTCGTCCATCAATTGCGCAGAGACGGCGCGCGCCCAGGCTTGATACTGATCGTCGGAAGCGGTCAAGGCCGCCCTGCGTTCATTGACTGTGAAGGCGCCGCTCTCATCATGGATGATCAGGGACAACTGTTCGCGGGACAGGCTGCTGAAAGGATTGGCGCCTTTGCCCTCTAGAAAGGCAGTCGCCTGCCGGGCTTGCTGCAAGCGTTGCGGATCATTGGATTGCGGCAGTTCGGCGTCGCGAGCGGTCTTGGTCTGTTCGAATACGGGGCTGTGAATCGGCTGGGTCGCGCGCGCGGCGATGGTCGCCAGGCTCTTGCGGTCATTGCTGGTGTCGCGCTCGGCGGCACGTGTTGCAGCTTCGCTGAGCATCTGCGCCAGTGAAGACAACTTCGCGGTGTCGGTGCTAACCGCTGCCGGTACGGCAGTTGTGTTCGACTTGGCGCCGGCTTTGGCTGACTCATCCAGCGACTTTACCCGACTGTCCTGAGCGTTTGCGGTGGGTGCGGATGGTATGCCTGTGCCATTGATGCTGGTCATGCTGACCTCCTTGTTAACTCGACTTCTCCATTTGAGGCAGTTAACGGCGTGGTGGAGGAATACTTTAATGACCGGACTTTTGCGTTGGTTTTCATGGAAATGGGAGGTCATTCACTAGCGCCTTCGATGCCGGATGGCATCGAGGCGATTGGCCTGGTCTCAGTCGCCAGCGTTGCGGCTGACTTCAAGATCATTCAACAACGCCTTGGCCAGGGCGCTGAGGTAGTGCAGGGCGGTGATTGCCGCAGGGTTTGCCTCCCCTGTGAACTGATCGCTCAGATCACGTGTACAGCCCACCAGCACTGAGATTTCTTCGATGGCGCGCTCATAGGGGACACCGGGCTGTACGCGAAACATCTCGAGAAAGGTGGCAACACCTGCGGTGGTGCGACCGGATTGGTTACCGCTCATGTTCATCACTCCTTGACGGGCTCAGGGTCACATCCGGTTCAACGCATGTTCGATCAGCGCGCGAGCCGTTTCGGCGGAGTGCGCGGCGTTCGACAGCATGTGCAGGCCGGGTACACCGGCATAGGTCCGGCAGTGTTCGTCGATGGTTTCGGCGACACCGCGCAACAGCTCGCTGGCGTGGGCCAGGGCGTCGGGAGGAGTCATGTCGGTGTGGATGGAGAAGTAGGGGTTGTTGATGAGCTTGAGGCGGGGTGGGTCGGGGACGAGTTTCTTCATGGTTCAACTCCTGGACGACATCTGGAGCTGCCACCAGAACCCTTCTCACGGATTAGGGTGGCAGCCGTGCACGAGGTGAGAAGTCCGTGGTCCAGGGACACGGCCAGGTCGAAACCTGCTCGCGCACGGCTACCATGACGGGAAGCCATTCCTGAAACACTTGGGCTTCTCACACCCAGCCGCCAATGTGGGCGACCCAGCGAAGTTATCCCTGAGGCATTTCCCCGACAATTAAGAGGCTTCCGCGAAGCGCGTAGGATACTTCCCAAGGTCTACGGATCGAAGGCTCCTGCTAGAGGTTTCCGATCTTTCGTACGTTGACGGCCGCTGCGCGCCCGATCGCGGGACAAGCCCGCTCCCACAGGGGGCACAGCCACCGGAGTCGGTGCAGCACTTGTGGGAGCGGGCTTGCCCGCGAAGCAGACACCGTGGTGGGTGGCGCCGGCTATGCCGGCGTTCACTGCGCCCCACGAGCCTGTTGCGGCGCATCATCCAGACAACCGCGCCTCGACCCCAAACAACACCACCAACACACCACTCAACACCAAGGTCACGATCACAAACAGCACATTGCGCCGCGCCGCCCGGGCCTGGGCGGGTGGCAGGTCGTGGGTGAGCGAGAAGCGGGCTCGCTCATCAGGCTTTTCAGGCGTCATGGCAATGCTCCTCTCGCTCGGGTTGTCGTGGTTGCCTGCCGCAGATCACCTGCACACCAGCGCCGCGAGCCCTGGCCAGCAGCTCCTCGGTGTCGTCGCCCCCGGGCAGGGCGAGCAACAACTCGGGGCGGCTGTCGGTGAACATGAACAGGTTGCGCAGGCGTTCGGCCTGCTTGCCGTGCAACTGCCAGTTGGGCGGGTAGCGCACCAGGTCGGCGCCGTGCTCGCGTGCCCAGCTTTCGATCTCGCCGCCGAGGAACTGGCTGCCGCCGTGGATCAACACCCGGATCGGCCGCTGGCGCTGGACGTCGTCCAGCGCCTGGCGGCAGCGCCGGGTGTCGGCGTAGTTGCGTCCCGCACAGATCAGTACGCGCATGGTCTGCTCTCCCTGCAGGTTCAGAACCACTGTCCGAAGCGGCGGATGTAGAGGGTTTTCATGGTCTGTGCGACCACGCAGTAGCCCAGCAGGGTGGCGACCAGCCAAGGGAAGTATTCCCACGGCAGCGGCACCAGGCCGACCATAGCGCCCACCGGCGAGAACGGGATGTAGATCCCCAGCGCCATCACCAGGCCCGTGGCCAGGATCACCGGCAGCGCTGCTGTGCTCTGGAAGAACGGCACCTTGCGCGTGCGCAGCATGTGCACCACCAGGGTTTGCGACAGCAGGCCTTCGATGAACCAGCCAGACTGGAACAGCGCCTGCATCTCGACACTGTTGGCGGCGAACACGTACCACATCAGGGCAAAGGTGGTGATGTCGAAGATCGACGAGGTCGGGCCGATCCACAGCATGAAGCGGCCGATGTTGCGGGCATCCCACTTGCGCGGTTCGCTGAGGAACTCCTTGTCCATGCGGTCCCACGGCAGCGACAGCTGGGAGAAGTCGTACATCAGGTTCTGCAGCAGCAGGTGGATCGCCAGCATCGGCAGGAAGGGAATGAACGCACTGGCCACCAGCACCGAGAACACGTTGCCGAAGTTGGAACTGGCGGTCATGCACAGGTACTTCATGATGTTGCCGAAGGTTTCGCGACCTTTGAGCACGCCCTCCTCAAGCACCATCAGGCTTTTTTCCAGCAGGATGATATCGGCCGATTCCTTGGCGATATCGGTGCCGCTGTCTACCGAGATACCGACGTCGGCGTCGCGCAGGGCGGCGGCGTCGTTGATGCCGTCGCCGAGGAAGCCCACGGTGTGACCGTTGGCCTGCAGCGCCTTGAGCACGCGGGACTTTTGCAGTGGGGTGAGCTTGGCGAAAACGGTGCGTTCTTCGACCTGAATCTTCAGGGTGGTGTCGTCCATGCGCTCGATGTCCTGGCCGAGCAGCGGCAGGCCGGGCTCCAGGCCGACTTCACGGCACACCTTGCAGGTGACCACCGGGTTGTCGCCGGTCAGCACCTTGACCCTTACACCCATGTCGCGCAGGGCGGCAATGGCTGGGCCGGCGGTTTCCTTGGGCGGGTCGAGGAAGGTCAGGAAGCCCTGGATCACCAGGTCGCGCTCGTCGTCGGTGTGGTACTGCGCCTTGCCTTCGCTTGCCGGAATGTCGCGGGTGGCGACCACCAGCACGCGGAAGCCGTCGCGGTTGAAGGCATCGGCGCTGGCCAGCAGGCGCTGGCGCCGACGCTCATCGAGGGCCACGACGCTGTCACCTTCCTGCACATGGGTGGCGATGGCGAGCATTTCCTCGACGGCGCCCTTGCTCACCATCAGGTGATCGCCCAAGGCGTTCTTCACCACGACCGAAAGGCGACGGCGAATGAAGTCGAACGGCAACTCGTCGACCTTGGCGTAGGCGTAGGGCGCCTGGAACTCACGCTCCTGGCCTGCGAAGTGCAGCACGGCCTGGTCCATCAGGTTGCGCACGCCGCTCTGGTGGTGGCTGTTGAGCCAGGCCAGTTCCAGCACGCGTTTGTCGCGCTCACCGTCGATGCGCACATGGTGCTCGAGGATGATCCGGTCCTGGGTGAGGGTGCCGGTCTTGTCGGTGCACAGCACATCCATCGAACCGAGGTTCTGGATGGCGTTCAGGCGCTTGACCACCACCTTGCGCCGGGCCATGGCCACGGCGCCCTTGGCCAGGTTGGCGCTGACGATCATCGGCAGCATTTCCGGGGTCAGGCCCACGGCCACGGCGAGCGCGAAGAGGAAGGCATCGCCCCAGTCGCCCTTGACCAGGCCGTTGATCATGAACACCACCGGTACCATCACCAGCATGAAGCGGATCAGCAGGCTGCTGACGCTGTTCACGCCGCGGTCGAAGGCGGTCTGGCTGCGCGAGCCGGAGATGGCCTTGGCCAGGGAGCCGAAGTAGGTGCGCCGGCCGGTGGCGACCACCACGGCGCGGGCGCGGCCGCTGACCACGTTGGTGCCCATGAAGCAGATGTTCGGCAACTCGAGCAGGTTGTCCTGGTTGCCGCTGTCATCGGTGGCGGACTTCTGCGCGACATTGCCCAGGGTGTCGTACTTCTCGACCGGCAGTGCCTCGCCGGTGAGCACCGCCTGGCTGATGAACAGGTCGCGTGATTCGAGCAGGCGGATGTCGGCGGGGATCATGTCGCCCGCCGAAAGCTGCACGATGTCGCCGGCCACCAGTTCGTCCATGGGCACTTCGCGCAGGCGCGGCGGCTGGCCGAACTGTTCGCGGCGCAGCACGGTGGCGGTGGTGCGCACCATCGCCTTGAGGGCGTCGGCGGCCTTGTTCGAGCGGTACTCCTGCCAGAAGCGCAGCAGGCTGCTGAGGCTGACCATGGTCATGATGATGATGACCTTGGTCAGGTCGGCGTCGTCCGCTTCACCTGCGCTGATCGGCATCCAGTAGTCGGTGACGAAACTGATCCCGGCCAGGGTCAGCAGGACGTAGATGAAGGGGTTGTGCAGGGCCTTGAGCAGTTGCACCAGGGCGTGGGGTTGCTGGTCGTGGGCCACCTGGTTGGCGCCGTCGCGCTGCAGGCGCTTGGCGGCTTCGTGTTCGGTCAGGCCATGCTCGCTGGCATCGAGGTTGGCGAGGGTGACGGACAGGCCATTGCGCGCTTCACGGGCGGCGCGGGTGGACAGGCGGGTTTCGCGTTCGGCCTTGGCCGATGGGGTGTTGCGGTGTTTGACGGTCATGTTGCTGTGCTCCTGCCGCTGCGGCGGCACGACACACAGACGTTTCACTCAGGGGGTGAACGTAGGCATGTCGGGTCGCAGAAAAATGCTTGGTTTTTCCGACAGTTGTCTGTCCGCTGCCGAGAGTCGGAAGTTGTTTCGGCAGCGAACTTTCTACTCGCGCAGTCCATGTTTGTATTCCTCGTTGATAAATAATGGGCAATAACGGTCCGGCGAACTTTCAATGTTGAAAGTTCGATCAAAAGTTACTGTTCAATATCAGTTGTTCAGTGGAGTGTGTGGGGTCTCAGGCGAGCGCAAAGCGTGCCAGCGGCCCCCGTCTACCTGGTGGGTCCTGGCTGTCGTCGTGGTGCCAGTGCAGGCGCAACTGGAGTTTTCCGTGGCAGGGGTGTGCCTGCCATACGGCACGCAACTGCGGGCCGCGCACGGCGGCCGAGGGCTGGGCTGGAGCGCACGGGCCACGAGGCGGCCAGGCGCGGGCCTGCAAACGCGCGAGGCAGGCGTGCAGGCGATGTGAAACGAATGACGTGAGGTTCATGAGCTTGCCTCCAACCGGCGGACACCGGCTGTGGCAAGTCACGGCGGAGCATCAGGCTCTGGCGCGGCTTGCCCGACCAGGGTGTCGGGACCGGTGTTCCGGTTCAAGTGCCTGACCGGGCCGTGCGGCGGCGGTCAGGCAGCGACTAGATACTGTGTCCATTGAATTCTTCAGTGAATGGAAAAAAGGCCCCTTCTCTCAGGGGCGAGCGAACTTTATTCAAGGGTAGTATCGAAGTCAACCGGGGAGGTGAACTTTAAATAAGTTTCATCTTGTTTGAATGCTCCCTGGTGTTTGTAGGAAGCGTTTGAAGTTTGCGGCCGGCCTCTGCGCGGAGGCCGGCCGTATATCCCTCAGGGTGGCTAGTCCTGGGCTGGTGGCGCCATGCGCGCTTCCAGCTCGGCCACTTGCTTCTCCAGGGCTTCGAGGCGCGCGCGGGTGCGCGCCAGGACCACCATCTGGCTGTCGAATTCTTCCCGGCTGACCAGGTCCAGTTTGCTGAACGCGCTCTGCATCAGGATCTTGAACTGGCTTTCGAGTTCGGCGCGCGGCTGCGCGGTGTCGCCGCTGAACAGGCGCGAGGCCTGGTCGCTCAGGGCGTCGAGAAGGGCTTTGGGCGCGAGCATGGGTCAGGCTGTTCCGTGGCGTGTGAAAGGTGGGCAGTGTAGCACGGCGCATTTCGACGGTCGGACGCACACTTTTTGAGCAGCTGCCGGCGGCTCGATGCACCAGAATCGTGCAGCTTTCAGCGTACTGGCCATGGGCTAATCCCGAGCATTGTGCGCAACTACTTGTTTTCCGGCCCTTTGCCGGATCTGGCAAGGTTTCTGCAAAGGCCTCTGTGCGCCATGCACTGATGCAGTCCCTTGTGATCGGGCAGTGTGCAGGCGGAGCCGCAAGGCTCCCTCTTCACTCGCCGAAAACGTGTGTCGGTGGGGGAATGGAGCCGACGACGCGTTACAAAGCCAGGCGCTGCGCTTAGACTTGAGACGGGTTTGTTTTCCTGGGGCAAGTCCACCAAATCGGGAGAAGAGTTTCATGAAGCTAGTCACTGCCATCATCAAGCCGTTCAAGCTGGACGACGTGCGCGAGTCGCTGTCGGAAATCGGCGTGCAAGGCATCACCGTGACCGAAGTCAAGGGCTTCGGCCGGCAGAAAGGCCACACCGAGCTGTACCGTGGCGCCGAATACGTGGTCGATTTCCTGCCCAAGGTCAAGATCGATGTCGCCATCGATGACAAGGACCTGGACCGGGTGATCGAAGCCATCACCAAGGCGGCCAACACCGGCAAGATCGGCGACGGCAAGATCTTCGTGGTGAATCTGGAGCAGGCGATCCGCATCCGTACCGGCGAGACCGATACCGACGCGATCTAAGCGACACAACAAGCCTCACCAAACCCAAACGCCCCAGGAGAAAACAAATGACTCTGCGCAAGATCGCAGGGCTAGGAGCCCTATTGTCCCTCGTAATGCCTGGCCTGGCCCTGGCAGAGGAAGCAGCCGCCCCGGTACTGAACTCCGGCGACACCGCCTGGATGCTCACGGCCACGGCGCTGGTACTGTTCATGACCATCCCGGGCCTGGCCCTGTTCTACGGTGGCATGGTGCGCTCCAAGAACCTGCTGTCGGTGATGATGCAGTGCTTTGCCATCACCGGTCTGATCAGCATCCTGTGGGTCATCTACGGCTACAGCATCGCCTTCGATACCACCGGTATGGAAAAGGGCGTGCTCAACTTCAACTCGTTCATCGGCGGCTTCTCCAAAGCCTTCCTCGCCGGTGTGACGCCGTCTGGCCTGACCTCGGCCACCGCGCTGTTCCCTGAGGCGGTGTTCATCACCTTCCAGATGACTTTCGCCATCATCACTCCGGCACTGATCGTCGGTGCCTTTGCCGAACGCATGAAGTTCTCCGCCATGCTGGTGTTCATGGGCGTGTGGTTCACCCTGGTCTATGCGCCGATCGCGCACATGGTCTGGAGCGGTGACGGCGCACTGATGTGGGACTGGGGCGTACTGGACTTCGCGGGCGGCACCGTGGTGCACATCAACGCCGGTATCGCAGGCCTGGTGGCGTGCCTGGTACTGGGCAAGCGCAAAGGCTACCCGACCACGCCGATGGCTCCGCACAACCTCGGCTACACTCTGGTCGGCGCTGCCATGCTGTGGATCGGCTGGTTCGGCTTCAACGCAGGTTCCGCTGCAGCGGCCAACGGCACTGCCGGCATGGCCATGCTGGTGACCCAGATCGCCACCGCCGCCGCCGCGCTGGGCTGGATGTTCGCCGAGTGGATCGGCCACGGCAAACCAAGCGCCCTGGGCATCGCTTCGGGTGTGGTCGCCGGCCTGGTCGCCATCACTCCGGCTGCCGGCACCGTCGGCCCGATGGGCGCCCTGGTAATCGGCCTGGCGTCGGGTGTGATCTGCTACTTCTGCGCCACCAGCCTCAAGCGCAAGCTGGGTTACGACGACTCGCTGGATGCCTTCGGTGTGCATGGTATCGGCGGTATCGTCGGCGCGATTCTCACCGGTGTGTTCGCAGCACCGGCCCTGGGCGGCTTCGGCGCGGTCACCGATATCGGTGCGCAGGTCTGGGTCCAGGCCAAGGGCGTGATCTTCACCGTGGCCTACACCGCCATCGTCACCTACGTGATCCTCAAGGTGCTGGACGTGGTAATGGGCCTGCGGGTCAACGAAGAAGAAGAGTCGGTCGGCCTCGACCTGGCTCAGCACAACGAGCGCGGCTACAACCTGTAACCGCCCTGCAGTAAAAAACTTGCCCGGCTTGTCCGGGCATTTTTTTGCCTGATTTTTACCGTTTCGCCGATAGGCAAACGGTTTATCCGGCACGTTCGTGACGCAGGCAGAAAACTTACAGAAAAGCGGGTACTGATGGAGCTTTGTTTTTTCTCCCGGCGCGCTAGAATGCGCGCCGGAAGGGTGTTTGCAGTGCCTTCCACACACTTCGCCACGCTTTGCTAGGCTTGCCAATAGCGCAAGGCCAGCAGCGGTGGCTCAAGGATTTCGTCAGATCCCGCCAGGAGCTGGGATCTGCTGGGTGAAACGCCCTCACCAGGGGCCGTACATCCAAGGCAGTGGCCAACCCACGGCCAGTTGAATTTTCACTGGTGGCTGCCGGTCTACGGCATCACTGGTCTATAACTAACCTGCTTTTCGCAAGTCATGAGGTAGAACATGAGCGACGACGATCTGGAAAATGATGACCTCGAAGTAGGCGACGAAGACGAGGGTGATGAGGCCCTTGAAGCGGCATCCGACGACGGCGCGGAAGACGCCGGCGACGACGACAGCAGCCCTGCACCTGCCGCCAAAGGCAAGTCCAAGGCGGCAGTCTCGGTAGACGAGATGCCGAGCATGGAAGCCAAGCAGAAGGAACGCGACGCGCTGGCGCGCGCCATGGAAGAGTTCCTGGCACGCGGTGGCAAGGTCCAGGAAGTCGAGGCCAACGTGGTCGCCGATCCGCCCAAGAAGCCGGACAACAAGTACGGCAGCCGCCCTATCTGAGTGGCTGGATACAAAAAAAGCCCGCGGTCGCTGCGGGCTTTTTTGTGGGTGGAATTTGGGTGTTCGTGCGGGCTTGCCCCGCGATAGGGCGGTCAGCGCCAGCGTGCCAGCACCTCGGGCAACTGCGACAGGCGCTGGATCTCGGCATCGGGCGCCTGCTCGCCGGCCCAGGCCTTGCCCTGGGGGTTGAACCAGACTGCGCGTAAGCCGGCGCGTTGGGCCCCGGCGATGTCGTCACCCGGATGATCGCCGACATGCACTGCGGCACTGGCCTCCACTTCACCGCGCTTGAGGGCTTCGCGGAAGGGCGCAGGGTCGGGCTTGCCGATCCCCAGGTCCTCGGCGCACAGGGCGAAGCGGAAGTAGTCCGAAATCCCCAGCCGCCGCACATCGGCATTGCCGTTGGTCACGACGCCCAGCACATAGTGATGGCGCAGGATCTCCAGCACCGGCTGCACTTCGGGAAACACCTCGACCTGATGCCGGGCATGCAGGAACACCTCGAAGGCCTCATTGGCGAGCGACTGGGCGTGTTGCTCGCTGTAGCCGACCTCGGACAGTGCGTGGAACAGCACACGCCGGCGCAGGGCGCTGATGCGGTGCTTGAGGCCCGGTTCGGCCTGCACCAAGCGTTCGCGGATGGCATACAGGTGCTCGACCGGCACACCGCCCAGGGTTGGGGCATTGGCGGCAAGCCAGTCGCGCAGGACGGTCTCGGCACTGGTGATCACCGGTGCGGTATCCCACAGGGTGTCGTCCAGGTCGAAGGTGATCAGCTTGATACTCATGAGTCGCTGCCTTTGCTGCGTTTGGCTCGGGGATGGGCGCTGTCGTAGACGGCGGCCAGGTGCTGGAAGTCCAGGTGGGTGTAGATCTGCGTGGTGCTGATGTCGGCGTGACCGAGCATCTCCTGTACCGCGCGCAGGTCCTGGGACGATTCGAGCAGGTGGCTGGCGAAGGAGTGGCGGAGCATGTGCGGGTGCAGGTGCTGGCCCAGTTCGCGTTCTCCGGCGACCTTGACCCGCAACTGGATGGCCCGTGGTCCCAGGCGCTTGCCTTGGCGGGTGACGAACATCGCACCGTCGCGTGGCGCGCTGATCCCGCGCAGTTTCAGCCACGCCTGCAGCGCTTCACGCGCCTTGCGCCCGACCGGCAGGACGCGGGCCTTGCCACCCTTGCCCTGCACCTGGACCAGTCCGCCGGCCAGGTCCAGTTGTTCGAGGTCGAGGTTGGTCAGTTCCGACAGGCGCAGGCCCGAGGAGTAGAACAGTTCGAGAATGGCCTGGTCGCGACGGGCGATGAAGTCGTCGTCGACGCCGCCGTCGAGCAGTTGCAGGGCGCGGTCGGTGTCGAGGGTCTTGGGCAGGCGACGCTCACCCTTGGGCGGGGTCAGGCCGTTGGCCGGATCGTGCTGGCACAGCCCCTCACGGTTGAGGTAGCGATACAGGCCGCGCACCGCCGAGAGCAGGCGCGCCAGGCTGCGCGATGACTGGCCGTGGTGGTGCAGGCGTGCGATCAACTGGCGCAGTTGCTGGATCTGCAGGGCCTGCCAGCTGGCGATGCCCTGGGTGTTGCAGAATTCGACCACTTTTTCCAGGTCGCGGCGGTAGGCCAGCTGGGTGTGCTCGGACACCTGGCGCTCGTTGCGCAGGTGCGCGCAATAAGCTTCCAGCTGGCGTTCCATCAGCGTACCGAGCGCAGCGTCTGGGTGAAGCGCGGAACCACGCGACCGAGGACTTCGGCGATGTAGGTGAGGAACAGGGTGCCGACGCTGCTCTTGTAGTGCTGCGGGTCGCGGCTGCCAATGGCCAGCACGCCGTGCAAGCCCTGATGCTCCAGCGAGGCGACGGCACTGGAGCCGACGTCCTTGCGCTGGTCTTCGCCGAACAGGAATGCCAGCTCATGCTCGCGCAGGTTGCCGCTGACCGTCTTGCCACTGCCCAGCAGCCCACCGATGGCTTGTTGCGCCTCGGCACTGCTGACCCAGCGGCCGACCGGGGCGGCGTTCTCACCGAACAGGATCAGGCTGACGAAGGGCACCTGGAACTCCTGGCGCAAGCTGTCTTCGACCGCCATTACCACTTCCTCCAGGCTGCTGGCGTCGAGCAGGTCGAGGATGAGGCGGCGGGTCTTGTCGAACAGTCGGTCGTTGTCGCGGGCCACATCCATCAATTGCGACAGGCGATGGCGCATCTCGATGTTGCGGTCACGCAGCAGCTTGAGCTGACGTTCCACCAGCGACACGCTGTCGCCGCGCTGGTGGGGGATGCGCTGCTCGATGAGCAGTTCGTCATGTTCGGAGAAGAAGGTTGGGTGGGCACGCAGGTAGGCGACCACCGCCTCGGCGTCGAGGTCGGCGGCTTGCTTGGGTACAACCTGTGGCTGATCGGTCATGGCGGATACTCGCTTAGAGACGAACCTGTCCTTCGTAGACGCGTACGGCTGGGCCGGTCATCAATACCGGTTTGCCGGGGCCAGCCCATTCGATGCTCAGGCGCCCGCCTGGCAGGTCGATGGACACGGGAGAGTCCATCCAGCCCTGGGCGATGGCTGCCACGGCGGCGGCGCAGGCGCCGGTACCGCAGGCCTGTGTTTCGCCGGCACCGCGCTCCCAGACCCGCAGGTTGGCACGGTGGCGGTCGACGACCTGGATGAAGCCGGCGTTGACCCGCTGCGGGAAGCGCGGGTGGTGCTCGATCTTGGGGCCCAGCTCATGCACGGGGGCACTGCGCACGTCATCGACGCGCAGCACCGAATGCGGGTTGCCCATGGACACGGCGGCGATCGAGTGAACCTGGCCATCGACTTCCAGTGGATAGCTCAGCGCCTGCTGGTCGGCAACGAAGGGGATATCGGCCGGGATGAAGCGCGGCGGGCCCATGTCGACACAGACCTGGCCGTCGTTCTGCACATCAAGCTCGATGACACCGCCTTTGGTTTCGACGCGGATACGCTTCTTCGCGGTCAGGCGCTTGTCCAGTACGAAACGGGCAAAGCAGCGCGCGCCGTTGCCGCACTGTTCGACTTCGGAGCCATCGGCATTGAAGATCCGGTAGCGGAAATCCACTTCCGGATTGCTTGGTGCCTCGACGATCAGCAGCTGGTCGAAGCCGATGCCGGTGTGGCGATCACCCCACTGCTTGGCATGCTTGGGCTGGATGTGCGCGTGCTGACTGACCAGGTCCAGGACCATGAAGTCGTTGCCCAGCCCGTGCATCTTGGTGAAACGCAGCAGCATGGGTTCACTCCGGCAGCAGGCTTTCGCCGGCGAACAGTTCGGCAATGGTCTCGCGGCGGCGGACTTCGAAGGCCTGGTCGCCATCGACCAGGATTTCGGCGCAACGGCCACGGGTGTTGTAGTTCGAACTCATGACGAAACCATAGGCGCCCGCGGACTGCACGGCCAGCAGATCGCCTTCGGCCAGGTTCAGCTGGCGGTCCTTGGCGAGGAAGTCACCGGTTTCGCAGATCGGGCCGACCAGGTCGTAGGCGCGGCCTTCGCCTTCACGTGGCTTGACCGCGCTGACGCCCATCCAGGCCTGGTACAGCGCCGGACGGATCAGGTCGTTCATCGCTGCATCGATGATGGCGAAGTCCTTGTGCTCGGTGTGCTTGAGGTATTCGACGCGGGTCAGCAGCACGCCGCCGTTGGCGACGATGTAGCGGCCCGGCTCGAACACCAGGGCCAGGTCGCGTGCGCCGACGCGTTCACGGATGGCCTTGATGTAGTCGGCCACCAGCGGGGGTTGTTCGTCGCGATAGCGCACGCCAACGCCGCCGCCCAGGTCGAGGTGACGCAGGTGAATACCGCAGTCGGCAAGGCGGTCGACCAGGTCGAGCAGGCGGTCGAGGGCGTCAAGGAATGGGTCGACGGTAGTCAGTTGCGAGCCGATGTGGCAGTCGACACCGACCACGTCCAGGTTGGGCAACTGTGCGGCGCGCACGTAGATGGCTTCGGCATCGGCGATGGCGATACCGAACTTGTTCTCTTTGAGACCAGTGGAGATGTACGGGTGGGTGCCGGCATCGACGTCCGGGTTGACCCGCAGCGAGACCGGGGCGACCTTGCCCATTTCGGCGGCCACCACTTGCAGGCGCTCGAGTTCGTCGGTGGATTCGACGTTGAAGCAGTGCACGCCGACTTCCAGCGCGCGGCGCATGTCTTCACGGGTTTTGCCGACGCCGGAGAACACCACACGGTCGGCCCGGCCGCCGGCGGCCAGCACACGCTCCAGTTCGCCACCGGAAACGATGTCGAAGCCCGCGCCAAGGCGTGCAAGCAGGTTCAGCACGCCGAGGTTGGAGTTGGCCTTGACCGCGAAGCACACCAGGTGCTCGACGCCTTGCAGGGCGTCGGTATAGCTACGGTACTGGCCCTCGATGTGGGCGCGCGAGTAGACGTAGGTGGGCGTGCCGAAACGTTCGGCGATGGCCGACAGGGCCACGCCTTCCGCGAACAGTTCACCGTCGCGGTAGTTGAATGCGTCCATTGGATTTCCTTACTGCTCTGGCGACTGCTCTGGCAGCGATTCTTCGTCTTGCGGGGCGGCCTTGGCCGGCTGCGCGTGCTGGTGCGACGACTTGCGTGCGCTCTTGCCGTCCTTGCCGTCTTCAGGCAGGTACAGGGGGCCTTTCTGACCGCAGGCCGAAACGAGGCAGGCTACAGCGACCAGCGCCGCAATGGAGGAAATCAGGCGCTTCATGGGTGAAATCCTTTGAAATAAGCAGTATTGCGCCCGAGTATACCGAGCGACCAGCGGATTGCCTATGCAAGGGCCGGTCCGTCGGGCGGGCCAGGCTTGCTGGCTGTGAGGGTTGGGCTCGGTGCTGCCGGTCGCTAGTCTTTGCAATCAGCGCCCAGCGGTCGTATCGTGCCCGGCTTGCGTGTGTGCAGCCATTTTCGAGGTTCCTGCAATGAGTTTGAGCGAAGCGCGTTTCCACGACCTGGTCGACGCGACCCAACAGGCCCTGGAGGATCTGTTCGATGAGACCGACCTGGATCTGGACATGGAAAACTCCGCCGGTGTCCTGACGATCAAGTTCGACAACGGCAGCCAACTGATCTTCAGCCGCCAGGAGCCGCTGCGTCAGCTGTGGCTGGCCGACCGCTCGGGCGGTTTCCACTTCGACTATGACGAAGAGAGCGGCAAGTGGGTCTGCGAGAAGAGCGAAGAACTGCTCGGTGAGATGCTTGAGCGCATCGTCTGGGAGCGAGTCGGCGAGAAGCTGGACTTCGACGAGATCTGAGATGAGCGAGCAACCGCGGCCGCCCAAGCCGCTCTACAGCAACGTCAGCCCGGCCGTGCCTTCGCCGTGCATCAGCGTCTGCCGTCTCGACGAGCGTCGGGTCTGCACCGGATGCATGCGGCATGTGGAGCATATCCGTGAATGGCGTTCGGCCGATGACGAACGGCGGCGGCAGATCTGCCGCGAGGCCGATGCGTTGAGGGCTTCGACGCCACAGGCTTGAGTATTTGCCCGGCTGTGGTAGTGTCAATCCGGTACTGGCCGCGCCAGAAGCATTCTCAAACCCCGCCCTTGGGCGGGGTTTTGCTTTATCTACAGCTTGAAATACTTCGTTGAAAGGAGTCTGACTGGACCATGAGCACCAAGCCTTCCCTCATCCTCACCCGACTGGACGTGCAGCGTCTTGAGCGTCTGCTCGACAGCCTCGACGAAAGCACGCCGGGTGTGCTCGCCCTGCAGGACGAGCTGGACCGCGCCGAACAGGTGGTCGGCCACGAGGAGGTCCCGGCGGGCGTGGTGACCATGAACTCGCGCGTGCACTGCCGCGAGGAAGCCACCGGCAAGGATTATCACCTGACCCTGGTCTACCCGAAGGATGCTGGCGTGGAAGGCAACGTCTCGATCCTGGCGCCGATCGGCTGTGCGCTGCTGGGGTTGTCGGTGGGCGACCAGATCGACTGGCCGGCGCCGGGTGGCAAGACGCTCAAGCTCAAGCTGCTCGAGGTGGAATACCAGCCTGAAGCGGCGGGTGATTTCGACCTCTGAACGGCATCACCTACAAACCAGCCTGTAGCTGCTCCAGCCCATCATTGAGCGACTGCTCCAGTTCGCGTTTGTAGCGCAGGAACAGCACCGTCGAGCCCTGTTCGTCCTCAAGCAGTTCGGACAGATCCAGGTCGGTGATGTAGCAGCGGTAGTTCCCGGCGCTGCGGCGCTGGCGCAGAATCTGCCGGGCGACCACGGCATACAGCTGGTCGCCGTGATCGAGCTGGGAAAACTCCTGCTGGTCGCAATACAGCGTGACATGCACGTCATCTCCCGCGCCTGCCTGGAGAATCGCCTGCACTTCGTAGTACGGCTGGCCGCCCGCGACCTGTGGCGCGGGCCGAGGCTCCAGGGCACGGCATTTGCCTGGGCCGTTGGGCAGTAGCTGGTAGTAGAGGATGTCCAGCGCGGCCTGTTGCAGGCTGTCGAGTGGCAGTTGGGCATCGCGGCGTACCACGACCGACTGCAGAAAGCGTTGCAGGGGCAGCAGCAGGTGGCTTTCGTCCTGCAGTGGCAGCCGCTGCTGCCAGAGTGCGTTGTACTCGTCGAGTACGTAGAGTTCGGCCCAGCCTTCGTGCAGGCGATAGAACACCTGGATGCAACCCGGCTGGCCCTGCTCCAGCACCAGCGGCAGGTCGTGGTCCTGCAGGGCGTTGGCATCGAGGTACAGCGGGCTGTACTGGCTGCGCTCCTCGCCGAGGTGGGCGAGCACGGCATCCTGGTCGTCCAGGGTAGTCAGGCTGACCTGGCCGGGCACCAGGTCCAGCACATGGGTGTGCTGCGCCACCTGCAGCAGGTAGCGGTGGTTCAGGCCCTGATCCAGCAGCGACTGCACGGTCTCGAAGATGTCCTCGACGCGCTGGGCGATCGCTTGCGCGCGGTTGTGGCAGAAACAGCGCACCCGTAACCGCGGACGCTGCGTGCGTGGGCCTTGGCTGTTGAGAAAATCACGCAAGCAGCGCATCAGCGCGTGCTCGCCGTCGTAGCGCTGCACCAGCACTTCGTTCCAGCTGTTCAGGGTGATCTGGTCGAAGGTCAGCACCAGGTTTTCGCGCACCCCGGCATAGCTCAGCGAGTCGGTGCGCTCGGTGGTCATCAGGATGTTCAGGTCGCGGTGATGACGCAGCGGGTCGATGCCAACGTTGACCAGCAACAGGATTTCGTCGGCCACGCTTGGTTGCAGGAGGCGGATTTCGCTGACGGTTTCCAGCGGTAGCGCGATGGTCTGCTGCAGGCTTCCCAGCAGGTTGAACAGCTCGAATTCGCTCAGGTCGCTGACACCAGGGTGCAGAGCCAGGCGGGTGCTGCTGTCGATGACGCCGTTGCGGTGCGCCCAGGTCAGCAGTTCGAGCAGTTCGCGGCAGCGTTTGATCGGGCTGAAATGTTCCCACTCGTGCACGCCCAGGTTGCCGTTGTACAGGCCCCAGTGGTGGGTGCCTGGCTCCTTGCGGTTGGGCGACTGGACGAGGGTGAGCGTGTCTTCGGCGACGTCCGGGGCGATGCCCGGGTTGATGACCTCGATCTTGCCGGCGCGGCGCTCGAAGGCCGCGTACAGGCGCCGGCCCAGCACGTTGAGGTCGCGTTGATCGGCGCGGCTGCTGGCGTTCTGGTCGCGGGCGAACTGGCTGAGGAAGCGGTAGCTGTAATTCAGCTCGGACACCAGCTCGCGACGCTCGACCGCCACCTGGCGGACCTTCCACTGGCTGCGGCTGTCGAGCAGGGCCAGTTGGCGCTCGTCCCAGCCCCACTCCTCGGTCAGGCGCTCCAGGAGCTGGCGCTGCCAGCCGGTGCTGCGTGTGCGGGCCAGGGCGCTGAGCTTCTTGTTGACCTTCAGGTAGAGGCTGCGTCGCACCAGCTCCAGGCGCGCGTGCTCGCCGCGGCGCTGCAGGTACTGCTCGATCCGCCGGTAGACCATGACATAAGGGTCCAGCTCGTCGAGGTCCAGGCGGTTGGCGAACACCGCACGTTTGTAGTCCAGGCTCAGGCAGCGCACTTCGGGGTGCTCGCTGGCGTAGACCTCGGTCAGCAGCAGCTTGAGCAGCGATTTGTAGGGCGAGTCGATGCCCTTGAACAGTTGCCACAGCCCGGCGCCGACGAACTCACCCGGCGGGATGTGCGCCAGGTGGCCGAGGTCGAGGTCGTCCTGGGAGCGAATGAAGCGCTTGGACAGCAGCGTCTGGGTGTAAGCCTGGTAGTTGTGCTCTTCGTAGACCGGCACCAGCCACCACAGCGGCGTGCGTCCGGCCAGCCAGATCGCCGTGCGATAGAACTCGTCGAGCAGCAGGTAATGCTGGGTGGTGCCGCAGTCGTCCGAACTGAGCTGGCTGTCGCGTTCGCCCTGGACAAAGCCCTGGGGCTCGATCAGGAAGAAATGCGCCTCGGCGCCTTGGGTAGCGGCCCAGGCCTCGAGCAACTGGCATTTGCGCCGCAGCTCGGCCAGGGCGCCCTCGCCAATCCCCGGCGCATGACAGACCCACAGGTCCATGTCGCTTTGCTCGGCCTGGGCCAGGGTGCCGAGGCTGCCCATGAGGAACAGCCCGTGAATCGGCCGTGGCGGGTTGCCGTGGCGGGCCTTGTAGGTGAAGGAGCGGGTCAGGCGCTGGGCCTCGGCCAACAGATCGGCGTCCGGCTCGAAGCCCGAGACGCCCGCTGGCGTGCTGCCCGACACATAGCCCGGCAGCAGCGGATGATTGACGTGGAAGAACAGCGGCAGCAGCGTCAGTACCTGCTGCTGGCGGCTGGACAGCCCTTCCATGGCCCGCTCGAGACGCCCCTGGTTCAGCTGGAGAAAGCGCCCGCGCAGGGTCGACAGCACCTTGCGGTCGATACCGTCGTGCAGATCGGGGCGAATTTCATGGGGGTGGTTCATGACGCACTCAGACAGGCCGGGGGAGCACCGGCGAGTTTAGCCTGAGTGGCGAGGTCGGATAAGAGGGTGAGTGGCATTTTGACGCCATTTTTCCAGCGCCCAAGAAAGTGCGGTGTCTTTACGGGCCTCATCGCGGGACAAGCCCGCTCCCACAGATCCCACCAGACCCTTGAAAACGGTGCTGCACCTGTGGGAGCGGGCTTGTCCCGCGATGAGGCCGGTGCAGTTATGCAGGCTGTGGGTTTTTCAGCACATTCAACAGCAACTGCACGCTCTCCACCGCATCGTGTCCCAGGCTGGTCAGGTAACCGCCGTCTGGCTGATCGGTGAGTTGCTTGTCATGCAGGCGTTTGGCCGCAGCGACCAGGGCTGGCGAGGCATTGGCGTGAATCTTGATCCCTTCCTGGCTGCTGTCGAGGTTGAACAGCGCAAGGACTTCCAGTTCGGCGACCAATTCGGGGGTAAAGGACATGGGGCGACTCCTGACTTCTCAGACGAGGATGGAAGTCAGGAGTGTAGTCAGGCTTCGTCGTCGTCGCCTTGATTTGCCTCAGGTGGCAATTCGGGCAGGGCACGCAGGGCATTTTCGTACCACTCGGTATCGAATGCGCGGTCCTCGGTGAGCAGCGCGTCGATCTCGATGGCCAGCACGTGGGCCATGAGGTTGAGGATGTCTTCGCGTTCGTAGCCGACCAGGGTCAGCTTATTGAAGGTGGCCTTGGCCGCAGGCGGATTGCCGCTCTCGATCTGGTTCTCGATGGCCTGGGTCAGCGTCGCCTCGGCGAATTCTTCGTCGTCGTTTTCGATGTCGGTGGGTTCGCTCATGGCGCTACTCCTGTGATGAAAGCGACAGTGTGCCATGCCTGTGTCGGCAATGCCCGGTCATCGACGCGCGCCATGATGCTGGTCAGGGGGTGGCCAGGCGGCTATAACAGCCAGGCCAACCCCTTACGGCCTGGAGGCTGTCGTTCATGCTCAAGCTCTACGGATTCGCGGTCAGCAACTACTACAACATGGTCAAGCTGGCCCTGCTCGAAAAAGGCGTGCCCTTCGAGGAAGTGCCGTTCGTTTCCGGGCAGACACCCGAGGTGCTGGCCATCAGCCCGCGTGGCAAGGTTCCGGTGCTGGGAACCGAACACGGCTTTCTCAGTGAGACAAACGTGATCCTCGATTACATCGAGCAGACCCACCCCGAGCATCCGCTGCTGCCCAGTGATGCATTCGGGCAGGCCAAGGTGCGTGAGTTACTCAAGGAGATCGAGCTGTACATCGAGCTGCCAGCACGTACCTGCTACGCCGAAGCGTTCTTCGGCACGGCGGTGGAGCCGCTGATCAAGGAGCGGGCGCGCAGCGAGCTGCTTGCAGGTTTTGCCACGCTCAAGCGCAACGGCAGGTTCGCGCCTTATGTCGCTGGCGAAAAGCTGACCCTGGCTGACCTGATGTTCTGCTTCTCGGTCGACCTGGCGTGTGCGGTAGGCAAGAAGGTGCTGGGGATCGATTTCCTGGCGGACTTCCCCCAGGCAGCAGCGCTGTTGGGGAAGCTGCGCGAGCATCCGCACATGGCGCGGATCGTGGCGGACAAGGAAGCGGCGATGCCGAGGTTCATGGAGATGGTGCGGAACAAGCGGTGATGGGAAGAAGGGCCGCTGTGCGGCCCATCACGGCACAAGGCCGCTTCACAGGGTTCGAGGTGTCCTGTGGCAGCGGCCTTGTGTGGTGATTCGAGGGCGAGGCCCTCGGTACGCGCTTAGCGGGAAGCCAGCAGCGCCTTGCCACGCGCCACCGCTGCACGCACTTGTGCCGGCGCGGTGCCGCCGATGTGGTTGCGCGCGTTCACCGAGCCTTCCAGGGTGAGTACGGCAAACACATCCTGCTCGATCTGATCGCTGAACTGACGCAGCTCGTCCAGGCTCATCTCGGCCAGGTCCTTGCCGGTGTCGACGCCGTACTTCACGGCGTGCCCGACAATCTCGTGGCAGTCGCGGAATGGCAGGCCGCGACGCACCAGGTAGTCGGCAAGGTCGGTGGCGGTGGAGAAACCACGCAGCGCCGCTTCACGCATGATTGCGTGCTTGGGCTTGATCGCCGGGATCATGTCGGCAAAGGCACGCAGCGAGTCGCGCAGGGTGTCGGCGGCGTCGAACAGCGGTTCCTTGTCTTCCTGGTTATCCTTGTTGTAGGCCAGCGGCTGGCCTTTCATCAGCGTGAGCAGGCCGGTCAGGGCGCCGAACACGCGGCCGGTCTTGCCACGCACCAGCTCCGGGACGTCCGGGTTCTTCTTCTGCGGCATGATCGAGCTACCGGTGCAGAAGCGATCAGGCAGGTCGATGAACTGGAACTGCGCACTGGTCCACAGCACCAGCTCTTCGGAGAAGCGCGACAGGTGCATCATCGCCACGCTGGCGGCCGCACAGAATTCGATGGCGAAGTCACGGTCCGAGACGCCGTCCAGCGAGTTGCCGGCCACGGCTTCGAAGCCCAGCAGCTTGCAGGTCAGCTCACGGTCGATCGGGTAGGTGGTGCCGGCCAGCGCCGCGCTGCCCAGCGGCATGCGGTTGGCGCGCTTGCGGCAGTCGACCAGGCGCTCGTAGTCGCGGCTGAGCATTTCGAACCAGGCCAGCAGATGGTGGCCGAAGGTCACCGGCTGGGCGGTCTGCAGGTGGGTGAAGCCGGGCATGACGGTTTCGGCTTCGCGCTCGGCCTGCTCCAGCAGACCCTGTTGCAGGCGGGTGATCTCGTCCAGGATCAGGTCGATCTCGTCACGCAGCCACAGGCGGATGTCGGTGGCGACCTGGTCGTTGCGGCTACGGCCGGTGTGCAGTTTCTTGCCAGTGATACCGATGCGGTCGGTCAGGCGCGCCTCGATGTTCATGTGCACGTCTTCGAGGTCGACACGCCAGTCGAACTGACCCGCTTCGATTTCACCCTGGATGGTTTGCAGGCCATCGATGATGGTGTCGCGCTCGGCGTCGGAGAGTACGCCGACCTGCGCCAGCATGGTGGCGTGGGCGATCGAACCCATGATGTCGTGACGGTACAGGCGCTTGTCGAAATCGACCGAGGCGGTGAAACGGGCGACGAAGGCGTCGACGGGCTCACTGAAGCGGCCGCCCCAGGACTGGTTGGTCTTGTCGGTGCTCATGGATCCACTCATAGAAGGCGTGAATGAAAAAGTGGCGCCGATCATAGCAGGGTTGGGCTTCGCTAAGCAGGGCGCCGGTCGCGAGAAATTGCCGGTGTACGCCGGGTGGCGGGCGCCACAGGATATTCAACGATTGAACGGCAGTGTTCCACGGACCGTCTACAGTTGGACAGAGGACTGGCAGCGATTCTGCCAGACCAGTGAATCTTTGGCCTTCGCATGGGTCTGTAGCGTGACCGTTACAACGGTCACCGACTCCTGTCTACGCTTGTACCCACTGCGAGACTCACTCAGGAATCCAGCGCAATTATGAATGTCCTGATCGTTGATGATGAACCCCAGGCCCGCGAGCGCCTGAGCCGACTGCTTGGTGAGCTCGAGGGCTATACGGTGCTTGAGCCCAGTGCCACCAATGGCGAGGAGGCCCTGGCGCTGATCGATAGCCTCAAACCCGATGTCGTCCTGCTGGACACCCGCATGCCGGGCCTCGATGGCCTGCAGGTGGCGGCGCGTCTGTGCGAACGCGAGGCGCCACCGGCGCTGGTGTTCTGCCTCGATGACGACGAGCAGGAGGCATTCAGCCAGAGCGCCCTCAGCCATGTAGGTCGCACGACCCAGCCCCAGGCCCTGCGCGATGCCCTGCGCAAGGCGGAAAAACCCAACCGCACCCAGCTCGCCGCCCTGACCCGCCCGTCCACCGAAAGCGGAGGCGGCCCGCGTAGCCATATCAGTGCGCGAACGCGCAAGGGTATCGAGCTGATTCCCCTGCCCCAGGTGATCTACTTCATTGCCGACCACAAGTACGTGACCCTGCGCCACGAGTCTGGCGAGGTGCTGCTGGACGAGCCGCTGAAATCGCTGGAAGACGAATTCGGCGAGCGCTTCGTGCGTATCCATCGCAACGCCCTGGTGGCCCGCGAGCGTATCGAGCGCCTGCAGCGCACACCGCTGGGGCATTTCCAGCTGTTTCTCAAAGGCCTCGACGGCGATGCCCTGACTGTCAGCCGCCGGCATGTGGCCGGTGTGCGCAAGATGATGCAGACGCTCTGACCGAGGTGAATGCCGGCCGCTGCCAGGGATGGCGGGCCAGGTGATGACCTGGATCTGCTAGCGAGGCTGGCGGAGCTGTTATCATCGGCGGCATTTCTCTGCTTCGGGGCGTTACATGTCCACTCGCGAAATCCGCATTGCCACCCGTAAAAGTGCCCTGGCCCTGTGGCAGGCCGACTATGTCAAAGCTCGCCTTGAGCAGGCCCATCCGGGCCTGGTCGTGACACTGGTGCCGATGGTCAGCCGCGGCGACAAGCTGCTCGACTCGCCCCTGGCGAAAATCGGCGGCAAGGGCCTGTTCGTCAAGGAGCTGGAAACCGCCCTGCTCGACAACGAAGCCGATATCGCCGTGCATTCGATGAAGGATGTGCCCATGGACTTCCCCGAAGGCCTGGGCCTGTACTGCATCTGCGAGCGCGAAGACCCGCGCGACGCCTTCGTTTCCAACACGTTCGACAGCCTTGAGGCGCTGCCGGCCGGCAGCGTCGTCGGCACCTCCAGCCTGCGCCGCCAGGCCCAGTTGCTGGCGCGCCGCCCTGATCTGGAAATCCGCTTTCTGCGCGGCAACGTCAATACCCGCCTGGCCAAGCTCGACGCCGGTGAGTACGACGCCATCATCCTGGCTGCCGCAGGCTTGATCCGCCTGGGCTTCGAAGACCGCATCACCTCCAGCATCAGTGTCGATGACAGCCTGCCGGCCGGTGGCCAGGGGGCTGTCGGTATAGAGTGTCGCAGCGCCGACCGCGAGATCCACGCCCTGCTGGCGCCGCTCAACCACCCCGATACCGCTGACCGCGTGAAGGCCGAGCGGGCGATGAACAAGCACCTCAACGGTGGCTGCCAGGTGCCGATCGCCTGCTATGCCGTGCTTGAAGGCGATCAATTGTGGCTGCGTGGCCTGGTCGGCCAGCCCAGTGGCGGGACGTTACTGATGGCAGATGCCCGCGCCCCGCGTGCCGACGCCGAAACCCTGGGCGTGCAGGTGGCCGAAGACCTGCTGGGGCAGGGCGCCGAGGCGATCCTCAAGGAAGTCTACGGCGAGGCCGGCCATCCGTGAGCGGCTGGCGCCTGCTGCTGACCCGCCCCGAAGAGGAGTGCGCGGCTTTGGCGCAGAGCCTGGCTGCTGTCGGAATCGCCAGCAGCCGCTTGCCCTTGCTGGCGATCGACCCGCTGACCCTGGATCAAACGGCCCAGGCGCGACTGGCCGACATCGGCCAGTACCAGGCGATCATCGTGGTGAGCAAACCCGCAGCGCGCCTGCTGCTCGAGCGGCTTGCCGACGAGGGCATCGCGGCGCCGCTTCAGGGCTGGTTCACTGTGGGGGAGGCGACGGCACGCATTCTCCAGGCTGCCGATCTGCAGGTGACTTTCCCTACAGCGGGTGATGACAGCGAGGCCTTGCTCGGTCTATCTGTCCTGCGAGAGGCTGTCGCAGTTCCTACAGCACGCGTCCTGATTGTCCGCGGTGTCGGTGGTCGTGAATGGCTGGCCGAGCGTCTTGGTGAGCAAGGTGCTAGTGTCGATTATCTGGAACTGTATGAACGTCGCCTGCCGGATTATCCCCCAGGCAGCCTGATGCGCCGGATCCAAGCGGAACGCCTGAACGGGCTGGTGGTCAGCAGTGGGCAGGGTTTCGAACACCTGCTCCAGCTGGCCGGTGCGGATTGGCCGCGTCTGGCGGGGCTTGCGCTGTTCGTGCCAAGCCCGCGCGTGGCCGAACAGGCCAGGGCGGCAGGCGCCCAACAGGTTGTGGATTGCCGTGGCGCGAGCGCCGCGGCCTTGCTGGCAGCCGTGCAGCGCAGCGCTGCACCTGCCTCCTAAGGCGTCGAGCGGATTGCGACGACGCCCCCATGCAAAGGATGGATACGTGAGCGAGACTGTCTTGTCCAACAACGAACAACCTTCGGCGATCGATGCGCCGCAGACTCCCGTCGAGCAACCGGCCAAGCGCGCCGGCAATGGCCTGGCCCTGCTGGCGCTGTTGATCGGCGCCGCCGGTGTGGCCGTCGGTGGTTGGGGCGCATGGCAGGTGCGCCAGCTGCAAGGCAGCGAGCAGGGGCAGGGCGAGCATATCGAGGCGCTGAACCAGCGCGCCGAAGCGCTGCAACAACGCCAGCAGCAATTCGGCTCGCAACTCGCGACCTTGCCCGCAGCCAGCGAACTCGAAGACCGCCGCCGCCTGGTGGCACAGTTGCAGAGTGACCAGCAAAGGCTCAGCCAGCGCCTGGAAACCGTGCTTGGCGAAAGCCGCAAGGAGTGGCGTCTGGCCGAGGCCGAGCATCTGTTGCGCCTGGCCACCCTGCGCCTGTCGGCGCTGCAGGACATCGCCAGTGCCAAGGCGTTGGTCGAAGGTGCCGACGAGATCCTGCGCGAGCAGAGCGATCCGGGCGCCTTCGCGGCGCGCGAGCAACTGGCGCGCAGCCTGGCGACGCTCAACAGCACCCAGCAACCCGACCGTACCGGATTGTTCCTCAAGCTCGCCGCCCAGCGCGAGCAGGTACAGCAACTGAGTGCCCAGTCGCCTGAATTCAACAGCGATGCCGATGCCCTTGGTGCGCTGACCGCCGACGGCGATGGTGCAAGCCGCCTGTCCCGGTGGTGGGCAGAGATTTCCAAGTACTTCCAGATCGATTTCGACGCCGACCAGAACGTACGCCCGTTGCTGGCCGGGCAATCGCTCAACCAGCTGCGTCTCGCGCTGAGCCTTACCATCGAGCAAGCCCAGTGGGCGGCGCTCAATGGCCAGGCCAAGGTCTACAGCCAGGCGCTGGACGATGCGCGCAGCGTGCTGCTGGCCAACTTCAACCCGGACAACCCGCAAAGCAAGGCCATGCTCGACAGCCTCAACGCACTGGCCGAGCAGCCCGTCTCGGTGGTCGTGCCTGACCTGAGCGAAAGCCTCGCCGCCGTGCAGGCCTATATCCAGCGGCGCCATCTGCCGGCCGAAGGCGAAGGGGGCAAGCCATGAAGCGTGTCTACCTGCTGGCGGTGGTGGCGATCGTCATCGCCGCGGCCTTGGGCGTTGCCATCGCCAAGCACAGTGGCTACGTGCTGATCGCCTATGGCGGCTTCCGTTACCAGTCTGGGCTGTGGGCGGCGCTCGCGGCACTGGTGGTGCTGGTGCTGGCGCTGCTGTTGCTGCGTTACCTGGTCGGCCTGGTGCTGGCCTCCAGCGGGGTGGTCAACCCTTGGTCGCGACGCAATCGCAGCCGACGTGTGCGTATCGCCATCGAGCAGGGCCAACTGGACCTCGCCGAAGGTCGTTGGGCCAGCGCTCAGCGCCACCTGCACCGCGCCGCCGAAGCCGAGCGTCAACCCTTGCTGTACTATCTCGGCGCCGCCCGCGCGGCCAACGAGCAGGGGCGCACCGAAGACAGCGACAACCTGCTCGAGCGCGCCTTGGAGCGTCAGCCCCAGGCGGAGCTGGGTATCGCCCTGACCCATGCGCAGCTGCAGATGGACCGCGGCGACAGTGGCGGTGCCCTGGAAACCCTGCTGGCGATGCAGGCACGGCATCCGCACAACGCCCAGGTGCTGCGTTTGCTGCAGCGGTTGCACCGCGAGCGCGGTGACTGGCCGGCGTTGATCCGCCTGCTGCCGGACCTGCGCAAGGGCAAGGTGCTGCCGGGCAACGAGCTGGCCGAGCTGGAGCAGCGTGCCTGGGGCCAGAACCTGACGCTGGCCGCAACCCGGGGCGAGGACTCTCAAGCCGCCCGCCAGTCGCTGGAGCGCGCCTGGCAACAGCTCACCTCGGCCCAGCGCCAGGAGCCGCAACTGGTGCTGGCCTATGCCGAGCAACTGCGCCAGGTCGACGCCCAGGGTGAAGCCGAGCAGGTGCTGCGTACCGCGCTGAAGCGTCAGTTCGAGAGCCACCTGGCGCGCCTTTATGGCCTGGTGCGCGGCGATGACCCGGCGCGCCAATTGCAGACCGCCGAAGGCTGGCTCAAGGATCATCCCCAAGACCCTAGCTTGCTGCTTACCCTGGGTCGCCTGAGCCTGCAGAACCGCCTATGGGGCAAGGCGCGCGACTACCTCGAAAGCAGCCTGCGCATGGAGCGTAACCCGGAAACCTGCGCCGAGCTTGCGCGGTTGTTGGCTGGGTTGGGCGAAACCGAGCGCAGCAACCAGCTGTTCCAGGAGGGCCTTGGCCTACTGGACGAGCGCTTGCTGGCCTTGCCGTTGCCTGAGGGTGTGCACGCTTCCTGAGCTCGCCTTGGCCACTGCGTAGCCCAATCGCAACACCAGGCACCTGCTGCCTGGTGTTGCGATCGGGCACATCCAATGGGCTATTTCCCGTGGCAGTGGTAGGACGGAGTTTGCCCAGTGGCCAAGCTTCGGATATCTCCTACCAAGATCCGAAAACTTTCCCTTTGAATCAGCGACTTGTCCCAGCTGTAGTAACTTGAAACAGTGATCCTCTTTCCTCTACCGTTTCAAGCCCCTACTGCTCTTCCGGGATTTCCATCACTCATGTCGCTGGCTCGCTCGCGCTCCTTGTTCTTTGCAGCCTTCTTCGCCTCGCTCGCCACCTTGAGCGGGGCGAGTTTGCTTGAGAACTGGCTCGGCCTGGTTCCGTGCCCCCTGTGCCTGACCCAGCGCCTGTTGCTGGGGCTCTACGCCCTGGTCTGCCTGTGCGCCATGCTGCATGCCCCGGGTGCAGCCGGCATGCGTGTCTATGCGTGGCTGGCAGGTGGTTTTTCCTGTGCCGGTGTCGCGCTGGCGTCACGACAGGTGTGGCTGCAAGGTGAGTGGCTTGCGGTTACCCCCGAACCTTTCGCGCATACACTCCAGCGCTCCTGGCCAGAGGCGTTGGAGCGTCTGCTGATCGGCGGCTCCGAATGTGTTTCGATCAGCTGGAGCTTCCTCGACCTCACGCTCCCCGAATGGAGCCTGATGGCCTTCCTGCTGCTGACGGCGCTGCCCTTGTACTACCTGCTGGCGTATCGTTTCCGCAACCCTGGCGGCAGTTGACCCAGCGCAATTGCGCGACCAATGGTCCCGTGCATGGGCATCAAACGCTTGTATGAACTTAGTCCACTGCGTACCTTGATGGTCAGCACGCGCGGGAATAATCTCCCCTGCACGCACATTGAAAACATACGGTTCGATGCCGCTCTGCGGATGTCACCTTTGTGTCGCGCAGTTGTGACGCGAGGTGCAGCGGCATCTGCCCAGCTAGGGATGAGACTGCCATGCTCGATAGTTGCCAGAACGCCCAGGAACGATGGGGTGGGGTTCACAAGCTGATCGACCGTTGGCTGGAGGAGCGTCATGAACTGGTGCAGGCCTTCCGCGCACTGCGCGATGCCAAGCCAGCCTTCGCCGACAAGGACAAGAACCGCGACTTCTGCGCGATCCTGGTCGACTACGTGTCGGCCTGGCATTTCGAGGTCAGCGAGCAGTTGGTCACTGAAGCAAAGGCTTTCGGCGACGAGCAGGCGCTCAAGCTGGCCGAGGAAATCAACCCCCGGATCAATGACATCACCCAGATCGCTCTGGCTTTCAATGACCATTGCGAGAAAGGCGAATGCACGGATACCGAGCGTTTCGCCGATAAGCTCGGCAAGCTGGGCAGCCTGTTGCATGAACGCTTCGAGCTCGAAGACTGCCTGATCGAAGTGCTGCACAACGCGCACAAGGAAGAGGATGCGGTACAGGCCTGACGGCCTGTCTCAGTCGCCAACTGCCAGCAGTTCGATCTCGAACACCAGCGGGGTATAGGGCGCGATCAGGTCGCCCGCCCCATCGGCGCCATAAGCCTGCGCCGACGGAATCACCAGTCGCCACTTGGCGCCTGTCTTCATGTGTGGCAATGCCACCTGCCATCCTTCGATCACCGAGCCCAGGCTGAACCACTGCGGTTGCTGGCTCTGGTCGAACACCGAGCCGTCCGGCAGCTTGCCGACATACCGAACCTGCACTTTCCCACCCGCCTTGGGTTGCGCGCCGCTGCCGCTGGCCAGCTCGCTGTAGAGCACACCCTCGGGCAGTTCGTGCACGCCGTTGCGGGCGCGCTCGTTGGCCATGAAGCGTTTTTCTGCGACCAGCAACTTGTCGACCTGCGCCTGCTGTGCGGCAGCGTTGGCTTGCTCGTCATGCTGTTGGAGGATCGCCTGCATGCGCGTCTTGTCGATGCGCGGCGGCTGGCCTTGGTAGGCCTGGCGCAGACCCTCGACCAGCTCATCTAGCTGCAGGTCGGGCATCTCCTGGCGCAGGCGTTCGCCAAGGCTTGCGCCGAGGCTGTAGGCCAGGTCCTGGTCATTGGCGGGGGGCGTTTGAGGGGCGGCCAGGGCAGAGGCTGCCAACAGGCTCAAGCCGAGAATCAGATAACGAGGCACGGGCAACTCCTGCGGCGATGAAGGCGAAGTATGCCAGCCTTTGTTGTCGGGCCAATGTGTAAATGTCAGCAATCATTTAATCGACTACTACACTTGCACCGAGCTGCAAGATAACAACTTTGCCCAGGCATGCAACGCGGCGCAAACAATACTGTCAACATGCCCTAGCGGCGGTAGCAGCAGAAGCATAGTATGAGCCGCAATCTCGTCAGCCAGGAGGTAAGCCATGTCGGCCAAAAAGAAGCCCGTCAGTACGCCGTTGCATCTGCTCCAGCAACTTTCCGGTAGCCTGCTCGAACATCTGGAAGAGGCTTGCTCGCAAGCGCTGGCGGATGCAGAGAAACTGCTCGCCAAGTTGGAAAAACAACGCGGCAAGGCGCAGGAGAAACTGCACAATGCCCGCCTGAAGTTGCAGGACTCTGCCAAGGCCGGCAAGGCCAAGGCACAAAGCAAGGCCCAAGGGGCAGTCGGTGAACTTGAAGCACTTCTCGATTCGCTGAAAGATCGCCAGACCCAGACGCGTACCTATATTCAGCAACTCAAGCGTGATGCCCAGGAGAGCCTGAAACTGGCCCAGGGTGTTGGCAAGGTGCGTGAAGCCGCTGGCAAGGCACTCGGCCTGCGTGCGGCAGCCAAGCCTGCGACCAAGGCTGCTGCAAAACCTGCTGCAAAACCTGCCACCAAGGTCGCGGCCGCCAAGCCTGCCACCAAGGCTACTGCTGCCAAGCCCGCCGCCAAGGCACCCGTGAAAACCGCCGCTGCCAAGCCTGCTGCTAAAGCCGCCGCCAAACCGGCCGCTGCCAAGGCTCCGGCCAAAGCGGTAGCCGCCAAGCCTGCTGCGAAAACCGCTGCGGCCAAACCTGCTGCTACCAAATCTGCTGCCAAACCTGCTGCTGCCAAGGCCCCGGCCAAGCCAGCAGCCAAAGCAGCTGCGGCCAAACCTGCGACCAAGCCAGCTGCTGCCAAGCCGGTTGCCGCCAAACCAGCAGCCAAACCGGCAGCCGCTAAACCTGCTGCCAAGCCCGCTGCTGCCAAAGCTCCAGCCAAAGCCGCCGCCAAGCCGGTTGCAGCCAAGCCTGCAGCGGCTGCCAAACCAGCAGCTAAACCAGCAGCCAAGCCAGCGGCAGCCAAACCTGCCGTGAAGCCAGCAGCGGCAAAACCGGCTGCGAAACCGGCAGCCAAACCCGCCGCGAAACCTGCCGCGAAACCTGCCGCCAAGCCAGCTGCCACCAAGGCTCCTGCCAAGCCTGTCGAAGCCAAGCCCGCAGCTCCTGCTGCCAGCAGCACTCCGGCTTCTCCAGCGCCATCGGCTCCGGCCAGCACCCCGGCTCAGTCGCCGTCTTCGGCGTCCTGAAGCGCTCTGGCCGCGGCGCGCAACTGATGCAGCGCGTCGTGGTCACGGGCCTGGTCCGGCGCTAGCCGCTCCAGCCAATCGTCGGCGTGTCCGTCCGGGCTCGCCGACCACTTTGCGGCGCACGTCTGCAACCGCGCCAGCAAGGCTCGCTCCGCCTCTAGTTCCAACCCTTTCACCTGCTCCCGTAATGCCGCCAGGTACGGATCGCCTTGTGCCTGTGCACGCCACGCCTGACGCAGCGTGCGCAAGGGTGTAACCACCTCTTGCTGCCAGGGGCCGGCTACTTGCCGTAGTGCTTCCACTCGCCGCGCATCGGGGGCTACCCGCCGTGCCTGCAGCCAGGTGCCGCACAGCAGCAGGCAGACATCGCCGCCCAAGGCCTGCAAGGTCAGGCAGGCATTCTCGACCCCTGGACGGCCGTAGAGGGCCAGGGCGTGGTTCCACAATTCGCTGTGCATGATTCGACTCGCGCCAATGATCGAGTGGCCTGTGTGGGCCACCCGGAAGCTGATAGACTCCGCGACCATCATGATCAGACTATCCAACCTCACTTTACAGCGTGGTCCTCAGCGCTTGCTAGAAGGCGCCGAGATGACCCTGCACACCGGTCACAAGGCCGGCCTCATCGGCGCCAACGGCGCCGGCAAATCCAGCCTGTTCGCCCTGCTGCGCGGTGAGTTGTCGCCCGACGCCGGCGATTGCCAGATCCCCGCCGATTGGCGCATCGCTCACATGCGTCAGGAGGTCGACACCCTCGATCGCCTGGCGGTGGACTATGTGCTCGACGGCGACCTGCGCCTGCGCAAGGTTCAGGCTGACCTGGCCGCTGCCGAGCAGGCCCATGACGGCACGGCGCTGGCGCGCCTGCACAGTGAGCTGGACAGTGCCGATGGCTACACCGCCGACGCCCGCGCCCGCAAGCTGCTGGCCGGGCTGGGCTTCACCGCCGAGCAGATGGACCGCCGCGTCGGCGACTTCTCCGGTGGCTGGCGGATGCGCCTGAACCTGGCCCAGGCGCTGATGTGCCCGTCCGACCTGCTGTTGCTCGACGAGCCCACCAACCACTTGGACCTCGACGCGATCCTCTGGCTCGAAGACTGGCTCAAGGGTTATCCGGGCACGCTGCTGCTGATCTCCCACGACCGCGACTTCCTCGATGCCGTGGTCGACCATGTGCTGCATGTCGAACAGCGCAAGCTCAATCTCTACAAGGGCGGCTACAGCGCCTTCGAGCGCACCCGCGCCGAGCGTCTGGCGCAGCAGCAGCAGGCTTACGAGAAGCAGCAGGCGCAGCGCGCGCACATGGAAAAGTACATCGCCCGCTTCAAGGCCCAGGCCACCAAGGCCCGCCAGGCGCAGAGCCGGATCAAGGCCCTGGAGCGCATGGAGGAGCTGTCGGCAGCGCACGTCGACTCGCCGTTCGACTTCGTCTTCCGCGAAGCCCACAAGATCTCCAGCCCCCTGCTCGACCTCGCCGAAGGACGCCTGGGTTATGGCGACAAGACCATTCTCGAGAAGGTCAAGCTGCAACTCACCCCCGGTGCGCGCATCGGCCTGCTCGGCCCGAACGGTGCCGGCAAGTCCACCTTGATCAAGAACCTGGCCGGCGAACTCGAACCGCTGTCCGGGCGCCTGGCGCGTGGCGAGAACCTCGCTGTCGGCTACTTCGCCCAGCATCAGCTCGACTCGCTGGACGACAAGGCCAGCCCGCTGCTGCATCTGCAGCGCCTCGCCCCGGCAGAGCGCGAGCAGACCCTGCGCGACTTCCTCGGCGGCTTCGACTTCCGTGGCGATCGCATCGACGAGCCGGTGGTCAACTTCTCCGGTGGCGAGAAGGCCCGCCTGGCCCTGGCACTGATCGCCTGGGAGCGGCCGAACCTGCTGCTGCTCGACGAACCGACCAACCACCTCGATCTGGAGATGCGCCTGGCCCTGACCATGGCGTTGCAGGAGTTCGCCGGTGCCGTGGTGGTCGTGTCCCACGACCGTCACCTGCTCAAGAGCACCACCAACGACTTCCTGCTGGTGGCCGATGGCAAGGTCGACACCTTCGATGGCGACCTGGACGACTACAGCCGCTGGCTGATCGACTACCGCCAGCGCACCGCCCCGGTCAGCAACACGCCGGTCAACCCGGACAAGACCGACAAGAAGGCCCAGCGCCAGGCCGCCGCCGCCCTGCGTCAGCAACTGGCACCGCACAAGAAGGCCGCCGACAAGCTGGAGACCGAACTGGGCCAGGTGCACGCGCAACTGGCCGAGATCGAGACCGCGCTGGGCGACAGCGGCCTTTACGACGCCGCCCGCAAGGATGAGCTGCGCGACCTGTTGGCCCGCCAGACCAAGCTCAAGCAGCGCGAAGGCGAGCTTGAAGAGGCCTGGATGGAGGCGCTGGAAACGCTGGAAAGCATGCAGGCCGAGCTGGAGGCGCTGTCCTGATGGAGGAGCTGCGCTCGCTGTTGCCGGGGCAATGGATGGATGCGTTCTGGCTGGGCTTGCAGATCCTGCTGATCCTGGCGCTGGCCTTCGTGCTGCAGCGCGTTGTCGCCCGCACCTTGAGCCGTCTTGGCCAGCGCTACCCGCTGCCGCCGGAGCTGCTGGTGCCGGTGCGCGGCGGTTTACGCTGGCTGATCATGGGCAGTGCGCTGCTGTTCGTGCTGGAGCGCATGGGGGTGTCGGCCACGGTGTTGTGGACGGCGCTGTCGGGCTTCGTCGCGGTGGCGGCGGTGGCGTTCTTCGCGATCTGGAGCGTGCTGTCGAACCTGCTGTGCGCGGTGCTGATCTTCACCGTCGGGCCGTTTCGCATTGGCGACGTGGTCGAGCTGGTCGATACCCTCGACAAGCCGGGGGTGAAGGGACGGGTGATCGCCATCAACCTGCTGTACACCACGCTGATGGAAACGCCGGAGGCGGGTGGGGCGCTGGTGCAGGTGCCCAACAGTCAGTTCTTCCAGAAGTCGGTGCGGCGCTGGCGGGGGACTGAGGTGCAGGGCGCCAACAACGGTACATCGGCCGAGACTGATTGAACCTCTGCCGACCCTGTCGCGGGGCCGGCCAAGGCACAGAAAAAACCAAGGCCTCGCCACAAATTCCACTGGTTATTTTTTCACCAAAACCTTAGCTTAACGTTTTGCAACATTCGTTCGAGCGAGGTGTGTGATGTCGATGGAAACCTGGTTGGCCTTCTTTGCCGCGTGCTGGGTCATCAGCCTGTCGCCGGGGGCCGGGGCCATCGCCTCGATGTCCAGCGGCCTGCAATACGGTTTCTGGCGTGGCTACTGGAACGCCCTGGGCCTGCAACTGGGCCTGATCGTGCAGATCGCCATCATCGCCGCCGGTGTCGGCGCGATCCTCGCCGCATCGGCTACTGCCTTCCAGATCATCAAGTGGTTCGGTGTCGCCTACCTCGTGTACCTGGCGTACCGGCAATGGCGTGCGCTGCCGATGGACATGAGCGAAGAGTCTGCCGTGCGCCCTATCGGCAAGCCATTGAGCCTGGTGTTCCGGGGCTTTCTGGTCAACGTCAGCAACCCCAAGGCGCTGGTGTTCATGCTCGCGGTATTGCCGCAGTTCATCGACCCGCACCAGCCACTGCTGGCGCAATACCTGGCGATCACCGCGACCATGATCAGCGTCGACATGCTGGTGATGGCAGGTTACACCGGCTTGGCCTCGCGGGTGCTGCGCCTGTTGCGCACGCCGAAACAGCAGAAGCGCCTGAACCGTACCTTCGCGGGGCTGTTCATCGGTGCGGCGACCTTCCTCGCCACCTTGCGTCGCGCGCCGATCTGATCGTCCGGTCATGCCATGAAGGGGCCCACAGCGGCCCCTTTTTTCATGGTGCAGCGCATTCGATCGAGTCAGGGTGGGGTCTACGCTGTCTAGTGGTAGGCAATTCAAACCAGGCCAAGCCGGAGGCATGCACCATGGACGCACCGATTCATCCGTTCTCTGAAATCTTCAAGCAACTGGGCCTTGATGACGACCCGGTGGAGATCGACCGTTTCATCACTACCCACTCGCCGCTGGACGATGGCGTGAAACTGGTGGATGCGCCGTTCTGGAACGATTCCCAGCGCGCGTTCCTCAAGGAAAACTACATCGCCGATTCCGATTGGATAGTCATGATCGATCAACTGAACGAGGCGCTGCACCCACGCAAGCAATAAAGCGCCGAGCGGCACCTGATGGTTGATTTCAGCGTTGCTATGCTCAGGAAAACAAAAAGGGGATAGCGCGATGAAAGATCCCTACGCACCAGGCTTCTGGTGCACCGTGATGATCCTGGGCACCCTGACGGCTGGCTACTTCTACGGTATCCGGCACACCCATCAGATGAACCAGGCGGTGCAGTTTCTGTATGCCGCCGCTGCGGTCACCGCGGCGGTGGCCCTCTGCGGCCTGGCGTGGATCGCCTGGCAGCAGTTGCACCTGAACAAGCGTGAAGTGGCCCAGGGCCGAACGCTGGTGGCCATCTGGAACACCAAGGTCGCCCTGCGTCGGGTCGAAACGGTGTTCGACCGCTATTTCTGGGGCAGCTACTGGCATTCCGGACGCACCTTCGAGGAGGTCATGGGCGAGCTCAAGGGCACGCCGCTGGATCAGTGCCTTGATGCGCTCAAGCGCCAATGTCGAGCGCTGGACCGGGAGGTGCACGATCACCATCACCACTGGCTGGCCAATGCCCGTGACCTGTCGAGTGTGGCCACGGCCATGGCGCGCGAGCGGTATCAGCTCGACCTGTGCGACCCGCAGGGGCGTGACGGTGGTAATACCGCGGTGCTCAATCGTGACCTGGAGGTGTTGGTGTACACCTGGTCGGCGCGTCTGCGCAGCTTCGACCATCAGCTGGACGAGCTGGAGCGCGCCTACCACTGAACCGGCGGCTCATTCGCCGCGGATGTACTGTTCCAGTTGCAGGATCAGGTTGGCCTGTTCGGCAATGGTTTCCTTGACCAGGTCGCCGATCGACAGCAGGCCCAGCAGTTGGCCATTGTCGACCACCGGCAGGTGGCGCAGGTGACGGTTGGTCATCAGGTTCATGCAGTACTCGAGGTTCTGCTTGGGATCGACGGTGACCACCGGCGAACTCATGATCTCGCGTACGGGCGTGGCTGCCGACGAGCGGCCCTTGAGCACCAGCTTGCGCGCATAGTCGCGTTCGCTGACGATGCCCACCACTTGTTTGTTCTCCACCACGGGCAGCGCGCCGATGTTCTTTTCTGCCAGCAGCTTCAGCGCCTCGAGCACCGAGTCGTCAGGCCCTATGGTGTAGACGGTCTGGTGCTGGGACTTGGTCTTGAGAATCTGTTCGACGTTCTTCATGGGGGCCTCGTGGGTGGAAAAAGCGCTGTCCTGGATTAAATAAAGCATCCGGGACCGCGCTCTGCACGGCAATGCAGGAAACGGCATCGAGGCGATTGAAAAACGTCATTGGTCGCAGCGCACGAGGGCCGACGGGCGGCCCTCGCCGGGAGTCGCTCAGAGCTTGGGCATCTGCCCGATCCGCGCGACCATTTCGCTGATCACCTGCAGGTCGAGCATGAACTGCTCCACGGTCTTGAACTCGTTGTCGTTGTGGCCGGTGTACTTCACGCCGGGCATCGACAGGCCGAACTGTACGCCGTTGGGCAAGTCGTGCACCGAGGTGGCGCCAGCAGAGGTGCCGAACTCATGGGGCAGGCCGAGGTTCTCGGTGGCCACATCCAGCAGCGCCTTCACCCACTCGCCTTCGGGGTTGCGGTACATCGGCTCGTCCAGGGTGTACTCGAAGGCCACCGAGGTGTGGCTGGTACGCGCCCAATCACCGAGCTTGTCAGCCAACTCGTCCTTGATCGTGTCGATCGGCTTGCCTTTGGGGATGCGCAGGTTCACCGCCAGCTTCAGGGCTTTCTGGTCCAGGCCGACGTAGGTCAGCGAGGCGGTCAGCGGCCCCATGAAATCGTCCTTGAAGCCGACCCCCAGTTTGGTGCCCAGGTAGTCCAGCCCCCAGTTGTCGGCGGCGTAGCGTGCGGCATCGGTGATGTGGTTGTGCTTGAGCGGCACGCGATCGCCCAGGCCGTTGAGGAAGTCGAGCATGCGTGCCACCGGGTTGACCCCTGACTGTGGCGAAGAGGAGTGCGCGGAGACGCCGGTCACGGTCAGGATCACCTGCTTGCCGGAGACCACGGTGTCGATCTTGAAGTCCTTGCCGTTGGCCTTGCGGTACTCGTTGCCAGCCTTTTTCAGACGCCGGGCCAGATCGGCCGGATGGTCACCGATCAGCGTCGCCACCGAGGTGGTGGGGATCTGGTTGGTGGCCAGGCCGCCTGTGAGGTTGATCACCTCTGCGCCCTTGCCTTCACCCGCGCGCTTGCTGAAGCTGGCCATGACGGTGCCATAGCCCTTTTCGGCGATCACCACCGGGTAGCCGCCATCCAGCGCCAGGTTGTAGTCCGGCGTGGCGTTGCGGGCGAAGTAGTAGGGAATGGCGTCGCCGGAGGTTTCTTCGGTGGTATCCACCAACAGCTTGAACTGACGCGCCAATGGCAGCTTCTCGTCCTTGGCGACCTTCAGTGCGTAGAGCGCGACGACGATGCCGTTCTTGTCATCCTCGGTGCCACGGCCGTACATGCGATCACCCACCAGGGTGACCTTGAACGGATCGAGGCGCGTGCCGTCTTCCAGCTTCCAGTTGTCCGGATTGACCGGCACCACGTCGGCGTGAGCATGGATGCCGATCACTTCCTTGCCTTCGCCGAGGGTGATCTCGTAGACGCGGTTGTCGATGTTGCGGAACTCAAGGCCGAAGCTTTCGGCCAGTGCCTTGATCTTGTCGGCGATCTTGTGGAATTCAGGGTTCTCGTGCTGTGGCAGGCCCTCGACCTGGAAGGTCGGGATCTCTACCAGCTCGCGCAGGGTCTCGGTGGCGGCCTTGCCGTACTTGATGCGGGTGTACAGGCCCAGCAGGCGGTTGATTTCGTTCTGCTGCTCGGCGGCGAGCGGTTTGCCAGCGAGATAGGCCTTGAGGGTTTCGTCGAGCTTGTCGGCCTTGGCCAGTTCGCTGTTGGCCAGCTTGTCGATGAATTGCTTGAAGTCGGCCGGGTCGCTGCCATCGTAGGCCTTGAGGATGGCGGCAGACTGTTGCGGGTTGAGGTTGGCGTGGGCTGGGATGGCGAACAGCGCAAGGCTGGCGAGCATTACGGAGACGGCAGAAAGCTTGGGCAAGGGCATGGGTAAGCGCATTCCTTCGCGAAGGGTTTAAAAGGGATGTCCATTGGTAGGAAACATGCCCACGCTAACACCAATGGGCGGTGTCGGGGGAGTGGCGGGAACGCGACGTGGCGCACAAACGAAAAAGCCCCGGGAGATTTCCCGGGGCTTTCGGAGATGGCGCACTCGGCGGGATTCGAACCCACGACCCCTGCCTTCGGAGGGCAGTACTCTATCCAGCTGAGCTACGAGTGCAACGCGGCGCAATGATACCCATCTGCGCCGGTGGCGTCCATCGCCTTGATCCGTGGGTGTTTTTCCCGGGGGACCGGCGCTGCCTGCTTCGCGGGCAAACCCGCGAAGAGGTCACCAGAGTACTGGATGGCTCAATGCACGCTGTTGCGCGCTATCTCCAGATCATTCATCAACCCCTTGGCCAGGGCGCTGAGGTAGTGCAGTGCCGTTACTGCGGCAGGGCGCGCGTCTTCCTGGTCGCTCAGGTCACGGATGCAGCCGAGCACGACCGAGACTTCCTCCAGCACCCGCTCCAGCGGTACGCCGGGCTGCACCCTGAACATATCCAGGAATGTGGCGATGCCGGCAGTGGTGTAGTGGTTCGATTGATCGTCCATGGACATTCCCTCAGATCCGGTTCAAGGCATGTTCAACCAGTGCCCGCGCGGTTTCGGCGCTTTGGGCAGCGTTGGCCAGCATGTTCAGGCCGGGCGCTCCGGCGCAGGCGCGGCAATGCTCGTCGATGGTTTCGGCAACGCCGAGCAGCAGTGCGCTGGCGTGGGCCAGGGCGTCGGGGGCGATCATGTCGGTTTGGATGGAGAAGGCGGGGTTGGTGATGAGGGTGAGGCGGGGTGGGTCGGGAACGCGTTTTTTCATGGCTACAGCTCCGTCTTGTTAGAGCTGCCGCAGACCCGTGGCTAAACGAATAGGTGGCAGCTGTACGCGGGTTAGCCAACCGGGAAGACGGCACCCGGCGCACCCAAGGGTGCCCCACGCACAGCCGCCATGAAGCACCCGAGCAATGCTCTGGAATGTGCAGGCGAGGTGCGACCGTCTTTGATCCGAGTGGCTAAACCCGATCGTTGATTTGGCAACGACCGGGCGAGCCTAGAGGGCGCCGCACGCCTCTCGCAATGGCTTGAGTGCGGCAAAAGTGTCTTTGGGAAATGGACTACGCGCAATGGGGAAAATCTGATGTAGGCCGAGGTGGAGGGCACCGGCTTTGCCGGTGTTCGCGGGCAAGCCCGCTCCTACAGGTTTTTCACAGATGTGGGAGCGGGCTTGCCCGCGAATGAGGTCGCCGCCGCTCTATCCATATGCCATATCGATATTTCCCCAACCCCACTTATACCCTCTATCCTCTGGTCACAACTTGTTATAACAAGTCAGCCGACTAGCGAAGAGACCCATGGCCGAACTGCTCCCCCTGTCCCCGGTACCGCTCTACACCCAGCTCAAGGAACTGCTGCGCGAGCGCATCCTCGATGGCACCTACCCGCCGCACAGCCGCATGCCGTCGGAAAGCGAGCTGGGCAAGGCGTTCGGGGTCAGTCGTATCACCGTGCGCCAGGCGCTGGGTGATCTGCAGAAAGAGGGGCTGATCTTCAAGATCCATGGCAAGGGCACCTTCGTCGCCAAGCCCAAGGCGTTCCAGAACGTCAGCACCCTGCAGGGCCTGGCCGAGTCGATGACGCAGATGGGCTACGAAGTGCTCAACCGACTGCGCAGCTTTCGCCATGTGCCGGCCACTGCGCTGGTGGCGGCGCGCTTGCAGGTCGAGGAGGGCAGCCTAGTGACCGAGATTCGCCGGGTGCGGCTGATCAACCGCGAGCCGATCTCGCTGGAGCTGACCTGGCTGCCCAAGCATGTCGGCGAGAAGCTGGAAAAGGCCGACCTGGTCACCCGCGACATCTTCCTGCTGCTGGAAAACGACTGTGGAATCGCCCTGGGCCATGCCGACCTTGCCATCGACGCGGTACTCGCCGACAGCGACCTGACCCAGGCGCTGGAAGTGGAAGAGGGCTCGCCGATCATGCGCATCGAGCGCCTGACCCACGCCGCCGACGGCACGCCGCTGGACTTCGAACACCTCTATTACCGCGGCGATGCCTTCCAGTACCGCCTGCGCATCGACCGCCAGAAAGGGGGCAAGGCATGAGCATCCAGACCCAGGACTACGACATCATCGTCATCGGCGGCGGCACCGCCGGGCCGATGGCGGCGATCAAGGCCAAAGAGCACGACAAGCGCTTGCGCGTGCTGTTGCTCGACAAGGCCAACGTCAAGCGCAGTGGCGCCATCAGCATGGGCATGGATGGCCTGAACAACGCGATCATCCCCGGACACGCCACCCCTGAGCAGTACACCAAGGAAATCACCGTCGCCAACGATGGCATCGTCAACCAGGCCACGGTGCACGCCTACGCCACCAAGAGCTTCGAGACCATCGAGCAGCTCGACCGCTGGGGCGTGAAGTTCGAGAAGGACGAGACCGGCGACTACGCGGTGAAGAAGGTCCACCACATGGGCGCCTACGTGCTGCCGATGCCCGAGGGCCACGACATCAAGAAGGTGCTGTACCGCCAGCTCAAGCGCGCCCGTGTGGAGATCAGCAACCGCATGGTCTGCACCCGCGTGCTGCTTGACGCTGAAGGCGCTGCGGCCGGGGTGCTGGGCTTCGATTGCCGCAGCGGTGAATTCCGCGTGGTCCGCGCCAAGGCGGTGATCCTTGCCTGCGGTGCGGCGGGGCGCCTCGGGCTGCCCTCGTCGGGCTACCTGATGGGCACCTACGAGAACCCGACCAACGCCGGCGACGGCTATGCCATGGCCTATCACGCCGGTGCAGAGCTGGCGAATCTCGAGTGCTTCCAGATCAACCCGCTGATCAAGGACTACAACGGCCCGGCCTGCGCCTACGTCACCGGCCCCCTGGGCGGCTACACCGCCAACAGCAAGGGCGAGCGCTTCATCGAGTGCGACTACTGGAGCGGGCAGATGATGTGGGAGTTCCACCAGGAGCTCGAAGGCGGTAACGGCCCGGTGTTCCTCAAGCTCGATCACCTGGCCGAGGAAACCATCCAGAACATCGAAGAGATCCTGCACAGCAACGAGCGCCCCAGCCGTGGCCAGTTCCACGCCGGGCGCGGCACCGACTATCGCCAGCACATGGTGGAGATGCACATCTCCGAAATCGGTTTCTGCTCCGGGCATTCGGCCTCGGGGGTGTGGGTCAACGAGAAGGCCGAGACCAGCGTCAAGGGCCTGTATGCCGCCGGTGACATGGCAGCGGTGCCGCACAACTACATGCTCGGTGCCTTCACCTACGGCTGGTTCGCCGGGATCAATGCCGCGCGTTACGTCGCCGGGCGCGAGCTGGCCGAGGTCGATGTGGCCCAGGTCGAGCGCGAGCAGGCGCGGGTGTTCGCGCCGCTGCAGCGCGAGCACGGCCTGCCGCCGGCGCAGGTCGAGTACAAGCTGCGGCGCATGGTCAACGACTACCTGCAGCCGCCGAAAGTGACCAAGAAAATGGAGATCGGCCTGACCCGTTTCGCCGAGATCGAGCGCGACCTCGAGCAGATGAAGGCCAGCAACCCCCATGAACTGATGCGAGCCATGGAAGTGAGCGTGATCCGCGACTGCGCCGAGATGGCGGCGCGGGCCTCGTTGTTCCGCCAGGAGAGCCGCTGGGGGCTGTACCACCACCGGGTCGATTTCCCCGAGCGCAACGATGCCGAGTGGTTCTGCCACTGCCATCTGAAGAAGGGTGAGGACGGCGAGATGACCAGCTTCAAGAAGCCGGTGGAGCCGTACCTGATTGCCCTGGATGCCGAGGAGCAGAGTGCCTACGACCGACTGCGGGTGAAGGCCGACGCGGCCTGAGCAGCGCCGCGACCTGTTGGAACCACATTCACTCTGTGGGAGCGGGTTTACCCGCGAAGACAACACCGCGGTGCATGGCCAGGGCTTTGCCCTGGTTCGCGGGTAAACCCGCTCCCACAGGGGCGCGCGCACCCTTATAGAAACGAGGGCCACAGGCCCCGAGGACCCCGTGAAATGGCCTACCAACCCCAGGAAATCTTCTTTCGCAGCAGCGCCCCGGTCACCATCGACGAAGACAAGTGCATCGCCGAAAAAGGCTGCACCGTCTGCGTCGAGGTGTGCCCGATGGACCTCTTGGCCATCAACCCAGCCACGCAGAAGGCCTACATGGCCTTCGACGAGTGCTGGTACTGCATGCCCTGCGAGAAAGACTGCCCGACCGGCGCCGTGAAGGTGGATATCCCCTACCTGCTGCGCTGAAAACACCCCCGCCATCCGGCGAACCACCGGACGCCCACACCGCAAGCCCCTCGTTTCCCACCACCCAAGCCTGGTGGCGGAGACGATTCCAATACCTAGACGATTCGAGGGGAAACACCCATGCGCCTTGCAGCAACCGTGGCCGGCCTCGCGCTGGCGATCACTGGCCTGAACGCCAGCGCCGAAACCATCCGTGTGGCCATCGGCACCCAGGACACCACCATCAACTGCGCCACTGGCGGCCTGCTGATCCGTGAGCTGGGCCTGTTGGAGAAGTACCTGCCCCACGACGGCAAGTACAAGGATGCGACCTACCAGGTGGAGTGGAAGAACTTCACCAGCGGCGCGCCGCTGACCAACGAAATGGTCGCCGGCAAGCTCGACTTCGGCGCCATGGCCGACTTCCCCGGCTCGTTCAACGGTGTCGCCCATCTCGATGCCGGCAAGCGCAGCCTGTTCATCAGCGTGCTGTCGGGCAGCGTGCATGGCAGCGGCAACGGCATCGTGGTGCCCGCCGCCTCCAGCGTGCAGTCGCTGGCCGAACTCAAGGGCCAGACCATCTCCGTGCCCTTCGCCTCCACCGCCCACGGCATGCTGCTGCGCGCCATCGCCGCCCAGGGCTGGGACCCGCAGAAGGATGTGCGGATCATCGCCCAGGCCCCGGAAATTGCAGGTTCTGCGCTGCGCAGCAACCGCATCGAGGCCCACGCCGATTTCGTGCCCTTCGCCGAGCTGTTCCCCAACCGTGGCTTCGCTCGCAAGATCTACGACGGCTCCCAGGCCAACGCGCCGACCTTCCACGGCGCACTGGTCGATGCGGACTATGCGAAGAAATACCCGGAGGTGGTCACCGCCTACCTGCGCGCCAGCCTTGAAGCCGATCGCCTGATCGCGGCCGAACCTGAAAAGTACAGCGAGCTGATCGAGAAGGTCACCGGCATCGAGGCCGAGGTCAATTACCTGTTCCACGGCCCCCTCGGCCTGCAGACCCGCGATCTGACCTGGAAGCCCGAGTATCGCCAGGCCGTCAACACCTCGATCGACACCCTCAAGCTGCTGAAAAAGACCGATCGCGGCCTGGACACCGACCGCTTCATCGACGACCAGTACATCCGCGCAGCCTTCAAGCAGGCTGGCCTGGACTACGACAAGGCACTCAAGAACTACGCCCCATCGCCGCTGAATGCCAATGACGCCTTGACCGGCAAGCCGATCACCGACTTCAGTCGCCTGGCGCAGATCTGGGTGCGCGGCGAAGACAAGGTCCGTCATTACGCCTCGCCGGAAGCCGCCCTTAGCGCCCTCGCCCAGCTCGAGCAGGAGGGCAAGGATATCCGCGCGATCTACGCCCAGGCCGCCGACAGTGGCATCAAGCTGTTGGCCAACCAGGCGTGGTTCGTGCGCAACGCCAAGGGCGAGCTGTCAGCCTTCCTGCTCAAGGACCAGGCTGAGCAGTACGCCAAGGCCCACGGCGGCGAAGCGCTGGACTTCGGCGACGCCAACCGCAAGTTCATCGCTCAGCGCTGAGTGAATGGAGCCGGGAGAATCCACATGAGCCGTTCCCTCGCGCGCTGGCCGTTGCGCCTGGCTTCGTTGCTGGCCTGCCTGCTGTTCTGGCAGGTGGCGGCCAGCCACAAGCTGAACTTCGGCCTGTTCACCTTCACCTATGTGCCGACGCCCGGCGCGGTGCTCGATGCGGCCTGGCAGCTGCTGGCCTCCAATGCGCTGCTGGCGCACCTGGGTAGCAGCCTGTCGCGGGTATTCGCTGGCTATCTGGCCGCAGCAGTGCTGGGGGTGGTGTTGGGGCTGTTGATCGGTCGCTCGAAATGGGCCGAAGACACCCTGCTACCGCCGCTGGAAGTGCTGCGGCCGATCCCGGCGGTGGCGTGGATTCCCCTGGCGATCCTGATGTTTCCGTCCTCGGAGCTGTCGATGGTGTTCATCACCTTCACCGGCGCGTTGTTCCCGATCCTGCTCAACACCGTGCATGGCGTCGAGGCGGTCGACCCACGGCTGGTCGCCTCGGCGCGCAGCCTGGGGGCAGGGCGCTGGGCGATCCTGCGGGAAGTGGTGCTGCCTGGTGCATTGCCAAGCATCGTCACGGGCCTGGCCATCGGCATGGGCACCTCGTGGTTCTGCCTGGTGACCGCCGAGATGATCTCCGGGCAGTTCGGCATTGGCTACTACACCTGGGAGTCCTACACCTTGCAGAACTACCCGGACATCATCGTCGGGATGTTGCTGATCGGCCTGTTGGGCATGGGCAGTAGTGCCCTGGTCAAGCGCCTCGGTGCGCTGGCCACGCCCTGGTACCGCGCGCGGAGGAGTTCGTGATGGGCCGTTATCAGCAGGCGCCAACGCCGGGGCGTATCGAGGCGCAGGGCGTGTCGATACGTCTGGGGCAGGGCCGCGAGGCGTTCGAGGCCGTGCAGGCGCTGGACTTTGCCATCGCCCCGGGCGAATTCGTGTGCATCCTTGGCCCCTCCGGGTGTGGCAAGTCCACCCTGCTCGGTGCCCTGGCCGGCCACCTGATGCCGGCCGGCGGCCAGTTGCACGTCGATGGCCAGCCCATCGACGGCCCGTCGCCCGAGCGCGGCATGGTGTTCCAGCACCATACCCTGCTGCCCTGGCGCAGCGTGCTCGACAACGTCGCTTTCGGCCTGAAGATGCAGGGGGTGGCCAAGCCCGAACGCCAGCGCCGCGCCCATGAAATGCTTCAACTCGTGGGGCTTGCCGACTTCGCCGAGCGTTGGCCCAGCCAGTTGTCTGGCGGCATGCAGCAACGGGCCGAGATTGCCCGGGTGCTGATCAACCATCCGCGCCTGCTGTTGATGGACGAACCCTTCGGTGCCCTCGACGCACAGACCCGCTCGCGCATGCAGGAGTTGCTGCTGGATATCTGGACGCGCATCCGCACCACCGTGGTGTTCGTCACCCACGATATCGACGAAGCGCTGTTCCTGGCCGACCGCATCCTGGTGATGAGCCCGCGCCCCGGGCGCTTCATCGAAGACCTGCGGCTGGACTTCGCCCGCCCGCGTCGCGCGAGCCTGCTGACCAGCCCGGCGTTCACCCACCTCAAGCGTCACTGCCTGGCGCTGCTGCGCCATGAAGAAGGCCGCGAACTGCCGCGCCTGACACCGTTGGGCCTGCCCGACACCGACCCTCCTGCGCTACGGATCGCCCTATGACTGATCGAATCACCGACAACCCCGACATCCTCGACCTGCTGCCACGCTTGGGCGATGGCGACGCTGGCGTACGGCGCATCGCGCTGATCGAGCTGGCCGATCTCGAAGACCCCGAAAGCCTGCCTTGGCTGACCGATGCGCTGCTGGTCGACACCCACGCCGAAGTGCGCGCCGAGGCCGCGCGTCTGCTGGAGGCCTGGGAGGAACCCGAAGTGGTGCAGGCCCTGTGTGCGGCGTTGGCCGATGCCGCCGAACCCGTGCGCCTGGCGGCGGCGCAGAGCTTGAGTGAGCTTAAGAGCCTGGAGGCAGGGCTGTTGATCTTGCCGTGGGTCAATCACGCCGAGCCTTTCGTGCGTGCCAGCGCGCTGCGTGCCTTGCGCGAGCTGCGCCTGGAAGAGGCAGCCGCACCCGCGCTGCTGGCGTTGGACGACAGCGAGGCCGCGGTGCGTCGCGAGGCCGTGGGGATTCTCGGTTGGCTCAAGCATGAACCGGCACTGCCGGCCTTGGCGCGGCTGGCTGGTGAAGAGGTGGATACCGACGTGCGCCGCGCGGCCATCGGCGCACTGGGCCTGGCCCGTGACGGCAGTGTATTGCCGGCGTTGATTGCCGCGCTGGGCGACCCCGCCTGGCAGGTGCGCGAAGAAGCCGCCACGACCTTGGGCAAGGTGGGCGAGGCGCAGGCAGGCAATGCACTGATTGCCGCGTTGAATGACAGCTATTGGCAAGTGCGTCTGCGGGCCGCCCGGGCGCTTGGCCGCCTGCGCCACCGCCCAGCGCTGGACGGCTTGGCCGTGCTGCTCGGCCATGGCATCGCCAACCTGCGCAAGGAGGCTGCCCTGGCCCTGGGCGAGCTGGGCGATGCGCGGGCTTTGGCGGTGCTGCGGGGGGCCGAAGACGACAGCGACCCCGAAGTGCGCAAGGCAATACGTATCGCCCTGGCGCAGTTGCAGGGTGTGGCGTGATGGATGTGCCCAGTGGCGTGTCGAACCAGCGCAGCGAGGGCGAGCTGGCGCTGCAATGGGGCGAGGTGCGCCAGGTGATCAGCCATGCTCGCCTGCGTGGTGCCTGCCCTTGCTCGCAGTGCCGTGCGGCCAGGTTGCGTGGCGGGATCAGCCTGGTGGCGGAAGATGTGCGGATAGAGCGCATCGAGCTGCAGGGATATGGCCTGCAACTGATGTTCAGCGATGGGCATGATCGAGGGATCTATCCCTGGGCGTATTTGCGCGAGCTGCAGTGACCGGGCAGGCTCCTTCGCGGGCAAGCCTGCACCCACAGAAGTTGCACGCGAACCCAAGCCTCCAAGAGCAGGCTTACCCGCGAAGCACTCACAGCGCAATCAGCTCCGGCCGCAACCCCTCCACCCGGCTCGGCGCGGGCCTCAGGTGGTCACCCGCTCCGGTGATCTGCTGCAGCACCTTTTCGCGCAGGCCGTGCAAGGCCACGCCCGTGCGCAAGCGCGGATGCGGCAGCTCGATCTCGACCACCGCCTTGATCCGCCCTGGGCGTGGCTCCAGCACCACCACTCGGTCTGCCAGATACGTGGCTTCTTCGGCATCATGGGTGACCAGCAAGATGGTCACCCCCGACCGTTCGCGAATCGCCAGCAATTCGTCCTGCAACTGCTGCCGGGTCAAGGCATCCAGTGCGCCGAAGGGCTCGTCCAGCAGCAGGATGCGCGGGCTTGCCACCAGCCCGCGGGCGATCGCCACGCGCTGTGCCATGCCCCCGGAAAGCTGGTGCGGATAGGCTGACTCGAACCCCGTCAGCCCCACCAGTTGCACGAACTCATGCACCTTGCGCGCTCGCTCGCCCTGGGTGAGCGGGTCGTTGACCAGGCCCAGGGCGATGTTTTGCTCGACCGTCAGCCAAGGGAACAGGCGATGCTCCTGGAACACGATGCCGCGTTCGCCGCCGATGCCGGTCACCGGCTTGCCGTCGATGCGGATGCTGCCGTTGAAGTCGGTGTCCAGCCCCACCAGCAGGCGCAACAGGGTGGACTTGCCACAGCCCGAGGCGCCCACGATGGCGATGAATTCACCTTCGTTGATCGACAGGTCGAAGCCGCGAATGGCTTCGAACGGTTGGCCGTCGACGCTGAAGGTCTTACCGACGTTTTCGAAGCTGACCAGCGGCGGGGTGGCGTCGGGTTGATTGGCGGCGTGCAGGGCCGAGGTGTTGAAGGCGTTCATGCGGTTCTCCAGCGCGTGGCGCGCGATTCGAGGCGTTGTCCGAGGTTGCCGAGCAGGGCACCGACCAGGCCGATCAGCACCATCGCGGCCATCACCTGGTCCATGCGAAACAGCTGTTGAGCGCCCAGCATCAGGCTGGCGATACCGCCGTCCGAAGGCATGAAGTATTCCGCGCCGATGGTGCCCAGCCAGGCGTAGATCAACGACAGGCGCAGGCCGGCGAAAATAGCCGGGGCGGCGCCGGGCAACACCAGCAGGCGCAGGCGATGGGGCAGGTCCAGGCGCAGTGTGCGTGCCGCTTCCCCAAGCTGCGGCGACAGGCTGGCGATGCCACGCTGGGTGGCGATCAGCAACGGGAAGAACGCTGCCAGCCCGACGAACACCAGCTTCGACCCTTCACCCAGGCCGAACCAGGCGGTCAGCAGCGGCACCCAGGCGAACAGCGCGACCTGGCGCAGCGCCGACAAGCTTGGCCCGAACAGGCGCTCGCCGGTGCGCGACAATCCCAGCACCAGGCCCACGGCAAAGCCTGCGCCACCGCCGAGCAGCAGGCCGAGCAGGGTGCGCTGCAGGCTGCGCGCCATGGCGTCGGGGAGCGAGCCATCGAACAGGCCGCCAATCAGGCTGCGCAGCACCTCGAGCGGTGAGGTGAGGATATTGCCGTCGACCCAACCGAAACTGTTGCAGGCCTGCCACAACGCCAGCAACGCCAGCGGCAGCAGCCATCCCTGCCAGGCGCGCGAGGTATCACGCAGGCGTTGTTCGCCGGTCGCCGATTGCGGCCAGTACAGCAGCCGGCGCTCCAGGCGCGAGAAGCCGTGTTCCATGCCGGCCCCGACCACACCGATCAGCAGGATGCAGAGAAACACCAGGTCGAGCATGAACAACTGCCGGCCCCAGACCATCAGGTAACCGATGCCTTCACTGGAGGCCAGCAGTTCCACTGCCAGCAAAGAGGTCCAGCCGGTTGCCAGGCCCAGGCGCACGCCGGCCAGGAACGCGGGCAGGGCGGCGGGCAGCAGCAGGCGCAGGAACAACAGGTGTGGCGGCAGGCGCAGCACGGCGGCGGCCTCGCGCAGCCGGGGCTGGGCGTCGCGTATACCGATCAGTGTGTGCAGGGTGACCGGTACCACCACGGCCTTGACCAGCACCACCAGCTTGAGCCATTCGCCGATGCCGAAGAACAGCATGAACAGCGGGATCCAGGCCAGTGTCGGGATCTGCGCGAGGGCGATGAAGGTTGGTAGCACCAGGGTTTGGGCGCGGCGAGAGCTGCCCAGCCAGGTGCCGAGCAACAGGCCGCTGACGATCCCGGCGAGCAGACCCCAGAGCAGGCGCTGCAGGCTTATCCACAGGTGGCCCCAGAGCTCGCCCGAGCCGTACTCCAGGGCCGTCTGCCAGACCAATGACGGAGCCGGCAGGATCTGCTCGCTCATCCAGTGCCGCTGGCTGGCCACCCACCACAAAAGCGCCACGGCGACCGGGATCACCCAGGGGATCGCCTTGTCTGCCCAGCCGCGCCTCGCGAAGGATACCCGCCAACCGCCCTGGCTCAACGCTGTCGTGCTCTCGCTCATCGATCCCTCTCTAGAAGCGTTTCAAGCTTATGCGCTAAAGGAATAAAAAATATTCAATGCCAATATCAAAGAAATAAGAGCATGCATCCTGTGCATCGGGAAGCCCCCGGACATTGCGTTTTGCTCATATTTGCGATGCGTCCTGCGCAAGCCGGGCGCAGAGCCGCGTCTTTGCTCATTTATAGCTTTCGGTTACTTGAGCATGAGTTTTCGGTCTTTGCCGGTTCTAAGCGGGGCGGCCTAGCGTTTGGCCAACGCGCCGGTCATCGCCGGCGGCAGCCTGCCAAGGAGCCATGCCATGAAAACCCCGTTCCGCCACCTATTGCTCGCCGCGCTGTGCAGCGTCCTGCCGCTGGCCGCTCAGGCCGCTGACAGCGCCAAGCCCGAGGTCATCCGTATCGCCGTGCCTGACCTGAGCGCTGGCAGCAAACCCAGCGCCGGGGGCGTGGTCGATGTGCTGCGTGATCAGCAATTGCTGGAAAAAGCCTTCGCCCAGGATGGCATTCGCATCGACTGGCGCTTCTTCAAGGGTGCCGGGCCCGCAGTCAACGAAGCTCTGGCCAACGGCCAGGCAGACTTCGCCTACCTGGGCGACCTGGCCGCGATCATCGGCAAGTCCAGCGGCCTGGACACCCATGTGCTGGCGGCCGGGGTGCGTGGGGTGAAGAGCTACCTGGGGGTGGTGCCGGGCTCCGGCATCCGCAGCCTGGCGGATCTGAAGGGCAAGCGCGTGGCGGTGTTCCGTGGCACCGCCAACCAGCTGTCGTTTGCCAGCGCCCTGGCCAGCCAGGGCCTCTCGGAGCGCGACCTGAAAGTCATCAACCTGGACTTCAACGCGTCCAACGCGGCGCTCGCCGCCAAGCAGATCGACGCCACCTGGGGCCTGTCGAACCTGCTGTCGCTGCGTGACCGCGGGCTGGTCGAGCTGCCGGTCAACTCGCGCGACCTCAAAGGCGCTGGCAGTACCCAGTCGGTACTCGTAGGCACGGGCGAGTTCATCCGCAAGCACCCGGACCTGGTCCAGCGCCTGGTCAGCACCCAGCAGCAGGCGGTGAACTGGCTGCGTGACGAGCGCAACCGCGAGGCGTACCTGGATCTGGTGTCGAGCACCGCCAACTGGCCGCGCAGCGTGCTCAGTGACGACCTGGCCCAGGAAAACCTCGCCCACTATTTCGATCCGCGCCTGGACGGCGAATTCGTCGGCCTGCTGCAGCAGGGCGTCGACCTGGCCGCCAAGGAGCGCCTGATTCGCCGCAGCTTCCAGGTATCCGACTGGATCGACCCTCGTTTCATCGATACCGCCCTGCAACAGGAACAGGCCGTCCAGGCCGCCCGCTGAATCCATCGTAAGGAGCACGACATGAGCAACGCCGCATTGGCCGCCGCGCCACAAGCCCTGGAACTCGATATCCATCCGGTCGCCGGCCGCATCGGTGCCGAGATCCGCAACCTGAAGCTGTCCGCTGACCTGGACACTGCCACCGTCGACGCCCTCCAGGCGGCGCTGGTGCGGTACAAGGTGATCTTCTTCCGTAACCAGACCCACCTCGACGACCAGGGCCAGGAAGCCTTCGCCAAGCGGCTCGGCGAGCCAATCGCCCACCCCACCGTGCCGGTGGTCGATGGCACCCGCTACCTGTTGCAGCTCGACGGCGCCGAGGGCCAGCGCGCCAACTCCTGGCACACCGACGTGACCTTCGTCGACGCCTACCCCAAGGCGTCGATCCTGCGCAGCGTGGTGGCGCCGGCCTCCGGTGGTGATACGGTCTGGGCCAACACCGCGAGCGCGTATCAAGAGCTGCCTGAACCGCTGCGCGAGCTGGCCGACAAGCTCTGGGCCGTGCACAGCAACGAGTACGACTATGCCGGCGCCAAGCCGGATGTGGACCCCGAGCGGCTGGAGCGCTACCGCAAGGTGTTCACCTCGACCGTGTACGAGACCGAGCATCCGCTGGTGCGCGTGCACCCGATCAGCGGTGAACGGGTGCTGCAGCTGGGGCACTTCGTCAAGCGCATCAAGGGGTATTCACAGGCGGATTCGAACCACCTGTTCAACTTGCTGCAGGGGCATGTGACGCGTCTGGAGAACACCGTGCGCTGGCGCTGGCAGGCGGGGGACGTGGCAATCTGGGATAACCGCGCGACGCAGCACTATGCGGTGGACGATTACGGCACCCAGCCGCGGATCGTGCGGCGGGTGACCCTGGCCGGTGAGGTGCCGGTGGGGGTGGATGGGCAGTTGAGTCGGACCACACGCAAGGGGTGATCCTGTAGCGGGTGTGTCGGCTTTTTCGCGGGCAAGTCCGCTCCCTGTGGGAGCGCGCTTGCCCGCGAAAAGTCCACGACCGATCCCTAACCTTCCCTATCACAAGCAATCAACTGCCGCACCAACCCCTGCGCCAATGGGGACAACCCATAGCCCACCCGGCTGACGATGCCGTAGCGGGTATGGCAAGCCTCTTCCTGTTCCGCCGTCAGGTCCACCAGCTCCAGCGCCACCAGCCGCTCTTCATCCTGATAAGGCCGCAAGTTGCCCCGGCAGGCGATGCCGATGGTGTCTGACTGCATCACCACGTTGAGCAGCGCATAGCCATGCTCGCACTCCACGTTGGGCAGGAAGTCCTGGCGGCCGCTCATCTCGCTGAGCACCTTGCGGATGTTCGGCGGGCGCAAGGTGGTGGCCATCGGGTAGTCGAACAGGTCACGCGCGCGCACCTCGTTGCGCTCGGTCAGCGGATGCCCGGCGCGGCAACAGAAGTACCAGCGTTGCGGCGTGAGTTTGTGCACCCGGTAGTCCGGGTCGGCTTCGAACTGACGGGTGTCGGCGACGAAGAACTCGATCTCCTCGGCCATCAGCCTGCGGTTCAACGCCTGCCAGTTATCCACCTGGAAGCAGGTGCGCGCCGCCGGAAACTCGGTCACGAAGCGCGCCACCGCGCGTGGCACCAGCCCACCGGCAGGCGCCGGCCCCGAACCGAAGCGCACCATGCCGGTCGTCGCGCCATTGAACTGGTTGATCTCGTTGACCAGGTTGTGCGCGCCATGCACCAGGCGCCGCGAATGCTCCAGTACCAACTGGCCCTGGCGGGTCGGTGCCAGCTCCTTGCTGGCGCGGTCGACCAGGCGACAGCCGACGTTGTGCTCCAGCGTCTGGATGCTGCGGCTGAAGGCCGATTGCGACAGGTTCACGGCCGCGGCGGCGGCGACGAAGCTGCGGTGCTCGACCAGGGCGATGAAGTGGCGAAGCTGACGGAGATCGATATGCATTTTCTACATGAAAACTTTCGGTGAAATGCAATTGCTGACAAGGGTTGTGAACCTTATAAATGCAGTTACTTATTCCACAAAATATGAAATGCAAATATTTATATCTCTTAAAAGAATATAAGCCCCTCTGACTGCGATTCGGTTCCGTCAACGGAAATGCTCGCCAGGGCCCATGCCTCAAGGAGCATCTGCATGTCGCGAGTTTTCCGTTGGCCGACGCGTGCGTCGCTGTTCACCCTGCAACCCCTGGCCGCTGGTGTGCTGTTGGCGACCGCCGGTCATGTCCTCGCCGAGCCGGCGCCTGCCGACGCTGCACCCACCGTCGAACAGGACGCCAAGCTTGGCACCGTCACGGTCAATGCCCGGCGCCGCGAGGAAACCTCGCAGAGCGTGCCCACGCCCATCAGCGTGCTGGGCAGCGAAACCCTGGAAACCCAGCGTATCTACCGAGTGCAGGACCTGCAGCAACTGGTGCCCAGCACCAATGTCGCCTACGTCCATGCGCGCCAGTCGAGCATCTCGATCCGCGGCCTGGGCAACAACCCGGCCAGCGATGGCCTCGAAGGCAGCGTCGGGGTGTATCTGGACAACGTCTATCTGGGGCGCCCCGGCATGGCCGTGTTCGACCTGCTCGACGTGGAGCAGCTCGAAGTGCTGCGTGGCCCGCAGGGCACGCTGTTCGGCAAGAACACCACGGCCGGGGTACTCAACATCACCACCCGCAAGCCGACCTTCCAGCGCGAGGGCAGCGTGCAATCGTCGTTGGGGGAGGACGGCTACTGGCAAACGCAAGGCAGTTTCTCCGGCCCGATCACCGACACCCTCGCCGGGCGCATCAGCGCTTACCGCACCGAGGACGACGGCTATGTGAAGAACCTCTACAACGGCGACGATCTCAACGGTGGCAAGCGCCAGGGTTTTCGCACCCAGTTGCTGTTCAAGCCCAGCGATACCTTCAACCTGCGCTGGATCGGCGAGTACAACGAAGAAGACTCCAACAACGGCATCCTCAGCCTCTACAGCACCGGCCCGACCATCAACGGCGTCAACCGCTACGAAAGCCTGGCCAGCCAGGCTGGCGCCACCTTGGTGTCGGGCAAGAAGCGCAAGGTCAACTTCGATGCCGACCAGATGGTCAAGGTGTTCCAGGGCGGCACTTCGGTCGAGGCCAACTGGACGCTGCCCAACGACTTCACCCTGACCTCGATCACCGCCTACCGCTGGTGGGATTTCACGCCACGCAACGACGACGGCCTCAACGTGCCCGCCGCCTACAACGCGGGCGTGTCGGTGCGCGACAAGCAGTACTCGCAGGAACTGCGCCTGGCCTCGCCCACCGGCGGCTTCTTCGACTACGTGCTGGGGGCCTACTACTTCAAGCAGGACCTGGACAACAAGTCGTTCACCTATTACGGCCCCCAGGCCGACATCTGGAACGCCACCCCGGCCGGTGCCTTGGCCAACGTCACCACCCTCGGCAACGGCCATATCGATACCGACAGCTATGCGTTGTTCGCCCAGGGCACCTGGCACCTGACCGAGCGCCTGGACTTCACCGCAGGCGTGCGCGGCACTTATGAAGAGAAGAATGCCTGGGTGACCCGCGATGATCCCTTTGGCGGTGCCGCGGTCACCGGTGCAGCCGCGACAGCACGCCAGGGCCGCGTGGGGGCCTACGATTCGGGCGACCTCAGCCAGTACAGTTTCGCGCCGTCGGGGCTGCTGAGCCTGAGTTACCGCTTCAACGACGAGGTGCTTGGCTACGCCAGCCTTTCGCACGGCGAAAAGTCGGGTGGCGTGAACCTGACCGTCGGCGCCGCCCCGCGCCTGGGCACCGACTCGCTGCAGGTCGGCACCGAGCGGATCAACAACGCCGAGCTCGGGGTCAAGAGCACGCTGCTCGACAACCGCCTGCAACTCAATGCCAACCTGTTCTGGGCGCAAGTACATGGCTACCAGGCCAACGTCTACGACCAGGTCAATCGCGTGCAGTACCTGGCCAACGCCGGCAGCGTGCGCTCGCGTGGTTTCGAATTCGAGGCCACGGCCGTGCCATTGCGCGGCCTGACCTTGAACTTCAACGGCTCGTGGAACGACGTGCGCTACACCGAGTACAAGGACGCCCCGTGCCCGCCGGAGGTCAGCCTGGTCAATGCCGCCGCGACTTGCGACTTGTCCGGCCACCAGGTGGTCGGTGCCTCCAAGTACATCGCCAACCTCAACGCCCAGTACAAGTGGCAACTGGCCGAGCGCATCGAGCCCTATGTCACCGCCAGCTACGCCTTCCGCTCTCGCGCAGTGGGCACCATCGACGACTCGGACTACGGCCAGATCCCCAGCTACGCCATCGTCAACCTCTCCACCGGCGTGCGCCTGGACCAGGGCGACGGCGTGCTCGACCTGTCGCTGTGGGTGAAGAACGCCGGCGACAAGACCTATTTCACCAGCCTGTGGAATTCCGCCAACGGCGGCTATGCCGGCGTGCTCGGCACGCCGCGCACCGTGGGCGCCACCGCCCGCTACGACTTCTGAGGACAAGGAGCTTTGCCATGAACGCCAAGACCGAAACCCCCGCCCTGCCCGAGGGCGCTTGCATCACCGCGAAAGTGCCCACCGACGACCAGGCGCTGCTCGGGGACATCGTCGTCAACCCTTACCGCCTGGCGCCGCTGACCGCGATCATCCGCGACGGCGGGCGCACCATCAGTAACGCCCATGTGCGTGTGCTGGGCCGTGGCGAGCGGGGTGTGGACATTGCCTACGACGTCTCGAACCGCTCGCTGTGGACTTACGGCGGCATCCCGGTGTTCGGGCTCTACCCGGACCACGTCAACCAGGTCGAGGTCAGCTACAAGCTCGACGGTGAGCGCGTGCGTGAGCGTTATGAAATCTACGCCCCGGCCGTGCGCCTGCCGGTCGTGGCGAAACAGACGGCGGCGCTGCCGCTGGTCGAACCGATCAAGGTGGCGCCGGGCTTCGAGAAACGTCTCTACCTGTTCAACCACCTGCTGGGCGAGATCCCCGGTGGCCGTGCCTTCAAGTGGAACGGCCTGGGCGGTGCTGCCGAGTGGGATCAGGTCGGCAACAACTGGATCGCCGACAGCAATGGCGATGTGCGCTGGTACCTGGATATCGAGCAGATCCACGACTCCAACCGCCGCGATGGCCTGGGGGGGACCATGGGCTTCCAGCAGACCCGCGACGGCAAGCTGATCTGGGGCCAGGGCCAGACCTACTCCAAGTTCGACCTGCTGGGGCGGCGTGTCTGGCAGCGCAACCTGCCGGACAAGTTCGCCGACTTCTCCCACGAGATCCGCGAAACGGCACAGGGCACCTACCTGCTGCGGGTCGGCACCAGCGACTACCGGCGTCCGGACGGCAAGCGCGTGCGCTCGATCCGCGACCACATCATCGAGGTTGACGAGGCGGGGGATGTCCTGGACTTCTGGGACCTCAACCAGATCCTCGACCCCTACCGCGGCGACCTGCTGGAAACCCTCGGCAAGGCGGCGATCCAGTTGCCGGCGGGCGTGCACAAGCAGGACGAGCGCCTGGCCAACGAGCTGGCCGAAGGCGATCTGCCGTTCGGCGACACTCCCGGCGTCGGCACCGGGCGCAACTGGGCGCATGTCAATGCCATCGACTACGACGCCAATGACGACAGCATCATCGTTTCAGCGCGCCATCAAGGGGTGGTGAAGATCGGGCGTGACAAGCAGGTGAAGTGGATCCTCGCCTCGCCCCAGGGCTGGCCCGCGCGGCTGAAGGCCAAGGTGCTGACGCCAGTTGGCGGCGATGGCTTCGACTGGTCGTGGACGCAGCACACCGCCTGGCTCACCGGCAAGGGTACGCTGACCGTGTTCGACAACGGCTGGGGCCGCGATTTCGCCCCGACCAAGCTCAGCGGCAACTACAGCCGCGCGGTGGAGTACCGCATCGATGAGGCCAAGGGTACGGTCGAGCAGGTGTGGGAATACGGCAAAGAGCGAGGCGACGAGTGGTATAGCCCGATCACTTCGGTGGTGGCCTACCGTCCGGAGACCGATACCCAGTTCATCTATTCCGCCTCGGTGGGCTACCTGACGCCGGAGAAGCTCACCACTACGGTGCTCAATGAGGTGCGCCGTGGCACTCAGGAGGTGTTGGTGGAGTTGAAGGTGCACAGCCGTCAGCCGGGGAGTGTGGGGTATCGGGCTCTGGTGATCGAGCTGGACAAGGCCTTCTGATAGAGCGGCATCACATTTTCGTCAGCTCGATCGTCTAATCTTTGCTGGCCCTATCGCGGGACAAGCCCGCTCCCACAACCTGTGGGTGTAGGCTTGTCCCGCGATAGGGCCAGCGCTGTCTAAAGACCATTCGTTCTTTTTTTCGAACAGCCTATTGTCCAACACCCCAGCACCCGCTTAGCATTCGTTTGAGATTTCAAACGCTCGATGCCCAATATTGAACACTTGGCTCGTTTGGGTGCCAGAATTCCTGACGGCAGCCCCACCAGGGGCGCCTTTCAACAATCAACAAGACGTTCCGTGCCAGCGCGGCGCGGTCAAGGGAAGCCGACATGCAGCTCAAAGACGCTCAGTTGTTCCGCCAGCAAGCCTTCATCAACGGTGAATGGCTGGATGCGGACAGCGGTCAGACCATCAAGGTGACCAACCCGGCCACCGGCGAAGTCATCGGTACCGTGCCGAAGATGGGGGCTGCGGAAACCCGCCGCGCCATCGAAGCCGCCGACAAGGCCCTGCCGGCCTGGCGTGCCCTGACCGCCAAGGAGCGTTCGAACAAGCTGCGCCGCTGGTTCGAGCTGATGATCGAGAACCAGGACGACCTGGCTCGCCTGATGACCACCGAGCAGGGCAAGCCGCTGGCCGAAGCCAAGGGCGAAATCGCCTATGCCGCCTCGTTCATCGAGTGGTTCGCCGAGGAAGCCAAGCGCGTCTACGGCGACACCATCCCGGGTCACCAGCCAGACAAGCGCCTGATCGTCATCAAGCAGCCGATCGGTGTCACCGCGGCCATCACCCCGTGGAACTTCCCGGCGGCGATGATCACCCGTAAAGCCGGCCCGGCCCTGGCCGCTGGCTGCACCATGGTGCTCAAGCCTGCTTCGCAGACCCCATACTCCGCCCTGGCCCTGGTCGAGCTGGCCACCCGCGCCGGTATCCCGGCTGGCGTGCTGAGCGTTGTTACCGGCAGCGCCGGCGAAGTCGGCGGCGAGCTGACTGGCAACTCCCTGGTACGCAAACTGTCCTTCACCGGCTCGACCGAAATCGGTCGCCAGCTGATGGAAGAATGCGCCAAGGACATCAAGAAAGTGTCCCTGGAGCTGGGCGGCAACGCTCCGTTCATCGTGTTCGACGACGCCGACCTGGACAAGGCGGTCGAGGGCGCGATCATCTCCAAGTATCGCAACAACGGCCAGACCTGCGTCTGCGCCAACCGTATCTACGTGCAGGACGGCGTCTACGACGCGTTCGCCGAGAAGCTCAAGGCTGCCGTTGGCAAGCTGAAGATCGGTAACGGCCTGGAAGAAGGCACCACCACTGGCCCGCTGATCGACAACAAGGCGGTCGCCAAGGTCCAGGAGCACATCGAGGACGCCGTCTCCAAGGGCGCCAAGGTGCTGTCCGGCGGCAAGCTGATCGAAGGCAACTTCTTCGAGCCGACCATCCTGGTCGACGTACCGAAGACTGCCGCCGTCGCCAAGGAAGAGACCTTCGGCCCGCTCGCGCCGCTGTTCCGCTTCAAGGACGAGGCCGAAGTCATCGCCATGTCCAACGACACCGAGTTCGGCCTGGCCTCGTACTTCTATGCCCGCGACATGAGCCGCGTGTTCCGCGTCGCCGAGGCCCTGGAATACGGCATGGTCGGCATCAACACCGGCCTGATCTCCAACGAAGTCGCGCCGTTCGGCGGTATCAAGGCCTCGGGCCTGGGCCGCGAAGGTTCCAAGTACGGCATCGAGGACTACCTCGAAATCAAATACCTGTGCATCAGCGTCTGATGCGCTAAGGGCTTTACCTCTGCCAGCGGGGCGCGAGAGCGACGTCTCGCTGGTTTTTTTGACATGCAGTACCTGGTGGCCAGGGCGCCGGTGACAGTCGATCAACGAATACTGTTCGCAGGCACACCCAGCCACCCCCGAATAACAGCGCCGTCAGAGTCGGCGCGAATGAGGGCATTATGAGCAAGACCAACGAATCCTTGATGCAACGCCGTGTCGCCGCCGTCCCACGTGGCGTCGGCCAGATCCACCCGATCTTCGTCGAGTCGGCGAAGAACTCCACGGTGATCGACGTTGAAGGCCGCGAACTGATCGACTTCGCCGGCGGCATCGCAGTACTGAACACCGGCCACCTGCACCCGAAAGTGGTCGCTGCCGTTCAAGAGCAGCTGACCAAGGTCAGCCACACCTGCTTCCAGGTGCTGGCCTACGAGCCTTATGTCGAGCTGTGCGAAAAGATCAACAAGCTGGTTCCGGGTAACTTCGACAAGAAGACCCTGCTGGTTTCCACCGGCTCCGAAGCCGTTGAAAACGCCGTGAAGATCGCCCGTGCCGCCACTGGCCGTGCCGGTGTGATCGCCTTCACCGGTGGCTACCACGGTCGTACCATGATGACCCTGGGCCTGACCGGCAAGGTCGTGCCGTACTCCGCAGGCATGGGCCTGATGCCAGGCGGCGTGTTCCGTGCTCTGTTCCCGAGCGAGCTGCACGGCGTGAGCGTCGATGACGCCATCGCGTCGGTCGAGCGCATCTTCAAGAACGACGCCGAGCCACGCGACATCGCTGCGATCATCCTCGAGCCAGTACAAGGCGAAGGTGGTTTCCTGCCAGCGCCGAAAGAGCTGATGCAGCGCCTGCGCGCCCTGTGCGACCAGCACGGCATCCTGCTGATCGCCGACGAAGTGCAGACCGGCGCTGGCCGTACCGGCACCTTCTTCGCCATGGAGCAGATGGGCGTCGCGCCTGACCTGACCACCTTCGCCAAGTCCATCGCTGGCGGCTTCCCGCTGGCCGGTGTGTGCGGCAAGGCCGAATACATGGACGCCATCGCCCCAGGTGGCCTGGGCGGCACCTACGCCGGTTCGCCGATCGCCTGCGCCGCGGCCCTGGCCGTCATCCAGGTGTTCGAAGAAGAGAAACTGCTGGACCGCAGCAAGGCCGTTGGCGAGCGCCTGACCGCCGGCCTGCGTGAAATCCAGAAGAAGCACTCGATCATCGGTGACGTCCGTGGTCTGGGTTCGATGATCGCCGTGGAAGTGTTCGAGAAGGGCACCCACACCCCGAACGCTGCCGCCGTGGCCCAAGTGGTCGCCAAGGCCCGTGACAAGGGTCTGATCCTGCTGTCCTGCGGCACCTACGGCAACGTTCTGCGGATCCTGGTTCCGCTGACCGCCGAAGACGCCCTGCTGGACAAAGGCCTGGCCATCATCGAAGAGTGCTTCGCTGAATTGGCTTGATTGCCGATCCGCGTAGCCGATAAAAAACGCCCAGGCATTGCCTGGGCGTTTTTTTTCAACCTGAGGATCAGGTGCTCGAAGGGCTGGGAGGTGTCCAGTCGGCAGCAGGGAAGAAGCGTTCGACCAGGTCGTCGTTCTTGAGCATGGCGGCGTACTCGTCGCGCTTGAACGGGTTGCCAGTGCGCAGATCGTATACCGGGTGCACCACGGGCGCTGTGCTCGGGATCTCCTTGAGCTTCACATTGACGAAGCGGAAGTCGTCACCCACGACCTCGCCGATGTCTTCGATCTCGAAACGGCACCCTGGCGGGAACAGGGTTTCCGCCTCTGTTTTTGTCCATGACAGGGGTGCTATGGGCACCCCGCTCTGGTATTGGCCCGCGGGTATCTCGAAAACCACCGATGTGTCGTCGAACGTGCCCTTCACGATGTCCGGCGAGGACAGCTCATCGCTGGCGAAGGCGCGTATCACGTAGGGATTCTCGGTAAAGGACGTCAGGTCCGAGTTGACCAACACATCGCCCTTCTTGAGTTTTCCGCTGCGAAAGTGCGCGCCCGATGTGCTTCTCGTTCCGTTGCCTCCGCGGTAGAGAGCGACCGTGTTGCTCTTGGGCAGGGTTTCCAGCGAGTCCACCAGCTTGTCGACGAAAGTGTCCGAATCGCAGAACGGGAACTCATGCACCCCGCGGCGCAGGTAGCTGTTGATTTGCGAGTTTTCATCCGTGTAGTTGCCGATGAGGCGGTTTACGTAGTCTTCGTCTTCCTTGTAGGTGTAGGTGATGCCTTCGTCGGTTTGCAGGCACTCGAAATCATGTTCGTCCATGTGCGCATCTTCGCCATCCTCCAGGCGGGCGATGTCGGTGTCGTCCAACAGCGCGCGATGACGGGCCTGGGCCTGGTTCGAGAGCAGTTCGCTTTGCGCCGCGTCCTCTTTCATGTGGATATCCCAGAAGCTCGAGCGGTCGCTGGGCAGGCTCACGACGTTGTCGCCACCCGCCACAGGTGGGGTTACGGTTTCAGGCGGGGGTACCAGGTTGTTATCGCCAGGGTTCCCACCCCGCAACCCGCCACTGTCGACGCGCTTCCAGGTACCGTCCGCCTGGCGCGCCAATGGCTGGCGTCCGAAGAAGGCGAAGGGATTGTCCGGATCGATGATCGACCATTGCGCGGTTTGCGCATCGAATTGCACCTGGAACACCTGGTCATCGATCTGCACGTAGTGGCGGCCATTGACCAGGGTGACACCTTGCGCATGTGTGCCAGTTGCCGGTGTGCCACCTTCCAGCGAGATGGCGACGGCGTGCTTGTCGGGGACTGGCTGGCCGATAGTGTTTTCCGCGTGCTCCACCGGGGTCCAGTCACCCAGCTTGTCCTGCCGGGCGTAACGTCCGGTGTCGATCAGTTCACCGCTTGCGTTACGCCTGGCTATCCGCGCCAATCCCTGTGCGGAAGGGGGGCCGAGCAGCACCGACTGGCCCTTCAGCTCGACGGGCTTGAGCTCACGCTCGGTGAGACCGAGCACTGCCGTTTTCGTGTCTGCCCAGCGCCGTGGTTGGCTGGGCAGCCGCTCGGCATTGCGTAGCAGGCTGCCAAAACCTTTCATGCCGTGCGCCAGGTCACCATAGGCGCCTGCGCCGTTGAGCAGCGAAGACAACAGGTACAGGCTCGCGGTGCCGGCATCGCGATTGATGAATGCGCTCAGTGCGCCGACATAGTCGCGCAGGGCAAGTGCGGCGCCCACTGTGAAGGCGGCAGGCGGGAAGGGCAGCGTCACGATCTGGACCACCGTTTCCAGCGTGTTCCAGACGATGCTCGCGATCATGTCGGCGCGACCCTTGGTGACATCGCGCACATCGACGATGCGCTGGCGCAGCCCATCGTCGTAGCACAGGATGCGCAGGTCGTCCGTGGGGGCTTCGGGCACGCTTGGCACCGGGCTCGCTCCGCCCTCGCGCAGGTCCTTGAACAGGAAGGCCAGCAGTTGCCCGGCTTGCCTGCGACTGCGGTCCTTGTAGTAGTCGATCATGCCTGGGGTGGCGAGCGACTGGACGAAGCTGCTGAAGGGCCGAAAGTCGATGCCGTCTGCAGCCGCGGGAGTGTAGAGCAACGTCTGCGAGGGGTGTCCTTCCGGCGACTTGAGCAGGTAGCAACCGAGGATGACTTCTTCGCGGTAGGGCGGGGTCTTGCCCATGATCCGGTACAGCGCGTTGAACAACTTGCCGATTGCCGGCTCGTCGGCCAGGAACTCGTTGTCGATACGCACTACCAATCGGTAGAACGCATGACGCTTGCGCTGGGTGTCGGCAGTCTGGTGCATGCTCTGGATGCTCGCCAGCAGCCAGGCGTACTGGTCGGCATCCAGATGCCCTTGCAGGAGGCTGCGCAGCGCCGCCAGTTGCATCTGCAGTTGTACGATCAACACGCTCTGCCGACGACGCCAGGCGTAGCCGGTGTGTATGGGTGAGAGCAGGGTCTCCTCGATCAGGCTGACGTAGCGGTCGGATACCCACTGACCGCGTACGGAGCCTGTGACCGACTGCGGCGTCAACGCCGAAAGATCAACCCCGTCGGGGCCTTCGAGGGTTGCCGTGGTATCCGCTGTGGCCGTGAACAAGCCCAGGCTGTCGTCATAGCCGTTGCGCAGCAATTGGGTGTAGGTAAGGGTCTCCCTGGGTGACTTGATGATCACGCTGTCCGGATCGATGCTGTCGTCACGGTTGCCGAGCAACTGCTTGAGCTTGTCACGGGCCTGGGCGTGGACATACGCCTCGAAATCCGGCAGTTGCGCATGCTTGGCCTCGGCATACTGCTGCTCTGCAGCCTGGATCTGGTCTTCCAGGCGCGTCAGCTGGCCACGCTGGGAGGCACTGGCCGCCCGCAACCAGGCGGGTGCGCGCGCGGCTGTGTTGGCCTCGGCAACCTCGATGCGGTTTTGGGTCAGGGCTTTGACCCCTTCCTGGCCCGTGAAGCGCACCAGTGTCATGAACTGCTCGTAGAGCTTTTCCGGGGTAGGGATCTGCTGACGCTGCCTGCGGATATCCAGGTACCAGGTGTCCCAGACCTGCGCCTCGATGCTGGCGGGCTGTTGCTGTGTCTGCGGGAATGGTTTGTTGGCGATCTGGCTGATCAGGGCGGCGAACGAGGTGCGCTGCTGGGCTATCACGTTCTGCAGCAGGTAGGCCTGGGTGTCCGCTTCTGCGAACCAGCCCACCACCTCGACGAGCAACTGCCGTTCGCTGTCGAAACCCAGCACCGGCTTGTGCGGATGTTGCGGGCAGCAGAGCAGCAGACGCTGCAGGCCTCCCTCGGCGTCTTCCTGGCGCACCAGCAGGGCATCGCTGAGCAGGTACTGGTCCGCCAGGAGCAGGTTGGCACTGGACAACCTGTCGTAGCCCGTGCCGCTTCCGGCGGCGAAGGTTGCCAGCGTCTGCTGGTCATCGGGCGTGATCTGGCCTTGCAGGCGTGCGCACCAGGCTTGGGCCGCGATCTGCTGCAAGAGGGCGGCGTTCATCAGCGACCGGCTGCTGTCCTGCTTGTGTGCGGCTCTCTGAGCGGGGGCGAACTTGCCGTGCAGCGCCAGTGTTTCGATCAGCTTGCAGACATAAGCGGGCGTGAGTGTGGCGTACGCCTCAGGCAGTGGCCGGTCTTGTTGCTCGAAGCGCGTGGCGGTGATGAATTCCGAGGCCGGTTGGTCGTCGCCGTCGTGCAGGCCCTGCAACGCCAGGTGCACAAGGCTGCGCCGGATCTCGTAGGGGGCGGCGGTTTCGGGCAGCGTACGCGTGGTCACCAGCATGATCTGCTCGGGGTCCAGGTCCAGGCCCAGGTCGTTGGCGATACTGCTGCGCAGATGGGTCGCGGCGAAGCTTTCTATACTGTCGCAGGCGCCCAGCGCACTGAGCATGGCGGCACGCGCGTGGTCGTATTCCTGGAGTGCCTTCAGGCATTGACTGGCCTGGTCCTCAGGCGCGTATCGCAGCCATTCAGGTGCTTTTGGCGGTGTCTTGAGTGCTTCGTCGAGGGTGGCGTCGAGCGCGCTGCCTGGCCCAAGGGCAAGCGGCAGGCGCAGGGCATCCTCGACGCGCCCGGAACGGGATTCACCAGGCGCCAGCCCGGCCTGCAAGGCGTGCTTGATATCGTGCAGTTGCAGGCTGCGCAGTTGTCGATGCAGCTCGGCAAAGGCCTTGCGCGGTGCGGGCCTGATCACCCAGTGGCGCTGTTCGTAGGTTTGCACTGCCGATGCCTGGGTCATCGCGAGGCGCTGCGTGCGGGGCAGGGTATCGGTGATGCTGGCCCTGGCCACCGGCTGGTTCACCAGCGCGGTCAGCGCTGCGATTGCCAGGTCGCGCGTGGCGAAAGCGGCCCATTGCCGGCCTGCGAGCCACACGAGGGTCGGGCCGCTGTCCAGGCTGAACATCAGGCAGCCATGCAGTGTGGCTGTGCGGCTTGCCTCGAGCTTGAGGCTCAGGGTGCTGATGCTCAGGTCATTCTGATCGAGCGAAGCGGGCAGGCAGGTGGCATAGATCGGATGGATCCTGCCGGCGGCGATCTGGACATCGAGCAATTGGCGCAGCGTGGCCTCGATATCTTCGATGTGACACTGGCGCCTCGTCATGGCGGGCTTTTCGAGCGACTCCCAGTAGTCGTGCAGGGTGCTCCTGATCGTCAGCTCGATGCTCGTAGCTTCTGCGTCTGTCAGAGCCTGGTCCAGATTGACCAGCCCCATGCGCTCAAGCGAGGGGTGCTCTTCAAGGCGTTGGTCGATGCGGGTGCGCAGGGTCGAAAGGGCGTGTTGGGTGATGGATGAAAGGTTGAGCGTCATGAGCTCCTCGCTGGCCGTGCGTGTTGTACGGCTTTGTGATGGGGGCATCACTAGAGCCAGGCGGGCGCTGGGCGAGGTGGTAGTTAATGCATGCACGGATGCTGCGACGAAGATGAACAAACTGTGAACTGCATGCCATCGCGGGTTTTTTTATGCCAATTCGCGGCAGGTGGCGCTATGGTTAAACGATGGACGTGTTTGGAAGCCGCGATGGACTGCGTGTCAGGATTATTCAGGAGTTGCCCATGAGCGCTGCAGACCCCCTCCCACCCCGCGTGCTGATCGCCGAGAGCGATCCCTGGGTGCGCGACATGCTTCGCGAGATGCTGCTCAGCGTGCGCTGCGATGCCCGGCTGGAGGTTTGTGCCGATGGCTCCCAGGCCCTGACGGCGCTGTCGAGCAAGCCCGACCTGATCATCGCCGCCCGAGAGCTGTCCGGTGTCGATGGCCTCGACCTGTTGCGCAAGGTGCGCGCCAAGAGCGACAAGCCTGGGCTGCCGTTCATCCTCATGAGCGAACGCACTGACAGCGCCAGTGTGAAAGAAGCGCTGCCGCTGCATCCCACCGCCTACCTGAGCAAACCGCTGAACCTGGACAACCTGCGCAAACGCCTGGAAAACCTGTTGCTCGAAGTCGGCGAGCAGATCGCCTGCCCCGTGCCGCCCCTTCAGCCGGGTGCCAGCTTGCCGGCCTACCTCGAGCAGCGCCGCGCTACTGCCGATGGCGGCCCGCTGTTTGCCGATGTACAGGTGGCGATCAAGCGCGCCCTCAACCCGCAGGGGCTGAACCTGCGTGTGCTGGAAGAGGAGGTGCGCAATGACCCGCAGATCACCGGCGTGCTCATCGCCGCGGCCAACAGTGCCGCCATGCATAGCGATGCGCCGGTGCAGACCCTGCTGCAGGCGCTGAACAAGCTGGGCAGCACCCAGAGCATGAACCTGATCCTGGGCCTCACGCTGAAGCGCAGCGCACGCTTGAGCGACCCGCTGCTGGCGCAGCATGCCGCGCGCTTCTGGAACATCTCGCTGCATACCGCCGAATTCGCGCGTACCTTGGCACGCATGCTCGAGCTGGACCAGGAGCGCTGCTACTGCGCGGGCCTGCTGCATTGCCTGGGTGACCTGGCCGTGTTGCGTACCCTGCAGGAGTGGCGTCTGGCCGGTGGCGAGCTGGACGAAGACCAGGTGCAGTTGTCGCTCAATGAGTTTGGCGCGCCATTCGGTTCGGCCCTGCGCACCCGCTGGCGCCTGCCGCTGAACCTGCGCGAGCTGATCGCTGCGATCTATCAGCTGGGTGGTGGCGTGTATTCGCGAGAGATTCTGGCGATGAACCTGGCCGGCCAGTTGTCGCGGGCACTACCGACCCAGGGCAACGAGAAGATCGCCAGCAGCAAGACCGCACGCCTGCTCAAGCTCGGCCTGCCTGAGCTCAACCGCCTGCGCGAGCCACCCGCGCCGCCGGCGGTGATCACAACGCCTGAGGTCGAAGCCGCGAACGTTGAAGCTGAGGTTGTGGAAGAGGTGCCTCAGGCCCAGGACACCGACGAAGACAGCGCCACGGAAAAACCGTGAGCGCTACCGCTCATCCGCGCACGATCTGGTTCTTGCCCTGGCGCTTGGCCTGGTACATCGCCGCGTCGGCGCGACCGAACAGGTTGTCCAGGTCGGTATCCTGATCGCTCAGCTCGGTCAGCCCCTGGCTCACGGTCACGCCGTAGGTCTGCTGGCCGTAGGTGAAGCTCAGGCGCTGGATTTCTCGCTGCAAGCGCTCGGCGATCTGCTCGGCGACCTGTGCCGTGCAGCCTGGGAATACCGCCGCGAATTCCTCGCCGCCAATACGGCCGAACAGATCGCCCCGGCGCAGCACTGCCTTGCCGCTGTCGGCGATGCGCTGTAGCACCTGGTCGCCTTCCGGATGCCCGTAGCTGTCGTTGATGTGCTTGAAGTCGTCGATGTCCAGGAGCAGGAATGCCATTGGCGTGCCGTCTTCTCGGGCGCGGTCGAACGCTTGCTGGGCGCATTCGAAGAAGTGCCGACGATTGCTGCTCTGGGTCAGGACGTCGGTGGTGGCAAGGCGCTGCAATTCGCCTTCGAGCTGTTTCTTCTCGGTGATGTCCTCGGCAATGCCGACGATGATCACCCGCTCGCCTTCGCGCTGTTGGTTGATGTAGCACTTGTCGCTGAGCCAGCGCACTTCGCCTGCGCCGTTGATGATGCGGTATTCGCGGTCCTCGACGGTGCCCTGGAGCAGTACCTGGGCCAGGCTGCGCTCGGCGTAGTCGAGGTCGTCGGGGTGGATTGCATCGCGCCATTCGTTGTAGTCGGCCATCACCAGGCTGGCCGGGCGGCCAAAAATACGTTCGTAGGCGGGGCTGACGTACAGCACCTGGCGGGTTTCCCAGTCGAAGGCCCAGAGCACGGCGTTGACGCTGTCGAGCAGCGAGCTGTAGAGCTGCTCGCGCTCGCTCAGGCGCGCCACTTCACCCTGGGCATGCAGCAGGGCGAGCAGGGTCTGGGCAGCTTCGGGGCGGGGTGGACCGGTCTGGATCGAGGGGTGACGTTCTTTGGCCATGTGCACGGATCGGATCTCGACGAATGTGCGTGCGGCCACGACTCGGCCCGCCACGCGGGCGATATGCCGATTTTGAGTCGAGCAGGGGGGTGAAGTTCCGGTCGGCATGCCCTCGGGCGGGGCATGCCGATCAACGGCAGTCAGGCGCCGGTAGGGCGTAGGGAGTAGGTCTTGAGCTGTGCGGCGAAGTCGCGCAGCGACTGGATACCGCTGGCTTCGGCCTCGTGTACCCAGTCTTTCATGGCCGCCAGCATGTCGTGGCCGTTGGCGCTGGTGCGTGCCCAGATCTGTTGCAGCGCCAGACGCTTCTCGTAGATGGTCTTGAGCGTCTGACTGTGCGTCAGCATCGATTCGATACGTACGTGGTGGCGATCCTGCAGCAGGCTGGTCTCGCGTGACAGCAGGCGCTTGGCACGGCGGAAGTGGTGGCGCACCGAGGTGTCGACCTTTTCCAGCTCCTGCTTGACCAGCGGGCCGATCACCAGCTTGCGGTATTGGGCCATGATCTGGAAGCGGTTGTTGAGGATCGCCATGGCGGTGTCCATGTCCAGCGAGGCCTTGCCTTCCACCCGGTGGGCGATTGGCGCCACGCGCTGCACCTTGGCCAGGCGCAGCAGGCACAGCAGCCGAATCCACATCCAGCCCATGTCGAACTCCCAGCGGCGCACCGACAGCTTGGCCGAATTGGGGTAGGTGTGGTGGTTGTTGTGCAGCTCTTCGCCGCCGATGATGATGCCCCAGGGCACCAGGTTGGTGGCCGCGTCGCGGCACTCGAAGTTGCGATAGCCGACTGCATGGCCCAGACCGTTGACCACACCGGCTGCCCAGAATGGAATCCACATCATCTGGATCGCCCAGATGGTGATGCCGATGGTGCCGAACAGCAGCAGATCGAGCACGGCCATCAGGGCGATGCCGCCCATTTTGTAGCGCGAGTAGAGGTTGCGTTCGATCCAGTCATCCGGGCAGTTCTTGCCATAGATGCGCAGGGTTTCCTCGTTGCGCGCCTCTTCCCGGTACAGCTCCGCACCTTTGCGCAGGACCGTGCCCAGGCCCTTGTACACCGGGCTGTGCGGGTCGTCGGGGGTTTCGCACTTGGCGTGGTGCTTGCGATGGATCGCTGTCCATTCACGGGTGTTCTGCGCCGTGGTCAGCCACAGCCAGAAGCGGAAGAAATGCTTGAGCCCGGCATTGAGCTCCAGGGAGCGGTGCGCCGAGTAGCGATGCAGGTAGATCGTGACGCTGACGATGGTCACGTGGGTCATCAGCAGGGTGACCGCGACCAGTTGCCAGGCCGACAGGTCGAGCAGACCGTTGTACCACATAGTTGGAAAGACCCTCGGGAAAACAGGGGAAACAACGGGCGCATTATCCCTCGACGGGGAAATAAAACCAGTCGTGCTTTCGCCGGGATCGTCACCGCCGGTCACCTTGCCGTCGGCGAGGGTGTCGCCAAGGCAGGCTGGACGGGCCGGGACGGCGGGAACCGCGACTTATTTATGAGCCGGGATTTAAAGTCACGGCATGTTTCAACCTTTATACTGCGCCATCATTTCCCATGGACTGATGCACCCGACATGTCTGTTTCTGTTCGCGACGCCTTGCGCATGGCTGCGCTCTACGTTGTGTTGTCGTTCCTCTGGCTGGTGCTGTCGGAGTGGGTGCTGCGTGGCATGACCGACAACGACCTGGCGCTGACCGTCGGGCGGCAGATCAACGTGGTGGTCTGGGTGCTGCTCAGCGCCTTGCTGATCTTCGTGTCACGGGCCCGGCTGCTCAACTTCATCGGCGTGGGTGCGCGTCTGCGCAGCGAGGATCGCGAACGCCTGCGCATGGCGGCAGCGGTCTTCGACAGCACCTTGGAAGGTGTACTGGTGACCGATCGCAACGGCCTGATCGTGCATGTGAACCGCGCCTTCATGCGCATCACCGGTTATCACCAGGACGAAGTGCTGGGCCAGCGCCCGAGCAAGTTCAAGTCGGGACGCCATGGGGCGCCTTTCTACCAGCAGATCTACGCGACCTTGGCCGAAAAAGGCGAGTGGAGCGGGGAAATCTGGAATCGCCGCAAGAGTGGCGAGATCTATCCGCAATGGCAGACGATCTGCGCGATTCGCGACGACAGCGGTGAGCTGAGCCACTACGTTGCGGTGTTCAGCGACATCAGTGCGATCAAGCATTCCGAGCAAGAGCTGGCCTACCTCGCCCATCACGACCCCTTGACCGGCCTGCCCAACCGCCTGCTGTTCAGCGACCGTGCCGAGCAGGCGTTGGCGGCGGCGCAGGCGAACAAGCGTGGCTGCGCCTTGCTGCTGCTCGACCTCGACCACTTCCAGAGCATCAACGACAGCCTGGGGCACACCATTGGCGACCAGTTGCTCAAGCTGGTGGGCGAGCGTTTGCAGGAGCAGCTGGGTAGCGGCGTGACCCTGGCGCGCCTGGGCGGCGACGAGTTCGCGGTACTGCTCGAGGGGTGCCAGCAGGTCGCCCAGGCGGCGACCACTGCACAGGGCATCCTCGAACGCCTCCGCCAGCCGTTCGCGTTCGAAGGGCAGCAGCTGTTCATCGGTGCGAGCATCGGTATCAGCCTGTTCCCCAGCGACGCGCTGAGCGCCGAGCAACTGTTGCGCAATGCCGACTCGGCGCTGTTCAAGGCCAAGAGCAATGGTCGCGCCTGCTATGCGCTGTACACCGAAGAACTTACCGCTCACGCCCAGCATCGCGTCGAGACCGCCGGTGAACTGCGCCGGGCCCTGGCCCAGGAAGAGCTGCGCGTGTTCTACCAGCCGGTGCACGACCTGTTCACCGGGAGCATGGTCGGGGTCGAGGCGCTGGTGCGCTGGCAGCATCCCGAGCGCGGCCTGGTGCCGCCGGGCGAGTTCATCCCGATCGCCGAGCGCACCGGGCTGATCGTCGATATCGATGCCTGGGTGCTGCGCCAGGCCTGTCGGCAGATGGTGCAGTGGCAAGCCGAGGGGCGAGTGCTGGACTTCGTCGCGGTGAACCTGTCGAGTCGCCTGTTCGGCCAGCGTGGCCTGTATCGGCAAGTGGCCGAGGTGCTGGACGAGACCGGCCTGGACCCGGCGCTGCTGGAGCTGGAAGTGACCGAGAGTGCGGTGATGGAGGACCCGGAGGTGGCGCTGGAGCAGTTGCACCGTCTGCGCGAACTGGGCTTGCGCCTGGCGATCGACGATTTCGGCACCGGCTATTCGTCACTGTTGCGGCTCAAGCGCCTGCCGGTGCAGAAGCTGAAGATCGACCAGGGCTTCGTCGCCGGATTGCCCAATGACGAAGACGACATCGCCATCGTGCGGGTGATCATCGCCCTGGCGCGCAGCATGGGTATGCAGGTGCATGCCGAGGGGATCGAGCAGGCCGAGCAGGCGCGACTGCTGCTGGAGCAGCAGTGCGACCTGGGGCAGGGCTACTGGTTCGGACGGCCCGTGGCGGCCGAGAACCTGCGCTGGTCGTAGGAACTCGATTTCAGCTCAGCGCTTGTTCAAGCCTTTGGCCAACCGATCTCCGCCCAACTGGATCACCGCCACCAAGGCCACCAGCATGACGATCACCGTCAGCATGATCTGGCTGTCGAAGCGTTGGTACCCATAGCGGTAGGCGATGTCACCCAGACCACCGGCACCGATCGCGCCGGCCATGGCCGAGGAGTTGATCATGGTCACCAGGGTGATGGTGAAGCCGCCGACGATCCCTGGCAGCGCTTCGGGCAGCAGCACATGCCAGATGATGTGCCAGCGTCGGCAGCCCATGGCCTGCGCCGCTTCGATCAGGCCTTGGTCGACCTCGCGCAGGCTGACTTCGGCGATTCGGGCGAAGAATGGCGTGGCAGCGATGGTCAACGGCACCACGGCCGCCCAGACGCCATAGGTGGTACCGACGATCAGTCGGGTAAAGGGGATCAGTGCCACCATCAGGATCAGGAAGGGGATCGAGCGGAACAGGTTGACGAAGGCGCCGAGCACGCGGTTGAGCAGCGGCGCTTCGTAGATGCCGCCCTTGCCGCTGGTGACCAGCAGCACCGCCATCGGAATCCCCACCAGCAGCGCGATCAACGAAGACACCCCCACCATCAGCAGGGTATCGATCAGGCCTTGCAGCAGGCGTTCAGTCCACATAACCCAGCACCTCCACATCGGCAGCCCAGCGCCGGGCGCGTTCGAGCAGTTGATGAGCCCCGAGCGCGGAGCCGCGCACGGCCAGGACCAGTTGGCCCAAGGCGTGCTCGCCAATGGTCTCGACACCCCCCTGGAGCAGACGCACACGCCCACCGAGATCGGTGAACAATGCCGACAGCTCCGGCTCGCCGACCAGTTGCAGGCGCAACACCACGGCAGCGTCCTGGCTGACCGGTTGAGCCCGCAAATTGGCCTGCAAGGCTGCGGGTAGCTTGGTCTGCAAGGGGGCGAGCAAGGTGCGGGTCACTTCGTGGCGCGGCGCGCCGAATACCTGCCAGACCTCGCCCTGCTCGACTACTTCGCCACGTTCGAGCACCACCACGCGCTGGCAGATGTCGCGGATCACCGCCATCTCGTGAGTGATCAGCACGATGGTCAGGCCAAGGCGCTGGTTGATATCGCGCAGCAGGTCGAGGATCGAGGCGGTGGTTTCAGGGTCCAGTGCCGAGGTCGCTTCGTCGCACAACAGGATCTGCGGATCGTGCACCAGCGCGCGGGCGATGCCGACACGCTGCTTCTGACCGCCGGACAACTGCGCCGGATAGACATGGTGTTTCTGTTCCAGGCCTACCAGCTCCAGCAACTCGCGCACTTTACGCTGACGCTCGGCCTTGGCCACGCCGGCGACCTTCAAGGGGAGCTCGACGTTCTGCCACACGGTCTTGGCCGACATCAGGTTGAAGTGCTGGAAGATCATGCCGATGCGTCGGCGCAGCGACACCAGGCGATCCTCGTCGAACGGAGCGATGTCGACCTGGTCGATCAGCACGCGCCCTTCGCTGGGTTGCTCCAGGCGGTTGATGGTGCGCAGCAGTGACGACTTGCCGGCGCCGCTGCGGCCGATGATGCCGAAGATCTCGCCGCGGCGGATGTTCAGGTCGATGCCGTGCAGGGCAGGGTGAGCTTGCCCGGGGTAGGTCTTGCCCAACCCGATGAAGCGTACATGGGCCTCGTTCACCTCCGGGCGCAATACCTGCTCGCGCGCCGGGGCCGGCGTGGCGTGGGGGACGGGCGCCCTGAGGGCGCTGGCGCTACTCATCTCAGCCCTCCCAGCCAGCCTGGTACAGGCTGCCGTGGGCCTTGTTCAGGGCTTCACGCACGGCCGGCGAATGCTGGTAGATATCGACGAACTTGGCCAGGCGCGGGTCGTCCTTGCTTTGCGGGCGGATCACGAACTGGATCACGTACTCCTTGTTCTCCAGGCCGTCGAACAGCAACGCCGAGGTGGCATCGAAGCTGTTGGCCAGGCGGATGTAGGCCGGGTAGCCCTGCACCAGGTCGGCATCGTCGTAGGCCCGCACCAGTTGCACGGCCTCGACCTGAAGAATCTTGAGCTTCTTCGGGTTGGCGACGATGTCATCTTCGGTGGCCTTGTAACCCACGCCAGGCTTGAGCGTGATCAGCCCGGCCTTGGCCAGCAACTGCAGGCCGCGCCCGCTGTTGATCGGGTCGTTGGCGATGGCCACGCTGGCGCCTTCGGGCAGTTCGGCGAAGCTCTTGTACTTCTTCGAATACAGGCCGACGTTGTTGATGATCCCCGGTGCATAGGGCACCAGGTTGAAGCCTGCTGCGGCCTTGGCGTTTTCCAGGAAAGGAATGTGCTGGAAGTAGTTCACGTCGATGTCGCCGCTGTTGAGGCTGACGTTGGGGGCGATCCAGTCGCTGAACTCGATCAGCTTCACCTCGAGGCCTTGCTTGTGCGCTTCTGCCACGGCCGCTTCGAGCGGAATGGCGAAGGCGGCCGTGGTACCGATCTTCAGGGGTTCGGCTGCCAGCGCGGCGCCGGCAAGGCCCAGGGACAGCAGGGCGGCCGCGACGGGCCGATAGAGTTTCTCAAGCATGATGCGCGGCTCCGGTGGGGGCGTTGGTCGGGGTGCGGTAGGTGCTGCCGGGATGGTCAGCGGGCAGATGTGCGCTGGGGCTGGCGAACAGCTTCTGGCGCAGGCTGCCCTCGGCGTAGGCGGTCTTGTAGCGGCCTCGGCGTTGCAGTTCGGGGACCACCAGGTCGATGAAGTCTTCGTAGCTTTCCGGGGTGACGGTGCGTGCCAGGTTGAAGCCGTCCAGGCCGGTCTCGTCGATCCAGCCGATCAGTTGCTCGGCGACCTGGTCAGGCGCACCGACCAGGGTCACGTAGCGTCCGCCCAGGGCGTGTTGTTCCAGCAGGCGGCGGCGGGTCCAGGCGTTGTCCTGCAAGAGCTTGGTGGCGGACTGGATCGCATTGCCCTGGCCTGCGTTGATCGGCTCGTCGAGGTCGAAGGCGGCGAAGTCGATGCCGGTGGAGGCGGCAAAGTGCGCCACACCGGCTTCGGCGCTGGCGTGGCGCAAATACTCGGCGTGCTTGGCGCGGGCCTGCTCCTCGGTCGGTGCGACGATCACGGTGATGCCCATGAACACCTTGATCGCCTGAGGGTCGCGGCCGGCGGCGAGGGCGGCTGCGCGCACCTTGTCGACCTGGGCACGGGTGCCTGAGTGGGTCTGGCCGCCGATGAACACGCACTCGGCGTGGTTGCCGGCAAATGCCAGGCCGCGTGCCGAGCTGCCCGCCTGGAACAGCACCGGTGTGCGCTGCGGCGAGGGTTCGCACAGGTGATAGCCCTCGACCTTGTAGAACTCGCCTCGGTGCTCGACCTTGCGCACTTTATCGGGCCGGGCATAGACGCGCTGCTTGCGGTCTTCGACCACGGCATCGTCCGCCCAACTGCCTTCGAGCAGCTTGTACAGCACCTGCAGGTATTCGTCGGCCTGGTCGTAGCGCCGGTCGTGCTCGGGCTGTTGTTCCAGGCCCATGGCACGGGCCGCGCTGTCGAGGTAGCCGGTGACGATGTTCCAGCCGACCCTGCCCTTGCTCAGGTGGTCGAGGGTCGAGAGCCTGCGGGCGAACAGATACGGCGGCTCGTAGGTGAGGTTGGCGGTCAGGCCGAACCCCAGGTTGCGGGTCACCGCGGCCATGGCCGAGACCAGCAGCAGCGGGTCGTTGACCGGCAGCTGGATCGACTCCTTGAGCGTGACGTCGACCGAGTCGCCGTAGATGTCGTAGGTGCCGACGATGTCGGCGATGAACAGCCCGTCGAACAGCCCGCGCTCCAGCAGGCGCGCGAGGTCGGTCCAGTACTCGATGTCCTTGTAGCGGGTCGAGGTGTCGCGCGGATGGGTCCACAGGCCGTGGTTGATATGGCCAATGCAGTTCATGTTGAAGGCGTTGAGCAGGATCTGCTTGCTCATCAGATGGTCCCTCGCAGCGGTGGGTTTTCGCCGTTGAGGTAGTAGTTGCCGATGGCGTGGTACTTCCAGCGCACCGGGTCGTGCAGGGTGTGGACCCGGGCGTTGCGCCAGTGGCGGTCGAGGTTGTGTTCGGCCAGGGTGGCGCGGCTGCCGGCCAGCTCGAACAGAGTGCTGCCGGCGGCCAGGGAAATCTCGGTGCTGATCGCGCGGGCCTCGGCGACGGCGATGGAGGCGGCGGCCACGCTGCTGGCGTTGCTGTCGCGCTGGGCCTGGTCGAGGATTTCGCCGGCCCGCTCAAGCAGTGCTTCGGCGGCATGCAGGCGGATGCTCAGGCGACCGAAGCTGTTGAGTGTCAGTGGATCGGCCGAGGCCTGGTCGACACCTGCGTCGATCCATGGGCGGCTGTGGTTGCGCACGAAGTGCAGGGCGTCTTCGACTGCGGCGCGAGCGATGCCGGTGTCGATGGCAGCGTGGAGAATCTGGGCCAATGGGCCGACTGTGGTCGGGCGTTCGAACGCGGCCTGGAAGGGCACCAGGTCGGTAGCCTCGACACGGACATTGTCGAACAGCACCGAACCGCTGCCGGTGGTGCGCTGGCCGAAGCCGCTCCAGTCGTCGATCACCTGCACACCGGGGCTGTTGGCGGGCACGAACGCCAGTTGCTGCACGCCCTCGTCATCGACCACCGAGGTGGGGATGCGCTGGGCGTAGATCGCGCCGGTGGCGTAGAACTTGCGGCCGTTGATGCGGTAGCCGCCGCCGTCGCGGGTCAGGCGGGTGGTGCGGTCGCTGGAGGTCCTGGTGCCGAGTTCGGCCAGGGCATTGCCGAAGCGCTTGCCGGCCAGCACCTCGGCGTAGAGACGCTGTTGCTGTTCGAGGGTGCCGTTCACGCGCAGCACTTCGAGGGCGTAGAAGTGGTTCTGCGGAATCTGCCCGAGCGAGGCGTCGGCCTGGGCGATGCGGGCGATGACCTTGGCCAGGGTGACGTTCGATACTTCGGCGCCGCCGAAGGCCTTGGGTACGCTGATCGCCCACAGGCCGGAGCGGGTGAACAGTTCCAGTTCGGCGTGCGGCAGACGGCGCTCACGGTCGCGCAGGGCGCTGTCGCGGTGCAGTTGCCGGGCGATGTCTTCAGCGACGGCCAGGGCTTGGGCGTCGCTGGTGATCACGGATGTGGTCATGTTGTTCTCCGGGGCGTTTCGCGGGCAAGCCCGCTCCTACAGAGGATCGCGATCACCTGTAGGAGCGGGCTTGCCCGCGAAAGGCCCTCAAGTCAAATCCAGGAATGCCGCGCAGGCAGCGTGCCGTTGAGGTAGTAGGCGCCGACCGCGTGGTACTTCCAGCGCACCGGATCGTGCAGCGTGTGCACCCGGGCGTTGCGCCAGTGGCGGTCGAGGTTGAATTCGGCGAGGGTGGCGCGGCTGCCGGCGAGCTCGAGCAGCTTCTCGCTGGCCTGCAGCGAAATCTCGGTGGTCAGCACCTTGGCCTCGGCAACGGCAATCGAGGCGCGCGCCGCAGCAGCGGCATCGATAGGCGTTGCATTGACTTCATCCAGCACCTGCGCGGCCTTGCGTAGCAGGGCTTCGGCGGCATGCAACTCGAGCTTGAGGCGGCCGATGTCGGCGATCACATAGAGGTCGTCACTGGCACGCTCGACCTTGGCATCGATCCACGGCCGCGACTTGTCACGCACGAAGGCGATGGCGTCGTCGATGGCCGCTTCGGCGATCCCGGCGTCGATGGCAGCCTGAATCAGTTGCGAGACCGCGCCCTGGATATTGGGCTGGTCGGCCTGGCGCCAGTTGTCGATCACCAGGTCCGCGTCCACCGGCACCTGGTCGAGCAGCACCGTGCCGCTGGCGGTGGTGCGCTGGCCGAAGCCGGACCAGTCGTCGACGATGCGCAGCCCAGGGCTGCCACGGCGTACGAAGGCCAGGCGCTGGCGACCTTCGTCGTCCAGGGCCTTGACCGCCACCCAGTGGGCGAACAGGGCGCCGGTGGAGTAGAACTTCTCGCCGCTGATGCGGTAGGTGTCGCCGTCGCGGGTGATGCGGGCCTTGAGGGTCAAGGTGTCTTTGGTGCTGCGTTCGGGGCCGGCATTGCCGATGCGCCAGCCGTCCAGCACCGAGCGGAAGATCAGCGCCTGCTGCGCCTCGCTGGCGGTCAGGCGCAGCAGTTGCAACAGGCCGAACTGATTCTGCGGGATCTGCCCCAACGCCGGGTCGGCGGCGCTGATCAGGCGAAAGACTTCGGCGATGGTCGCGAACGACACATCCGGGCCGCCATGGGCCTTGGGCACGCTGATGCTGCCAAGCCCCGAGCGGGTGAACAGCTCGATCTCGGCCCACGGCAGCTTGCGTTGCTGGTCGCGGCGCGAGGCCTGCTGGCGCGCGACTTCGGCCAGTTCGCGGGCCGCTTGCAGGGCCTCGGCGTCATTGCGCAACACCTTGGCCGGCAGCAGCAGGGGCGAGCTGTCGATATCGCTGTGGAATTGGGTATTGGGTTGGCTGGACATCAGTGCCGCTCCTTGGCTGCACTCAATGCCCTGGCGTTACGCACTGGGGTGATTGTGTTCCTGACCATTCCTGAACCTCACGAAGTAGATGCGTCGCTACAGCTGGTCGCGACGGATGTGTGCGGGTCCGGTGGTCCGGTCTATATACCTTATGTGCTTATAAAAAGTTTATGAACTAACTCTTTGGAATATGAATAGAAGAGAGGCATTTGTCTGAGGTGCCGGACTCTTCGCGGGCAAGGCCCGCACCCACAGAGAACCGCACAGGCTTCATCGCCGGTGCGGCTCCTGTGGAAGCGGGACTTGCCCGCGAAGATCCAGCCGAGCTTTTCAGTCTTGCGAAGCAGTGGTCCCGAGGAACTTGCGCAGGAACTGCCGGGTGCGTTCCTCCTTCGGATTGGCGAACAGCGCCTTGGCCTCGCCCTGCTCGACGATCACGCCCTTGTCGAAGAAGATCACCCGGTTCGCCACATCACGTGCAAAGCTCATCTCGTGGGTGACGATGATCATGGTGCGCTTCTCTTCGGCCAGGCCGCGGATGGTCGCCAGCACTTCGCCGACCAGCTCGGGGTCGAGCGCGGAGGTCGGTTCGTCGAAGAGGATCACTTCAGGCTCCATCGCCAGGGCACGGGCGATGGCCACGCGCTGCTGCTGGCCGCCAGAAAGGCGCCGTGGATAGGCGTCTTCCTTGCCGGCCAGGCCGACCTTGGCGAGCAGCTTGCGGCCCAGTTCCAGGGCCTGGTCGCGCGGGGTCTTCTTGACGATCACCGGCCCTTCGATGACGTTCTCCAGGGCGGTGCGGTGCGGGAACAGGTTGAAGTTCTGGAACACGAACCCGGCCTGCTGGCGCAGACGGCGGATCGCGCTCTGCTGGCCGCCGAGCGGGCGGTCGGCGTCGATGTCGATATCGCCGATGCGGATTTTCCCGGCATCGGGTGTTTCCAGCAGGTTCAGACAGCGCAGGAAGGTGGTCTTGCCCGAGCCGCTGGGGCCGATGATGGCGACGACTTCACCGGCCTCGACTGTCAGGTCGATGCCCTTGAGCACGGTCTGGCCCTTGAACTGCTTGGTCAGGCCTTCTACTACGATCATCTTCAGTGCTCCTGGTCATGCTGGTTGACCCGCGCTTCCATGCGGTTCTGGAAGTGCGCCAGGATACTGCAGAGAATCCAGTAGATGACGGCCACGGCCAGGTACATGGTGAAGACTTCGAAGGTCCGTGCGGTGATCAACTGCGCCTGGCGGAACAGCTCTGGCACCTGGATGGTCGCCGCCAGGGCGGTATCCTTGACCAGCGAGATGAAGCTGTTGCCCAGCGGCGGCAAGGCGGTGCGCATGGCCTGGGGCAGGATCGCCCGGCGCATGGCCTGGGTACGGGTCATGCCGATGCTGGCTGCGGCTTCCCACTGGCCGCGGTCGATCGAGGAGATCGCCGCGCGCAGGATTTCGCAGATGTACGCCGCCATGTTCAGCGACAGGCCGATCAGCGAGGCGGGGATCGGATCGAGTTCGATGCCGATCTGTGGCATGCCGAAGTAGATCACGAACAGTTGCACCAGCAGCGGCGTGCCGCGGAAGAACGACACGTAGATCCGCGCCAGCCAGTCCAGCGGCAGGATCTTCGACAGGCGCATCAGTGCCAGGGCAAAGCCCAGCACCAGGCCGAAGAACATGCCGCCGACACTGAGCAGTACCGTGTAACCCGCGCCCTTGAGCAGGAAGGGCGTAGAGTCGATAACGAGTTGCAGGCTTTCAGAGATCATTTGGTGACGTCGGCACCGAAGTATTTCTCGGACAGCTTGGCCAGGGTGCCGTCAGCCTTGAGCTTGTCCAGCGCCTTGTTCACTGCTGCGAGCAGCTCAGGTTCGCCCTTGCGCAGGGCAACGCCGCTTTCCAGGCGCGAGAAGGCTTCGCCGGCAAGTTGAGTGTCCTTGGCCTTCTGTGCGTATTCCAGGGCGGCCAGGCGGTCGATCAGGATGGCGTCGATACGGCCGTTGCGCAGGTCAGCGAACTTGCTCGGATCGTCTTCATAGGTACGTACGTCGGCTTTGGGTACGTCCTGCTTGACCCACTGCTCGTAGTTGGTGCCCAGGCCCACCCCGACCTTCTTGCCCGCCAGGTCCTGCGCGGTCTTGATGTTCAGCTGCTCGGCCTTCTTCTTCAGGATCAGCGCCTGGATGCCGGAGATGGTGTAGGGCTCGGAGAAGTCATACTTCTTCTTGCGCTCTTCGGAGATGGTGACCTGGTTGATCACCACGTCCAGGCGCTTGGATTCCAGCGCGGCGAGGATGCCGTCCCACTTGGTTGGCTGGACCTTGGCCTTGACGCCCAGCTCCTTGGCCAGCAGTTCGGAGAGTTCCACTTCGAAACCGGTCAGCTTGCCGTTTTCGTCGACGAAGCTGAAGGGTGGGTAGGTGCCTTCCAGGCCGACGTTGATCACGCCTTTTTCCTGGATGGTCTTGAGCTGCTCACCCGCAAAGGCGTGACTGAACAGGCCGGTGCCCAGCAGGATGGCCAGGCTGGCATTGAGAAGTGGTTTGGTGAATTTGGTCATGGCTGTCCCCGCGCTTTGTTTTAAGTAGTGGGTGGCGACTATAGGGTGGGCTGTATAGCTCAGGAAATAATAAAAAATTATCTATTATTCCTTTCTGTTATTTCGTCCCTGAAGGGCAGTTTTGAGGGTAGCCGTGAACCGGGTCCCCGTCATCGCTGCTTATGCCCGACTTAGTGCAGGATGGAATAAAGCGTTGTTTTTTCCAAGGGAAGAATTTGCCGTAGAGTAATTCCTACAAGTGGCGGCTCTACCTACCGACACCGTCGCAAGCCAGGAGAACACCGTGAGCGAACATCCATCGACCGGCCATTGGCAATTGCCGGGCATCGTCAGCGAACTGCGCCAGGCACGTGACCAGTGGCGCAGTCGCAATGGCCGTTGCAGCAACAAGCAGGGCGGGCGCGAACTGCCCTCGCGCGAGGCGATGCGCGAGATCCTCGAGCAATTATGTGGAGCGTTGTTTCCCATGCGCCTGGGGCCTGTGGACCTGCGTGAGGAGGGCGAGGATTTCTATGTCGGCCACACCCTGGATGCGGCGCTGACCGCACTGCTCGACCAGGCGCGCCTGGAACTGCGCTACGCCGCGCGGCACGGCAACACCGAGGTCGAGCCCAAGGACGTAGATGCCCACGCACTGGGTCTGATCCAAGGCTTTGCCAAAGCCTTGCCAGGGTTGCGTGTACTGCTCGACACCGACGTGCTGGCGGCCTACCACGGCGACCCCGCGGCGCGTAGCGTGGACGAGGTGTTGCTGTGCTATCCCGGCATCCTGGCGATCATCCACCACCGCCTGGCGCACTACCTCTACCAGTCCGGGCTGCCACTGCTGGCGCGAATCAGCTCGGAGCTGGCGCATTCGGCCACCGGCATCGACATCCACCCCGGCGCGCAGATTGGCCAGAGTTTCTTCATCGACCACGGCACAGGCGTGGTGATCGGCGAGACAGCGATCATCGGCGAGCGCGTGCGCATCTATCAAGCGGTGACCCTTGGTGCCAAACGCTTCCCGTCGGACGAGTCGGGCACCTTGCACAAGGGCCTGGCGCGCCACCCGATCGTCGAGGATGACGTGGTCATCTATGCCGGTGCGACCATTCTGGGGCGCATCACCATCGGCAAGGGTTCGACCATTGGCGGCAATGTCTGGCTGACTCGCAGCGTGCCCGCCGAGAGCAACATCACCCAGGCGAACCTGCAACTCGATTGCCAGGACAAACAGTGAGGTAGGCCCGGCGGGCCCTATCGCGGGACAAGTCCGCTCCCACAGAGTGGAGCGGGCTTGTCCCGCGATAGGGCCGGAACTGCTGGCAAAGAGCAAAGGTCAATTGGTCGCCCGCCAGCGACCACAGGTCGCATTGAAATCCGATCCATGTTTAACTTGAACGCTTGTTCAAATTAAAACGCTGGTCCGCTGCCGGTGTTCAACAGGAGGATTCCCTTTGCTGAACCCGTTCAATACGAGCCTTTTCACTGCTGTAGAGGTGCCCGTTTCATGAGTGCACCGACGCCTTCCCTTGCCAATGGCAAGATCCGCATGAACCCCCCGGTGTTCTACTTCGCGGCAAGTTTCATCCTCATCTTCGGCCTGGTGGTCATCGCCAACCCGCAAGCGGCGGGCGACTGGTTGCTGGCTGCACAGAACTGGGCGGCCAACACGGTCGGCTGGTACTACATGCTGGCCATGACCCTGTACCTGGTGTTCGTGGTGGTCACTGCGGTGTCCGGCTACGGCAAGATCAAGCTCGGCGCCGACCATGACGAGCCCGAGTTCAGCTACCTGTCCTGGGCCGGTATGCTGTTCGCTGCCGGCATCAGCATCACGTTGTTCTTCTTCTGCGTCTCCGAGCCCCTGACCCACATGCTCCAGCCGCCCCAGGGCGAGGCGGGCACGGCCGAGGCCGGGCGCCAGGCGATGCAGATCCTGTTCCTGCACTGGGGGCTGCATGGTTGGGGCGTGTTCGCCTTCGTCGGCATGGCCCTGGCGTATTTCGCCTACCGCCACAACCTACCATTGGCATTGCGCTCGGCGCTGTACCCGCTGATCGGCAAGCGCATCAACGGGCCGATTGGCTACGCAGTGGACGGCTTCGGCATCATCGCCACGGTGTTCGGCCTGGGCGCGGACATGGGCTTCGGCGTGCTGCACCTTAACGCCGGCCTCGACTACCTGTTCGGCATCGACCACAGCCAGTGGGTGCAGGTGCTGCTGATCGCCCTGATGATGGGTGCGGCGGTGGCCGTTGCAGTTGCCGGGGTGGAGAAGGGCGTGCGGGTGATGAGCGACATCAACCTGTTCCTGGCCTGCGCGCTGCTGTTGTTCGTGCTCTTCGCCGGGCCCACGCAGCACCTGTTCAACACCCTGATCCAGAACCTTGGTGACTACCTCGGCGCCCTGCCGCGCAAGAGTTTCGACGTCTATGCCTACGGCGAGAACCGCGACTGGCTAGGTGGCTGGACGGTGTTCTACTGGGCCTGGTGGATCGCCTGGTCGCCCTTCGTCGGGCTGTTCATCGCGCGCATCTCGCGTGGCCGCACCATCCGCGAATTCGTCTTCGGCGTGCTGCTGATCCCGCTGGGCTTCACCCTCGCGTGGATGTCGATCTTCGGCAACAGCGCGCTGGATCAGGTGATCAACCACGGCATGACCGCGCTGGGGCAGTCGGCGTTGGACAACCCGTCGATGAGCCTGTACCTGCTGCTGGAGACCTATCCATGGAGCAAGACGGTGATTGCCGTCACCGTGTTCATCAGCTTCGTGTTCTTCGTCACCTCCGCCGACTCCGGCACCGTGGTGCTGTCGACGCTTTCTGCCAAAGGCGGCGACGCTGACGAGGACGGGCCGAACTGGCTGCGGATCTTCTGGGGCGCGATGACTGCGCTGGTCACCAGCGGCTTGCTGTTCGCTGGCAGCATTGATTCGCTGAAGTCGGCGGTGGTGCTGACGTCGCTGCCATTCTCGCTGATCTTGCTGTGCATGATGTGGGGCTTGCACAAGGCGTTCTACCTGGAGAGCCAGCGGCAGATCGCGCAGATGCACTCGCTGGCACCGTTCGCCCAGTCCCGCCGCGGACGCGGTGGCTGGCGCCAGCGCTTGAGTCAGGCCGTGCACTTCCCATCACGCGACGAGGTGTATCGCTTCATGGATGACGTGGTGCGCCCGGCGATTGCCGACGTGACCGAGGTGTTCGAGCAGAAGGGCCTGGCGCTGATCACCCAGGACGACCCGAGCCATGACAACGTCAGCCTGAAGATCGGCCATGGCGAGGAGCAGCCGTTCATCTACCAGGTGCAGATGCGTGGCTACTTCACGCCGTCGTTCGCGCTGGGTGGGCTGGGTACGCAGGAGCTGAAGAACCGCCGCTACTACCGCGCCGAGGTGCACCTGGCCGAAGGCAGCCAGAACTATGACCTGGTCGGCTACAGCAAGGAGCAGATCATCAACGACATCCTCGACCAGTACGAGCGGCACATGCAGTTCCTGCACCTGGTCAGGTAACGCGCGGCGCTTCCATTCGCGGGCAAGTCGGAGCGCCGAACCGCCGCTCCCACAGGTGCAACACAGTTGCTGACGACTGTGGTGCACCTGTGGGAGCGGCGGTTCGGCGCTCCGACTTGCCCGCGAATGGTTTCAGAACGGTGCGTCGCCGAGAATCGTCGCCCGGTGCATCACCCGCCGCTGCGGCCGGTAGTCGTCCACCGCGTAATGCTGGGTCACGCGGTTGTCCCAGAACGCCACGTCATTCTCCTGCCAACGCCAGCGAATGCTGAATTCCGGCCGTGTGGCATGGGCGAACAGCAGCTTGAGCAGCGCCTCGCTCTCGTGGTCGGCAAGCTCGTTGATCCGCGTGGTGAACCCTTCGTTGACGAACAACGCCTTGCGCCCGCTCACCGGATGGGTGCGCACCACCGGGTGCGACAGCGGTGGGTTGTTGCGGCGGGTGGCTTCCCAGCGCTCCAGGTCCTGGGCAGTGGTGCCGAAGCGCTCGAGCGGGAACGACTTGGTGAAGTCGTGGGTGGCCGTGAGGCCGTCGAGCAGGGTGCGCAGGGGCGCCGACAAGGCTTCGAACGCAGCGATGCCGCTGGCCCACAAGGTGTCACCGCCGTAGGCGGGCAGTTGCTTGGCGCTGAGCACCGCGCCCAGTGCCGGGGTCGGCAGGAAGGTAACGTCGGTGTGCCAGACCGCGTTGTCGCGCACGTCGGTGACTGCGGTGTCGAGAATCAGCACCTGCGGGGTTTCCGGCACGTTGGGATAGATCGGATGGATGTGCAGGTCGCCGAAGCGCGCAGCGAAGCGAGCCTGCTGGGCGGGGTCGATCGATTGTTCGCGGAAGAACAGCACCTGGTGCTCGAGCAGCGCCTGCTCGATGGCGTCGCGCTGTGCATCGGTGATGTCGCGGGACAGGTCGACGCCGCTGATCTGCGCGCCGAGGGCCGGGCTGAGGGGGGTGATGGTCAGGCTCATGTCGGTCTCGAATGGGGGCGGTTGGCGGTGTCGTTGCGGGCCTTATCGCGGGGCAAGCCCGCTCCTGCAGGTAGCTCTGTGAACTTGTAGGAGCGGGCTTGCCCCGTGATGAGGCCGGAAAGGTCAGTGACTTTGTCCATGCCAAGGCACGAGGCGGCGCTGCAGGACGCGCAGGCCCATCTCCAGGGCAAAGGCGATCAGCGCGATCAGCAAGATGCCCAGCACCACCACATCGGTGACCAGGAACTGCGCGGCTGACTGGACCATGAAGCCCAGGCCGCTGGTAGCGGCGATCAGTTCGGCGGCGACCAGGGTCGACCAGCCGACCCCGAGGCCGATGCGAATGCCGGTGAGGATGTCGGGCAAGGCGCTGGGCAGGATCACATGGCGAATCAGTTGTACCTTGCTCGCTCCCAGCGACTGCGCGGCGCGCAGCTTGGCCGGGTCGACGGTGCGCACGCCGGTGGCGGTGGCGATGGCGATCGGGGCGAAGATCGCCAGGTAGATCAGCAGCACCTTCGACAACTCGCCGATCCCGCACCAGATCACGATCAGCGGCAGGTAGGCCAGTGGCGGGATCGGCCGGTAGAACTCGATCAGTGGATCGAGGATGCCGCGGGCCACGCGGTTGTAGCCGATGGCGATGCCGACCGGAATCGCGGTCAGGGTTGCCGCCAGCAACGCCACGCCAATACGGCCCAGGCTCGCGCCCAGGTGCTGCCAGAGGCTGGCGTCCATATAGCCTTGGGTCAGCAGCACCCAAGCCTTGGCCAGGATGTCGCCGGGGGCGGGCAGGAACAGTGGCTCGACCCAGCCGACAGCGGTCACCAGCCACCAGATCAGCAGCAGGCTACCCAGGGTCAGGGCGCTGATCCAACGGGTCGGCAGCGGGCGGCGGGCCTTGATCGCCGATGCGGTGCGGGTGTCGGTTTTGCCGGCGACCGGCAGGTCCAGGCTGCTCATGCGGACTCCTCGCGGCGGGCGGCACGTTGGGAAAAGACTCGCGACAGCACATGCTCGCGGGTTTCGATGAAGCGTGGATCGGACTTGATCGCCCGCGCCGGTTCGCCCGCGGCATAGCGCTGGCCGAAGTCCAGTTGCAGGCGCTCGACCACGCGCCCCGGATTCGGTGCCAGCAACACCAGTTCGCTGGCCAGGAACACGGCTTCCTCGATGTCGTGGGTGATCAGGAACACCGGCTTTGCGGTGCGCTGCCAGACCTGCAGCAGCAACTCTTGCATCTGCTCGCGGGTGAAGGCATCGAGGGCGCCGAAGGGTTCGTCCATCAACAGTACGCGTGGGTCGGCAGCCAGGGCGCGGGCCAGGCCCACGCGTTGCTTCTGTCCGCCTGAAAGCTGCCAGATGCGCCGGTCGCCGAACCCGGCCAGATCGACCAGTGCCAGCATCTCACGCGCCTTGGCTTCACGCTGTGCGCGAGGTACGCCGGCCAGCTCCAGGCCGAAAGCGACATTGCCGAGCACGTCCTGCCAGGGCAGCAGGGCGTCATCCTGAAACACCACGCCGCGGTCGGCGCCTGGGCCTTGCACGGGCGCACCGTCAAGGGTGATGCGCCCGCCGCTGGGGGCGACGAAGCCGGCGATGAGATTGAGCAGCGAGGTCTTGCCGCTGCCGGAGGGCCCGAGGGCGACCAGCAGTTGGCGTGGCCCCAGCGTCAGGTTGATGTCATCCAGCACCGGGGTGGTGGCGCCGGGGTACTGTGCGCTGATGCGCTCCAGCTCGAGCAAGGCCATGATGGGCTCCGGTTCGGGGCGCAGGGCGCCCCTGGGTTCGATCGGTTGGGCAGGTGCTTCAGTTGGGCAGGAACTTGGCCGTTACGTACGGCGAGTAATCCGGCAGCACCGCCTCGACCTTGCCCTGCTCCTTGAGGAAGGTCGCGGTGTCGGTCAGTGCCTGGGTGGTAGGCGCGCCCAGTGCCGCGGTCTGGTCGGCGGCCAACGGGTAGACGTTGCCCTCCAGCAGGCCCGGGATATCGCCGGTCTTGGCGCCGGACAGCTTGGCGAGCTTGCTCACGTTGTCTGGATTGGCCAACCAGGCTTTCGGGTCCTTGCGGTAGTCGGCGTAGGCGTCAAGGGTGACCTTGGCGAACGACTTGACGATCTCCGGGTGCTTCTCGGCGAAGTCCTTGCGCACGATCCAGGCATCGAAGGTCGGGGCGCCTTTCTTTGCCAGTTCGCCAGAAGTGATCAGCACCTTGCCGTTTTCCTTGGCCACGCCCAGCGCTGGGTCCCAGACGTAGGTGGCGTCGATGTCGCCGCGTTTCCAGGCGGCGATGATCGCCGGTGGCGCGAGGTTGAGGATCTGCACCTTGGCCGGGTCGATGTTCCAGCTCTTGAGCGCCGCCAGCAGGCTGTAATGCCCGGTGGAGACGAAGGGCACGGCGACTTTCTTGCCGATCAGGTCCTGTGGACTCTTGATGCTGTCGCGGGCGACCAGTGCTTCACCGGCACCGATCTGGGTGGCGATGAGGAAGGTTTCCACCGGCACCTTGCGGGTGGTCGCGGCAGCCAGCGGGCTGGAGCCCAGGTAGCCGATCTGCACGTCGCCGGAGGCGACGGCGGCGATGATGTCGGCACCGTTGTCGAATTTGCGCCAGTCGATGCTGGCGTGGCTGGCTTTTTCGTAGCTGCCATCGGCCTGGGCCACCTTGGCCGGGTCCACGGTGGTCTGGTAGGCCACGGTCAGGTCGGCGGCCTGGGCGAACCAGCTGGCGCTGGCCAGGGTCAGCGCGGCGAACAGGCGCAGGGGGGCGTGGGGGATCATGATCGAACCTCTCGTCAGGCATCGGGTGATGAATGACGCGAAGACTAAATGATCTAAGAATTACAAAATAAATAACTTTTCAGAATTAGCTTAGGAGACAAAACGCTTAGAAATGGGCGCCGTCAGACGAAGGGTTGTGAAATTTTTGTGAAAGGCTACGCTTTCACAACTTTTCACGGAGCGCCCTCTGGCAAAGGGGTGCAGATAACCGGAAGCTATGAGCGAAGGACGTGCATACACCAAATGACGCTTAAGGTTCCGTAGTTATTCCGGAAAAATCTGACGATTTCATAAAACGGTCATTTTGGATTTATAGGATTGTCATTATCCTGTAGCGCAGGTGCATTAGACCAAAGTCGTGAAATCTCTGGTAACGATTGACTTACCAGTCACACTTTGGTGCTAAATCGCTTACCCGTGGCGAGGGGGGCAGCAGATCCCCCCGCCTTGAGAATACAAAAATTAGAATGTAGAGGAGCAAAGCATGTACAAGTCTAGCCTGGCCCTGGCCGTGGCACTGGGGGTTCTCGCCCAACAAGCGGGCGCCGCTGGCTTCATCGAAGACAGCAAGGTATCCATCAGCTCGCGCACCATGTACTTCAACAACGACGACCATGAAGTTCGCACGAACGCTCAGGGTCGTAACGGTGACCAGCGCGAAACCGCCCAAGGTTTCAAGCTCGACTACCTGTCCGGCTTCACCCAAGGCACCGTTGGTTTCGGTGTCGACGTTCAAGCTCTCTGGGGTATCCACCTCGATGGCGGCCGTGGCCGTCACCCGGATAACAACACCTTCTTCCCAAGCGACAGCGACGGCTCTGCCGTGAGCCAGTGGGCTCGCATCGGTGGTAACGCCAAGGCTCGCTTCTCCAAGACCGAAGTCCACTACGGCAGCGCCCTGGCGCCAAACCTGCCGATCCTGGTCTCCAACGACGGTCGTCTGCTGCCGCAAACCTTCGAGGGCGGTACCGTCCAGTCGAAGGAAATCGACAACGTTACCCTCAACGCGGGTCAGCTGACCCACGCCATGGGTCGTGCCTCGAGCAACCGCACCGGCCTGTCCGTTGGCGGCGCTTACCGCGACAGCAACAAGTTCCAGTTCGCCGGCGGCGACTGGAAGGTCACCAAAGACCTGACCCTGCAGTACTACTACTCGAACCTGGAAGACTTCTACAAGCAGCACTTCCTGGGTCTGACCCACGTCTACCAGATCGCCAACGATCAGTCGTTCAAGACCGACCTGCGCTGGTTCAAGAGCAGCAGCGACGGCAAGAACGGCGAAGCCGGCTACACCTTCAACAACAACGGTGGCTACGCCAAGAACGCAGGCGAGGTCGACAACAAGACCTGGTCCGCGATGTTCACCTACACCATCGGCGGCCACGCAATCATGCTGGGTCACCAACAGGTTGGCGACGACGGCGGTTTCGTCTGGCTGAACCAGGGTAACGTGCGCAAGGACGGCAGCACCTCGCCGCTGGAAGGCAACGGTGGCTCGAGCTTCTACCTGTTCACCGACAGCATGATCAACCAGTTCGCCCGTGCTGGCGAGAACACCACTTTCGGTCAGTACTCCTATGACTTCGCACGTCTGGGCGTACCGGGCCTGAAGGCATCCGTGGCCTACCTGCGCGGTGATGACATCAAGAACGCCCGCACCAGCGGCACCTACAGCGAGTGGGAGCGCGACGCGCGTATCGACTACGTACTGCAGGAAGGCACCCTCAAGGGCCTGGGCGTCAGCCTGCGTCACGGTACCTACCGTGGCGGCGGCGAGAGCATCAACGATGCCGATCAGACCCGTCTGATCTTCAACTACACTTACAACTTCATGTAAGTCGTAGCTGCAACGAAAGAGCCTCGCCTGGTGCGAGGCTTTTTTGTGCCTGCGAATTCGTATTCTTTCCGGTTATAAATAAATCAGTATTTATTCTTTTTGTTTTTAATCGGAAGCAGGCACATTGAATCCCACAAGGCCAGACACAGCACAGGAGCCGCTTCCATGAGCCTCAAACTCGGCGACATCGCCCCCGACTTCGAACAGGATTCCAGCGCCGGCAAGATCCGTTTCCATGAGTGGCTGGGCAACAGCTGGGGCGTGCTGTTCTCCCACCCGGCGGACTTCACCCCGGTGTGCACCACCGAACTGGGCCTGACCGCCAAGCTCAAGGATGAGTTCGCCAAGCGCGGCGTCAAGGCTATCGCGCTGTCGGTGGACCCGGTCGACTCACACCACAAGTGGATCGATGACATCAACGAGACCCAGAACACCGTGGTCAACTTCCCGATCATCGCCGATGCCGATCGCAAGGTGTCCGACCTGTACGACCTGATCCACCCCAACGCCAACGACACCCTTACCGTACGCTCGCTGTTCGTGATCGACCCGAACAAGAAGGTACGCCTGACCATCACCTATCCAGCCAGCACCGGGCGCAACTTCAACGAGATCCTGCGGGTGATCGATTCGTTGCAGCTGACCGACAACTACAAGGTCGCCACCCCGGGTAACTGGCAGGACGGCGACGAGGTAGTGATCGTGCCTTCGCTGAAGGATGAGGACGAGATCAAGCAGCGCTTCCCGAAAGGTTATCGGGCAGTCAAACCCTATCTGCGCCTCACCCCGCAACCCAATCGTTGAATCCTCGTTGCATTGTTCTTAGCCATAGCAGGGATTTCGGGCCGTTTCGACGGCCCTTTTTTATGCCTGCTCTTCGTGCGGGCAGGCTTGCCAGTGAAGCGAATGAGAAGGCGCGCTTCAGGGTGAAAAGCTATATCTCCATAACGAATAAACAAATGAAAAAATATGATTTCTAGATATATGTGGCGAGCTGCTAATGTCGGAGTCATTCACAGGGGCCACACCCCGGAACCGAATTGAAGGAAGCGCTGCAATGCTGGTTGTTTCGATAGGTGGTAGCCCCAGTACCCGTTCACGCTCCGGCGTGCTGCTCGAGCGTTCGCGCCAGTGGTTGCAGGATCGTGGTGTGGAGGTGGTGACCTTCCAGGTGCGCGAGTTTCCGGCAGAGGACCTGCTCCACGCACGTTTCGACAGCCCGCAGGTGCAGCACTTCCAGCAACTGGTAGCCCAGGCTGATGGGCTGGTGGTGTCGACCCCGGTGTACAAGGCATCGTTCGCCGGGGCCCTGAAGACGTTGCTCGACCTGCTGCCCGAGCGTGCGCTGGAACACAAGGTGGTCCTGCCGATCGCGACCGGCGGCAGCATCGCCCACATGCTGGCGGTGGATTACGCATTGAAGCCTGTGCTGTCGGCACTCAAGGCGCAGGAGACCCTTCAAGGGATCTTCGCCGACGACAGCCAGGTCGCTTACGCCGAAGGCAATCGCCCGGCACAGTTGGCCGAGGCCCTGGAGGCCCGCCTGCTGGACTCGCTGGAAACCTTCCACAGTGCCCTGGCGCGTCGGCCCAAGCCGGTCGCTCCAGGTGTACTCAACGAACGCCTGATCAGTGCTCGCTGGAGCATCTGAACGACCCGGCAAATGCGTCACCGTTTTTCCACCTTACTCGCCCGACAACGAGGCAAGCAGGTGCAACCCGAACCTCATTCGCACAGGAGAGCGCCATGCGCACAGTCTTCTTGCGTCGTGGTCTGGTCGCCCTGTTTGCGGCGGCTGTGTCCTTCGGCGCCATCACCCAAGCCCAGGCCGAGAGCCTGCGCATCGGTTACCAGAAATACGGCACCCTGGTGCTGCTCAAGGCCAAGGGCTCGCTGGAAAAGCGCCTGAAGGAACAGGGCATCGACGTGCAGTGGACCGAGTTCCCCGGTGGCCCGCAGCTGCTCGAAGGGCTGAACGTCGGCTCGATCGATTTCGGTGTCACCGGCGAAACGCCACCCGTCTTCGCCCAGGCCGCCGGTGCCGACCTGCTCTACGTGGCCTATGAGCCGCCTGCGCCGCACAGCGAGGCGATCCTCGTGCCCAAGGGCTCGACGATCCAGTCGGTGAAGGAGCTCAAAGGCAAGAAAGTCGCGCTGAACAAAGGCTCCAACGTGCACTACCTGCTGGTCCGCGCCCTTGAGGACGCCGGCCTGAAATACAGCGACATCCAGCCCGTGTACCTGCCGCCTGCCGATGCCCGCGCCGCCTTCGAGCGTGGCAGCGTCGATGCCTGGGTGATCTGGGACCCGTACCAGGCTGCCGCCGAACAGCAGTTGCAGGCCCGTACCCTGCGTGATGGCAAGGACCTGGTCGACAACCACCAGTTCTACCTGGCCACCCGCAGCTACGCGACCCAGCACCCGGCAGTGATCAGCACCCTGATCGACGAGGTGCGCGCCGTGGGCGAATGGTCCCAGGCCAACCCGCAGCAAGTGACCGACCAGGTCGCGCCGCTGCTCGGCCTGCCGGCCGACATCACCCTGACCTCGGTCAAGCGCCAGGGCTACGGCGCTGCGCCGCTGACGCCCGAAGTGATCGCCGCGCAACAGAAGATCGCCGACACCTTCCAGGCTCTGAAGCTGATTCCCAAGCCCTTGAGCATCAAGGACGTGATCTGGACCCCACCGGCCAAGGTCGCCAGCGCACCTTGAACGATTCGCCTGCGCCGCAGCATCGCTGCGGCTTGAGCCACCCTTGAGGAGACAACTCCAATGAGCCTTAACATTTTCTGGTTCCTCCCCACCCACGGTGACGGCAAGTACCTGGGTACCACCGAAGGCGCACGCGCCGTCGATCACGGCTACCTGACCCAGGTCGCCCAGGCGGCCGACCGCCTGGGTTTCGGTGGTGTGCTGATCCCTACCGGTCGCTCCTGCGAGGACTCCTGGCTGGTCGCGGCGTCACTGATTCCGGTGACCCAGAACCTGAAGTTCCTGGTTGCGCTGCGCCCGGGCATCATTTCGCCGACCGTGGCCGCTCGCCAGGCAGCGACCCTGGATCGCCTGTCCAACGGCCGTGCGCTGTTCAATCTGGTGACCGGCGGCGATCCGGACGAGCTGGCCGGTGATGGTCTGCACCTGAACCACCAGGAGCGCTACGAAGCCTCGGTCGAGTTCACCCGCATCTGGCGCAAGGTGCTGGAAGGCGAAGTGGTCGACTATGACGGCAAGCACATCCAGGTGAAGGGCGCCAAGCTGCTTTATCCGCCGATCCAGCAGCCGCGTCCGCCGCTGTATTTCGGCGGTTCGTCCGAGGCCGCACAGGATCTGGCCGCCGAGCAGGTCGAGCTGTACCTGACCTGGGGTGAACCACCGGCTGCCGTTGCGGAGAAGATCGCCGCAGTGCGCGAGAAAGCCGCTGCGCAAGGCCGCGAGGTGCGCTTCGGTATCCGCTTGCACGTGATCGTGCGGGAAACCAACGAAGAAGCCTGGGCTGCCGCCGATCGCCTGATTTCGCACCTGGACGACGACACCATCGCACGCGCCCAGGCTTCGCTGGCGCGCTTCGATTCGGTTGGCCAGCAACGTATGGCCGCCCTGCACAACGGCAACCGCGACAAGCTCGAAGTCAGCCCCAACCTGTGGGCGGGCGTCGGCCTGGTGCGAGGCGGCGCCGGTACCGCGCTGGTGGGCGATGGCCCGACGGTCGCGGCGCGGGTCAAGGAATACGCCGACCTGGGCATCGATACCTTCATCTTCTCCGGTTACCCACATCTGGAAGAGTCCTATCGCGTCGCCGAGCTGCTGTTCCCGCACCTGGACGTGCAGCGCCCGGAGCAGGCCAAGACCGGGGGCTATGTGAGCCCGTTCGGTGAAATGGTCGCCAACGACATCCTGCCCAAGTCCGTGTCGCAGAGCTGAGGGTCAGGCCATGAGTCGTGCAACTTCTTCCACCCTGACACAGCGCCTGGCGCCATGGGCCTTGCCCGTGTTGCTGCTGGCGGTGTGGCAGCTGGCGGTCAGCGCTGGATGGTTGTCCACGCGCATCCTGCCGGCACCGAGCGCGGTGGTCAGCGCCGGTGTCGAGCTGGTGCGCAGCGGCGAGATCTGGACGCACCTGGCGATCAGCGGCTGGCGCGCCGGTGTGGGCTTTCTGATTGGCGGCAGCATCGGCCTGTTGCTGGGGTTCATCACCGGCCTTTCGAACTGGGGCGAACGCCTGCTCGACAGCTCGGTGCAGATGATCCGCAACGTGCCGCACCTGGCGCTGATTCCGCTGGTGATCCTGTGGTTCGGCATCGACGAGTCGGCGAAGATCTTCCTGGTCGCGCTGGGTACGCTGTTCCCGATCTACCTGAACACCTACCACGGCATCCGTAATGTCGACCCGGCGCTGGTGGAAATGGCGCGCAGCTATGGCCTGTCCGGTTTCTCGCTGTTCCGCCAGGTGATCCTGCCCGGTGCGCTGCCGTCGATCCTGGTCGGTGTGCGCTTCGCCCTGGGCTTCATGTGGCTGACCCTGATCGTTGCCGAGACCATCTCGGCCAATGCCGGCATCGGTTACCTGGCGATGAACGCCCGTGAATTCCTGCAAACCGACGTGGTGGTCCTGGCCATCGTCATGTACGCCGTGCTCGGCAAGCTCGCCGACCTCGCCGCCCGTGGCCTGGAGCGTGTCTGGCTGCGCTGGCACCCCGCCTACCAGGTGGCGAAGAAGGAGGGCGCATGACCGTGCTCAAGGAACAACCGCCGCGCCTGCTGCGTGGCATCCCGCTGGCCGCCAACGGCCTGCGCAAGACGTTCGGCAAGCGTGAAGTGCTGCGCGGTATCGACCTGCACATCCCGGCCGGTCAGTTCGTTGCTATCGTCGGACGCTCCGGTTGCGGCAAGAGCACCTTGCTGCGCTTGCTGGCCGGTCTGGACCAACCCAGTGCCGGTGATCTGCTGGCCGGTGCTGCGCCGCTGGTCGATGCGCGCGAGGAAACCCGCCTGATGTTCCAGGACGCCCGCCTGCTGCCCTGGAAGAAGGTGATCGACAACGTCGGCCTGGGCTTGTCCGGTGACTGGCGGCCGCGCGCGGTGCAAGCGCTGGAGGAGGTCGGCCTGGCCGATCGAGCCAACGAATGGCCTGCTGCGCTGTCCGGTGGACAAAAGCAGCGCGTGGCCCTGGCCCGAGCGCTGATCCACCAGCCGCGCCTGCTGCTGCTCGACGAGCCGCTGGGTGCGCTGGATGCCCTGACCCGGATCGAAATGCAGCAACTGATCGAGCGCCTGTGGCGCGAACACGGTTTCACCGTTCTGCTGGTCACCCACGACGTCAACGAAGCCGTCGCCGTGGCCGACCGGGTGATCCTGATCGAGGACGGCGAGGTCGGCCTGGACCTTACCGTCGACCTGGCAAGGCCGCGGGCGCGTGGTTCGCACCGCCTGGCTGCGCTGGAAAGCGAAGTGCTCAACCGTGTCCTGTCCGTCCCTGGCACCCCGCCCGAGCCGGAGCCTGTAGCCCCTTTGCCCACGCAACTGCGTTGGGCCCACTGAATCTGCGAAGCCAACCAAAGGAATCAAGCCATGACCATCAAAGCGATCAACGTCCGCAACCAGTTCAAAGGCACCGTCAAAGAAATCCTCGAAGGCCCGGTATTGTCGGAAATCGACGTGCAGACCGCCTCCGGCATCGTCACTTCGGTGATCACCACCCGTTCCGTGCGCGAGCTGGAACTGCAGGTTGGCAGTGAAGTGATTGCCTTCGTGAAATCGACCGAGGTGTCTATCGCCAAGCTGTGATGGCGTTCGACTCCCAGGCCCTTGTGGAGGCCTTCGCGGGCAAGCCCGCTCCCACGGTTCCCCGTAGGAGCGGGCTTGCCCGCGAAGGTTTCAGCTTGGGCGTCTGGCCAGGAAAGGCGGCAGGTAAAGCCCCAGATACGCTTCGAAGACCCGCATCCCTTCCTCCGCCATGCGCGGCGTGATCTGTTCGTGCAACTGCATCGACCGGGCATAGACCCGGTCGCTCAGCTCCATCGCCAGGGCAAACACATCCACGTCGGTGGGCATGCTGGGTAACTGGAAATGCCGGTCGAACAAGCTGTGCATCAGCTTGCCGAGCTCCAGGTCGTGCTGGCGGTCGGCTTGCGCCACTTCACTCAGCCCATGCTGGGCAAGGATCAACTGCCGGGCGGCGGTGTCCTGGCGGTAGATCTCCAGCGTGCGCTGCTCGACCAGGCGTGACAAGCCCTGCCAGGTGCTGAAGGCGTGGGCGTCGATCGGCGCGCTCAGCGCCTCGCGAAAAGCGCGGTGCACATCTGCGGTCAGAGCTTCGAGCAACGCCGGAACGCTGGCGAAGAAGTGATAGACCGAGGACGGAGGGATCTGCGCCCGTTCGGCCACGCTGTAGATCGACAGCCCCGCCACACCTTCGCCTGCCAGCAGCTCGCGAGCGGCCGCCAGGATCGCTTCGATCCTGGCCTGGCTACTGGCGCGGGGCTTGCGCGGCGAGGGCGTGCGGCTCATCAGTTGCTGATCGCCAGGATGCTGGCCTGGTAGGCACCGACGAACAGGTCGAAGTCGCCGACTTCCTGCTGCTCCAGACGCGACTGTTCGGCCAGAGAGTCGCGGGCGAGGGTTTCGAAGGCTTGCTGGCGCTCGCCAGGCAGCGCTTGCTCGCGGAAGGTTTCGGCGTGCAGCTTGCTCTGGCGCAGCGAGAATGCGACGAAGCTTTCGTCGTGCTCGGTCATGCGCGCCAGGACCTGTGCAGAAGGTGTCAGCTCAGGGTCGTCGACCTTGGCTTGCTGCGCCTCCAGGGCCTTGGCGTGGTCGTCGCCACCTTGGGCCTGGTCAAGCAGTCCGGCCAGCTGGCCGATGCGGGCGATCAGCTCGCTGGCCCATTCGCGCAGTGTGACCGGCTGGCCATCGCGCTGCAGCTCCAGGCCTGGGCGGCGCCCCTCCTTGACCACGGTGAGGAAGTTGCTGGTGCACTGGCCGCATTCGCCGTTGTCCAGCGACGGGCTCTCATCAAGCGCGCAGAACAGCAGGAAGGCGTCGAGGAAGCGCGCCTCGGTGAGGTCGATGCCCACCGGCAGGAACGGGTTGATGTCCAGGCAACGCACCTCGACATACTGCACGCCGCGCGAGATCAAGGCCTGGATCGGACGTTCGCCGGTGTAGGTCACGCGCTTGGGGCGAATGTTCGAGTAGTACTCGTTCTCGATCTGCAGGATGTTGGTGTTCAACTGCACCCATTCGCCGTCCTTGTGCGTACCCACTTCGACATAGGGTGGGTAAGGCGTGCCAACGGCCTTGCGCAGGCTGTCGGTGTAGCTGGACAGATTGTTGTAGCACGGCGTCAGGCCTGCCTGGGCGTTGCTCTGGTATCCCAGGTCGCTCATGCGCAGGCTGGTGGCGTAGGGCAGGTAGAGGGTGTCGGCGTCCAGCTCTTCGAGCTGGTGCGGGCGGCCGCGCAGGAAGCCTTTGTCCAGCGCTGGCGAGGCGCCGAACAGGTACATCAGCAGCCAGCTGTAGCGGCGGAAGTTGCGGATCAGCGCGATGTAGGCCGACGACTGATAGTCACGATCGTCCTGTTCGCTGCCTTCGGCTTCACGCAGCAGGGGCCAGAGGGCCTCGGGCAACGAGAAGTTGTAGTGGATGCCGGCGATGCACTGCATGGTGCGGCCGTAGCGCAGGGCCAGGCCCTTGCGGTACACGTGCTTGAGCTTGCCGATGTTGGAGCTGCCGTATTCGGCGATCGGAATGTCTTCCTCGGCGGGCAGCGCGCACGGCATCGACGGGCTCCACAGGTATTCGTCGCCGAGCTTGGTGTAGACGAAGCGGTGGATCTCCTCGAGGTTCTCGAGCACCTTGGCCGGATCAGGCAGGGCCGGGGTGATGAACTCCAGCAGCGATTCGGAGTAATCGGTGGTGATCTGCTCGTTGGTCAGTGCCGAACCCAGGGCTTCGGGGTGTGGGGTCTGGGCCAGCCGACCTTCGTCGGTCACTCGCAGGCATTCGCGCTCAATGCCGTGCAGGCACTGCTTGAGCAGGGAGAGATTGGCGCCGAGCAAGCTCAGGCGGCGATTGAGGAGGTCGCTCAAGATGGATTCCTTCACGCGTCAGTCGCCCCAATATGGGGGTAGAAATGACGGTCTACAAGGGTAGGGACAAAGGAACTGGCGTTGTCGCCTGGTTTACGCGGTTCCGGTGCTGGTAGCGCAGATACTTCGGGGCCTTGCCGAACCCATCGCGTGACAAGCCCGCTCCCACAAAAGCACCGAGGCACCTGTGTGAGCGGGCTTGTCCCGCGATAGGGTCAGTGACAGCGCCCGACCAATACCGGCAAAAATACCGCAGTTATCACTCGGGCAGCTAGAGAACCGCGAAGGTTCCCTGTGCCTTGGCCACCAGCTTGTCGCCCTGGAGCACGTCGGCGTCGACCACCAGCGTGCGCCGCCCGGCGTGTATCACCCGGGCGGTGCACAGCACTTCGCCGTCGCTGACAGCGCGCATGTAGTTGATCTTGCATTCGATGGTCACGCTTTGCTGGTCGAAGCCATGGCTGGCCGAGCAGGCCAGGCCCATGGCGATGTCCACCAGGCTGAAGATCGCCCCGCCGTGCAGTTTCTGGCCACGGTTGCGCAGGTGTGGTTCCAGCGCCAGGGCCACCTCGGCAACGCCTGTGTCCAGGCGTTGCAGGCGGCAGCCCAGGAGCTGGCTGAAGGCGCTTTCGACGTATTCCTTCGGGACGTCCATCACTTCTTCTTCAACTGCTTGGCATTGGCGAACAGCGCGGCCATGGCGTTGTTGGCCGGCGCGGCGGTGGCGGTTTCGCGCGGGCGTGGTGCCTGTTGCGAACGGTTGCCGCCGTTGCCGCGTGGGCCGCCACGGTTGCCTTCGACCTTCTCGCCTGGGGTATCGCTCATGCGCATGGACAGGCCGACACGCTTGCGCGGGATATCCACTTCCATGACCTTGACCTTGACCACGTCGCCGGCCTTGACCGCTTCGCGCGGATCCTTGACGAACTTCTCCGACAGCGCCGAGATGTGCACCAGGCCATCCTGGTGCACGCCGATGTCGACGAAGGCGCCGAAGTTGGTGACGTTGGTCACCACGCCTTCGAGGATCATGCCGGGCTCCAGGTCCTTGAGGTCCTCGACGCCATCCTGGAAGGTCGCGGTCTTGAACTCAGGGCGCGGGTCGCGGCCGGGCTTGTCCAGCTCCTGGAGGATGTCGGTGACGGTCGGCAGGCCGAAGGATTCGTCGGTGAATTTCTTTGGGTCGAGGCGCTTGAGGAAGCTGCTGTCGCCGATCAGCGAGCGGATATCGCGGTCGGTGTCGGCGGCGATGCGCTGCACCAGCGGATAGGCTTCGGGGTGCACGGCAGAGGCGTCCAGCGGGTTGTCACCGTTCATCACGCGCAGGAAGCCTGCGGCCTGCTCGAAGGTCTTTTCGCCGAGGCGGCTGACTTTCTTCAGTGCCGCCCGGGTGGCGAACGGGCCGTTGGCGTCGCGGTGGGCGACGATGTTCTGCGCCAGCGTCGCATTGAGACCGGAGATGCGGGTCAGCAAGGCCACCGAGGCGGTGTTGACGTCCACGCCCACGGCGTTCACGCAGTCCTCGACCACAGCGTCCAGGCCGCGCGCCAGTTTCACCTGCGACACATCGTGCTGGTACTGGCCCACCCCGATGGACTTCGGATCGATCTTCACCAGTTCGGCCAGCGGGTCCTGCAGGCGACGGGCAATCGACACGGCGCCGCGGATCGAGACGTCGAGATCGGGGAATTCGCGGGCAGCCAGTTCGGACGCTGAATACACCGAGGCGCCCGCCTCGGAGACCATGATCTTGGTGATTTGCAGTGCCGGGTATTTTTTCACCAGGTCACCGATCAGTTTGTCGCTTTCGCGGCTGGCGGTGCCGTTGCCGATGGCGATCAGCTCCACCGAATGCTTGGCGCACAGGGCCGCCAGTACGGCGAGGGTGCGGTCCCAGTCGTTCTTCGGTGCATGCGGGTAGACGGTGGTGTAGTCCAGCAGCTTGCCGGTGGCATCGACTACCGCGACCTTGCAGCCAGTGCGCAGGCCCGGGTCGAAGCCCAGGGTCGCACGCGGGCCGGCGGGGGCGGCCAACAGCAGGTCGTGCAGGTTATGGGCGAAGACGTTGATCGCCTCGCTTTCGGCGTTGTCGCGCAGCTCGCCGAACAGGTCGGTTTCCAGGTGGGTGTAGAGCTTGACCTTCCAGGTCCAGCGCACCACCTCGCCCAGCCACTTGTCGGCCGGGCGGCCGCGGTTTTCGATACCAACGTGGCTGGCGATCATCAGCTCGCACGGGTGCAGGGTGCCCGGTAGTTCCTCGCCGACCTTGAGCGAGGCGCTCAGCACGCCTTCGTTGCGACCGCGGAAGATCGCCAGGGCGCGGTGCGACGGGGCGTTGCGCAGCAGTTCGTCGTGGGCGAAGTAGTCGCGGAACTTGGCGCCTTCCTCTTCCTTGCCCGGCACCACGCGCGCGGTGAGCACCGCCTCCTGCTTGAGGAAACCGCGCAGTTTGTCGAGCAGGGCCGCGTCTTCGGCGAAGCGCTCCATGAGGATGTACTTGGCGCCTTCGAGGGCGGCCTTGACGTCGGCGACGCCTTTGTCGGCGTCGACGAAGCGCGCGGCTTCGCTTTCAGGGTCGCGCTGCGGGTCGTCGAACAGGCCGTCAGCCAGTTCGCCCAGGCCGGCTTCCAGGGCAATCTGGCCCTTGGTGCGGCGCTTTTGCTTGTAAGGCAGGTAAAGGTCTTCGAGGCGGGTCTTGGTGTCGGCGAGCTTGATCTCGCGGGCCAGTTCCGGGGTCAGCTTGCCCTGCTCCTCGATGCTGGCCAGGATGCTGGCGCGGCGCTCGTCGAGTTCACGCAGGTAACGCAGGCGCTCTTCCAGGTGGCGCAGTTGCGTATCGTCCAGGCTGCCGGTCACTTCCTTGCGGTAACGGGCGATGAAGGGCACCGTCGAGCCTTCGTCCAACAGGCCCACGGCCGCCTCGACCTGTTGTGGGCGCACGCCCAGTTCCTCGGCGATACGGCTGTTGATGCTGTCCATGAGAACCACCTGACAAATAGTGAATACTAAGGCCGCAGTGGGGGTTCAGGCCCGGCGGCACTGGATGAAAGCCGCGCATTATACCCATCGAGTCCGGCTTGCGGTGATGGCGCTGAGCCATGTGTGTCGAGCGAGAAGTGGCACCCGGGGAAAAATCTGCTAACAATGCACACGGCACGCGTCGCAATGGCTACGCCATAATGCGCGGCGATATCAGAGGAGTTATTGATGACCAGCACCGCAAACATTGCTGAAGGCGAAAAGATTCTCATCGTTGACGACGATCCGGGGCTGAGCAGCCTGCTGGAGCGTTTCTTCACCAGCAAGGGCTTCCGTGCCCGCGCCGTGCCGAACGTCGAGCAGATGGACCGCCTGCTGGCCCGTGAAGTGTTCAACCTGGTGGTGCTCGATCTCATGCTGCCGGGTGAAGACGGCCTCTCCGCCTGCCGCCGCCTGCGCGCGGCGAACAACCAGATCCCGATCATCATGCTCACCGCCAAGGGCGACGAGCTTAGCCGGATCAAGGGCCTTGAGCTGGGCGCTGACGATTATCTCGCCAAGCCGTTCAACCCCGACGAGTTGGTCGCGCGGGTCAAGGCCGTGCTGCGGCGCCAGGCTCCGAGCGTTCCTGGCGCCCCGGGCAGCGAGGAAGAAACCGTCACGTTCGGCGACTACGAGCTGTCGCTGGCGACCCGCGAACTCAAGCGCGGCGATGAAGTGCACATGCTCACCACCGGTGAATTCGCCGTGCTCAAGGCTCTGGTCATGCATGCTCGCGAACCGCTGACCCGCGACAAACTGATGAACCTGGCCCGCGGCCGTGAGTGGGATGCCCTGGAGCGCTCCATCGATGTGCAGATCTCGCGTCTGCGCCGCATGATCGAGCCCGATCCATCGAAGCCTCGCTACATCCAGACGGTCTGGGGTGTGGGTTATGTCTTCGTGCCGGACGGAAATGCCGGTAAATGAACCGCTGCCATGACACGGCAGGGCGGCCCGCAAGGGTCGCCCTGTTTTCGTCTGTGGTCCCCGCCTTGCTTGTTCCCGCCGTGCAGTAATCGTCGCCAATGAAAACGCCTCTCTGGTTTCCGCAAAGCTTCTTCGCCCGCACCCTGTGGCTGGTACTGATCGTCGTCCTGTTTTCCAAGGCGCTGACGCTGGTGTACTTGCTGATGAACGAGGACGTTCTGGTCGACCGCCAGTACAGCCACGGTGTGGCGCTGACCTTGCGTGCCTATTGGGCGGCCGATGAAGAGAACCGGGACCAGATCGCCGAGGCGGCCGGTCTGATCCGCGTGACCGGCTCGGGTGTGCCGGAGGGTGAGCAGCACTGGCCGTACAGCGAGATCTACCAGCGCCAGATGCAGGCTGAGCTGGGCGAGGATACCGAGGTACGCCTGCGCATCCATGCGCCGCCGGCACTGTGGGTGAATGCGCCGAGCCTGGGGCCGGGTTGGCTGAAGGTGCCGTTGTATCCGCACCCGTTGCGCGGGCAGAAGATCTGGAACGTGCTCGGTTGGTTCCTGGCCATCGGCCTGCTGTCCACCGCGTCGGCCTGGATCTTCGTGCGCCAGCTCAACCAGCCGCTCAAACGCCTGGTGTTCGCTGCCCGTCAGCTTGGGCAGGGGCGCAGCGTGCGCCTGCCCATCAGCGATACACCCAGCGAGATGACCGAGGTGTACCGTGCGTTCAACCAGATGGCCGAGGATGTCGAGCAGGCCGGGCGCGAGCGCGAGCTCATGCTGGCGGGGGTCTCCCACGACCTGCGTACGCCATTGACCCGGCTACGGCTGTCGCTGTCGCTGATGGGGAACGAAAGTGAGCTCAGCGACGACATGGTGCGCGACATCGAAGACATGGACGCCATTCTCGACCAGTTCCTGGCCTTCATTCGCGATGGCCGCGACGAGCCGGTGGAAGAAGTCGACCTGGGTGATCTGATTCGCGAGGTGGTGGCGCCCTATAACCAGCCCGAAGAGCGCGTGCGCCTGTGCCTGGAGCCTATTCCACCTTTCCCGCTACGGCGCGTATCGCTCAAGCGCATGCTGGGCAACCTGATCGGCAATGCCCTGCACCATGCGGGCAAGGGCGTCGAGGTGGCGGCTTATGTGTCAGGTGAGCAGGGGGCGCCGTACGTGGTACTCAGCGTGCTCGACCGGGGTACGGGGATCGACGAATCGGAACTGGAGACCATCTTCAATCCGTTCATTCGCGGCGACCGTGCACGTGGGGGCAAGGGCACCGGGCTGGGCTTGGCGATCGTCAAACGGATCGCCGCCCAGCATGGCGGCAATGTCGAGTTGCGCAACCGCTCCGGTGGCGGGATCGAGGCGCGGGTACGCCTGCCATTGGGGCTGTTGCTGCCGCGTGATGCCGTGTGAGGTTCTGTGGTCTCTTTGTGGCTAAAGCCGCGAAGAGACCGCCACGATTTCGAATCAACCCTTGCCTTTGGTCCGGGTCTGGTTCGGTCCGCCGTTCTTCTCCAGGTGTTCGATGATCATCCCGGCAACGTTCTTGCCGGTGGTGACTTCGATGCCCTCCAGCCCCGGCGACGAATTCACCTCCATCACCAGCGGGCCATGATTGGAGCGCAGGATATCCACGCCGGCCACGCTGAGGCCCATGACCTTGGCCGCGCGAATGGCCGTCATGCGTTCCTCGGGGGTGATCTTGATCAGGCTGGCCACTCCACCGCGGTGCAGGTTGGAGCGGAACTCACCGGGCTTGGCCTGGCGCTTCATCGAGGCGATGACCTTGTCGCCGACCACGAAGCAGCGGATGTCGGCGCCGCCAGCCTCCTTGATGTATTCCTGGACCATGATGTTCTGCTTCAGGCCCATGAACGCTTCGATGACCGACTCGGCAGCCTTGGTCGTTTCGCACAGCACCACGCCGATGCCCTGGGTGCCTTCGAGCACCTTGATCACCAGCGGTGCACCATTGACCATCTGGATCAGGTCGGGAATGTCATCCGGCGAGTGAGCGAAACCTGTGATCGGCAGACCGATGCCGCGGCGTGACAGCAATTGCAAAGAGCGCAGCTTGTCGCGCGAGCGGGCGATGGCCACCGATTCATTGAGTGGGTAGACGCCCATCATCTCGAACTGGCGCAGCACTGCGCAGCCATAGAAGGTCACCGAGGCGCCGATACGTGGGATCACTGCATCGAAACCTTCCAGCGGTTTGCCGCGATAGTGGATCTGCGGCTTGTGGCTGGCGATGTTCATGTAGGCGCGCAGGGTGTCGATCACGACCATTTCATGGCCGCGCTGGGTGCCGGCTTCGACCAGGCGGCGGGTGGAATACAGACGCGGGTTGCGCGAAAGCACGGCGATCTTCATGCAGCACCTGTGACAGGGGAGAGAGTGGCCGGGAAGGCCGGTTTGTCCTGAACGTACTTGAGGCCGGGGTTGACGACCAGTTGACCGTGGACCAAGGCTTTCGATCCAAGTAACAACCGATAGCGCATGCTCTTGCGGCAAGCCAGGGTGAATTCCACTTCCCAGACCCGGTCGCCCAATGCCAGTGGCGTTCGGATCACATAGCGGGTCTGGGCATGGCCGTTGGAGCTCTTGATGGTCTTCATGGTCACCAGAGGCGCTTCGCAGCGGCGATGACGCAGTTGCACTACAGAACCCAGGTGCGCGGTGAAACGTACCCAGGACTGGCCGTCGCGCTCGAAGGGTTCGATGTCGGTGGCGTGCAGGCTGGAGGTGCTGGCGCCAGTGTCGATCTTGGCCCGAAGCCCGGCGAGACCGAGGTCGGGCAGGGCGATCCACTCGCGCAGGCCGATCACTGTCAGATGGTCAAATGTTTTCACGAAGCACACCCTGCGAATGAGGTGGTGAACTGTAAGCATGGCGCGGACTTTTTGCATCCGACAGTTACGGTAGTACAGTTCCGTTAAAGACAGAATTCGAGGTAGAGGGATGGCACAGAAAGCGGAAGACGACGACAAGGTCCGCCTGGACAAATGGCTGTGGGCGGCGCGCTTCTACAAGACGCGTGCGCTGGCCAAGGCGGCGATCGAGAGTGGCAAGGTGCATTGCCGTGGTGAGCGCTGCAAACCGGGCAAGGAACCGCGGGTAGGTGACGAGTTCGTGCTGCGCACCGGTTTCGACGAGAAGACCGTGGTGGTCAAGGCGCTGTCGGTGGTGCGTCGTGGGGCGCCCGAGGCGCAGACCCTCTACGAGGAAACTGCCGACAGCGTGAAGCGCCGCGAGCAGGCCGCCGAACTGCGCAAGGCCGGGGCGATGGGTGTGACTACCGACGGCCGGCCCAACAAGAAGCAACGGCGGCAGATCCACCAACTGCATGGCAGTTTCGAGTAGACCTGCGCCGTCAGTTGCGCTTAGAAGGCTGTACGCATCACGCTCATGCGCCCGATCAGCGGCAGCTTGCCGAGTACCCTGAACAGCGGTGAGGTCCAGCGCACCAGTGCCGCGCTGGCCTTGGCCGCCAGAGGTGTATGCACGGTCCAGCCCAGAGCCAGTAATGCCATCCCCAGACCACCGATGTAGTCATCCTGCCCCCAGTGCGCGCCAGCGACCAGACGCGGCAGCATGAACAGCACGGCCAGCCCCCAGATCACCAGGCTTTGCACCAGCCGGCGACTGAACAGACTCATGAACAGCGCCCAGAGGAGCAGTACCGAGGCGTGATCGCCCGGGAAGCTCTTGCTGGAACGGTCCTTCAGTTCCCAGTGGGCTTCAAGGTTCGGGTAGTAGTGGCTCAGGCGCACGGCGTCGTCGAATACGATCGACGGGCTGTCATGCTGCCATCCGGATGCATCCACCCACTTGGAAAACAGCGCGCGAACCACCACTAAGAGGAGCAGGCTGACGAAAAAGCCGAAGAATGCCTGCCGTACCTGCACGGCCTTGAACACCCAGTCGCCCTTGATCAGCAGCAGGAGCAGGATCAGACCGACGACGATGTCGAAGGGGCGCAGGCTGCCCAGGGTCCAGATGTAGCGCCAGGTGGTGCTGTCTGCCAGTGGGCCGTTGAGTGCACGGAATAGCCACTCGTCGAAAGTCAGGAACAGGATCTGGCCAAACGGCCACAACCAGAAACACAGTAGAGCGATGGGCAGTAACGTGCAGGCTGCCAGAGGTCCCCAGGACCACTTTTCTTGGAACAGTGGTCGATTATCCATAAAATACCTCAATTACCAGCTGAATTTCCGCGCGTCGGATGCGCTTTACCATGGGCCTTTGTAGGCTCCTGTAATCATTTTGTCACTCTTTTCAGAATTTTCAGATAGCCAAAACCATGAGCGATTTACCGGATACCGATTTCACCCAACGCTTCCTGTTCGAAGAGCGCGATGTGCGCGGCGAATGGGTCGAGCTCGACAAGAGCTACAGCGAAGTGCTTGCCCGTCACCCTTATCCGCAGCCGGTTGCCGCTCTGCTGGGTGAGCTGATGGCTGCTACTTCGCTGCTGGTCGGCGCACTCAAGTTCGATGGCCTGCTGATCCTGCAGGCGCGCTCGGAAGGGCCAATCCCGCTGCTGATGGTGGAGTGCTCGGGCGAGCGCGACATCCGCGGCATGGCGCGTTACGAGGCCGAGCAGATCACGGCTGACGCGACCCTGGCCGACCTGATGCCGGATGGTCACCTCACGCTGACCATCGATCCGGTCAAGGGCCAGCGCTACCAGGGCACCGTCGAGCTCGAGGGCGCCAACCTGTCCGAGTGCTTCACCAACTACTTCGTCCAGTCCCAGCAGCTCAACACCCGCTTCTGGCTCGATACCTCGACCGGCAAGGCCCGTGGCCTGCTGCTGCAGCAGTTGCCGGTCGATCGTCAGCGTGACGAGGAAGAACGTGAGGAAAGCTGGCAGTACGTGGTGGCCATGGCCAAGACCCTCAAGCCTGAAGAGTGGGCCGAAGGCAACGAAACCCTGCTGCATCGCCTCTATCACGAGGACGCCGTACGCCTCTTCGACATCGAGCCGCTGCGCTTCCACTGCAGCTGCTCGCGTGAGCGTTCCGGCAACGCCCTGGTCAGCCTCGGCGAGGCGGATGCCAAGGCGCTGGTGGAGGAATGCGGTGGCCAGGTCGAGATCGATTGCCAGTTCTGCAACGAGCGGTATTTCTTCGATGCCAGCGATGTAGCGCAATTGTTTGCGGGTGGTGGCACGGACGAGGCGTCAGAAACTCGCCACTGAAACGCTTCACTACAGGAGATTCTCCTGTCTAATTGCGTAAAAGCGCAGTTACGACAGGAGGGGCCTACTTTTTTTGGGCGTTTCTGGCATAATCCGGCCACTTTTTTCGCTGTAGTAGTTTGAAACAGGCCACTACAAAACGTTTGGAGCACTCGGCCTCGGGCCGGATGGGGTATCTCATGACGCAAGCCAACAACACCGTGTACACCGACCTGACCGTCGACGAGCTGGTAAAACATGCGCTGCAACGCGGTGAAGGCGTGCTGGCCGATACTGGCGCACTGGTCGTGGAAACCGGTCACCGTACTGGCCGTTCGCCCGCTGACCGTTTCATCGTCGATGAACCGAGCACCTCTGCCGCCATCGCCTGGGGCCCGATCAACCGCAAGTTCCCGGCCGACAAGTTCGATGCCCTGTGGGACCGCGTCGAGGCGTTCAACAACGCCCAGGAACACTTCGTCTCCTACGTTCATGTCGGTGCCGCAGCCGAGCACTACCTGCCGGTCAAGATGACCACCCAGACCGCCTGGCAGAACCTGTTCGGCCGTTGCCTGTTCATCAATCCGGAAAAAGGCCAGTTCAACCCGGCCGGCCGCGACCAGTGGCAGATCCTCAACGTCGCCAACTTCGAGTGCGTTCCAGAGCGTGACGGCACCAACTCCGATGGTTGCGTGATCCTCAACTTCGCCCAGAAGAAAGTGCTGATCGCAGGCATGCGCTACGCCGGCGAAATGAAGAAGGCCATGTTCTCGGTACAGAACTTCCTGCTGCCGGAAGTCGACGTGCTGCCGATGCACTGCGCGGCCAACATCGGCGAAGACGGCGATGTGACCCTGTTCTTCGGCCTGTCCGGCACCGGCAAGACCACCCTCTCCGCCGACGAAAGCCGTTACCTGATCGGTGACGACGAGCACGGTTGGGGCGAGGGCGTCGTCTTCAACATGGAAGGTGGTTGCTACGCCAAGTGCATCGACCTGTCCGAGAAGAACGAGCCGGTCATCTGGAAAGCCATCAAGCATGGCGCGGTGCTGGAAAACGTCGTCATCGACGAAGCCGGCCACGCCGACTACACCAATGTCAGCCTGACCCAGAACAGCCGTGCCGCCTACCCACTGGAGCACGTCGCCAAGCGCGCCGAAGCCAACCTGGGTGGCGAGCCTAACGCGGTCATCTTCCTGACCTGCGACCTGACCGGCGTTCTGCCTCCGGTGTCGATCCTGAACAACGAGCAGGCGGCCTACCACTTCCTGTCGGGCTATACCGCGCTGGTCGGTTCCACCGAAATGGGTTCGGGCGGCGGCATCAAGTCGACCTTCTCCACCTGCTTCGGCGCGCCGTTCTTCGCCCGTCCTGCAGGCGAGTACGCTGAGCTGCTGATCAAGCGTATCAACGGCTTCAACTCCAAGGTTTACCTGGTCAACACCGGCTGGACCGGCGGTGGCTACGGTGTTGGCAAGCGCTTCAGCATCCCGACCACCCGTGGCGTGATCGCCGCGATCCAGAGCGGTGCTCTGGTCGGTGCTGAAACCGAGCACCTGGACATCATCAACCTGGACGTACCGAAGTCCGTTCCAGGCGTCGATACCGAGCTGCTCAACCCGCGCGCCACCTGGGCTGACAAGGCCGCTTACGACGAGGCCGCCAAAGGCCTGGCCAAGCTGTTCATCGAAAACTTCAAGAAGTTCGAAGTTTCCGACGCCATCAAGGCCGCTGGCCCGCAGCTGTAAGCTGTACTGCCGCACTGAAAAGCCGCCCTTCGGGGCGGCTTTTTCATGTCTGGCGAGCGAGCACTGTGTTTGCGGCTATGGTTTTCCAGACCAGATGTGGGAAGCTCCCCTTTCCTGCCACCCGCCTTGGATACCCCATGACCGAGACCATCCAACGCAGCGCCTTTTCTCATTTCCACCCCATCCTCACGCGTCCACAGGACAACGACCACAACGGCCACCTTGGCGGTTCCACGGTGCATGCCTTCTTCGAGACGGCCATCCAGGCATTTCTCGTCGAGCAGGCCGAGCTGGACCTGCGCGACGGTGAGCTGGCCGGGTTCGTGGTCAGTTCTGCCGCGGATTTCTATGCCTTGCCCGGGTTTCCCGATGTGCTGGAGGTTGGCCTGGGAGTAACGCGGCTTGCTGGCAGCACAGTGGAGTTTCGCCTGGCGTTGTACCGGCCGGGCGAGGTCGAGCCCTGTGCGGCGGGCACTGTGGTACAGGTGTTCATCGAACGCAGCACGGGGCAACCGGCAGTGCTGCCGGAAACCCTGCAACTGATCCGGGCGGGGCTGTCGCTCAATCGTTGAGGCGGATGATCCCCTCGCGCACGGCAAACAGCACCAACCCTGGAACATCGTGGATCTGCAGGCGGTGCATGATCTGCGAGCGATGGGCCTCGATGGTCTTGATGCTCAGTCCCAGCCCATCGGCGATGGAGCGGGTGCTCTCGCCGCGAGCGATCAGGCGCAGGACTTCCAGCTGACGCGTGGTCAGCGGCGCTTGTGCGGGGCTGGGCGGACGTTTGCGACTGTGCTTGAGGGCCTGCCCGATGACCATTGGCAGCACTGTCGAGGAAAGGTACTGTCCGCCGCTGCGCAAGGTCTGCAAGGCCTGCTCGAATTCTGCGACGGTGGCGCTCTTGAGCAGGAAGCCCTGGGCGCCGAGTTGCAGGCAACTCATCACATGCTCCAGTTCCGAGCGGGTCGAGAGCATCAGCACGCGTGTGGCCGGAACCCGGATGAACAGCTCCTGCAACACCTGCTGACAATCCAGCGCATCGCTGTTCATATCGAGCACGACGATCTCCGGCCGCAGCTTCTCCGCCAGCGCCACGGCGCTCATGCCGTCGTTGGTGTCTCCGACCACGGCATATTCCTTCTTCTGTTCGAGCAGGGCGCGCAGGCCGGCGCGGAAAAGTGGCGAGTCGTCGGCAAGCAGGATTCGGCAGGGCATGGGTCAAGGCCTGTTTCGCAAGGGATGGGGGGCGGCAGGCCTGCTCGATCCACAAGCGCACTGCCGCGCGGGGGCGCGACCAGTCCTTGTCTGCCGTTCGATGCGGCAGTGCTATTCATCATAGGCGTTCGAACACCGACGGCAGTAGTGGCCGCAGGGGCAGATCCAGGCCGTGGATGCTTTCGCTGTGGCCGATCATCAGCAGTCCGCCCGGACGCAGGTGAGGCATCAGGCGCAGCAGGACATCGGCCTTGCATCGCGCGTCGAAGCCCGCGAGCAGGTTGCGTAGCAGGATCACATCGAACTCGCCCAGATCGGTCGGCAGTGGCTTGATCAGGTTGATTGTCTCGAAGCGTACCCGTTCGCGCAGGCCCGGTGCGATACGTAGACGACCGGCTGCTTCGTCGGCGCCACACAGGCAATGGCGGTCCAGCCAGCCATGGGGAAAGTAGCGGGCCTGGGCGATGTCGTAGACACCGGCCTCAGCCTGTCGCAGCAGTGCGCTGTCGTAGTCGCTGGCCAGCACCTGCCAGCCGGCGGATGTGCTTTGTTGCGCGACCATGGCCAGGCTCCAGGCCTCTTCGCCACTGGCACAGGCCGCACTCCACAGGCGCGCAGGATGAGCGAGTGTGGGAAGCCAGCGCAGCAACTGTTCGAAGTGGCGGTGCTCGCGAAAGAAGTAGGTGTCCCGGGCGATGAGCAGGTGCAGCAGGTGCGTCTGTTCGCTGGGGTGTGCATCGATCAGGTCGAGGTAGGCCTCGAAGCTCGCCAGCCGGTGTAACCGCAAGCGTGCATGCAGCCGATGGGCGACCACGTTCTGGCGATCGTCTGCCAGTTGCAGGCCGGTGGCCTGGGAAACCCGCTGGCGGATGCGCTGGAAGCAGGCGTGGTCGAGGTGCGGCGGGCGCGTATCGTCCGTCATCCTTCTGCTTCCCCGGCGTCGGGCTGGCGTATTGGATTGACGAGGCTCGTGCGCATTCCCTGCGTCCCCTGTTGTGATGGCGGTGGGAAATGATAGCTAGTGGCTAGTTGCCTCCATATCGGGGTGTCCCTTAAGCCCTCGACCTGCCGGAATGCAAAGGCCCCGCCGGGTGAGGGCGGGGCCTTAGGCATCAGGCGTAGGTGAATGGACGCCGATCAGTCACGCCAGTGGCGCTTGTGCTTGCGATGGCCGTAGTGATGGCCGTTGTCCCAATGGCGACGGTCGTCGCCACGGCGGTAGCGCCGGTCACGATCGCGGTCGTGGCGGTCGTCTTCGTCGGCCTTGTTGCCCATGTAGTTGCCCAGCGCACCGCCGGCACCGCCACCTGCGGCTGCGCCGATCAGGCTACCGGTGCTGCCGCCGACCTGGCGGCCGACGACGTTACCGCCCGCCGCGCCCAGGGCACCACCAATGGCGGCTTCACCACGCTGGCGCTTGTCGGCACCGACGGCACTGCCCGCCGCGCCACCCAGGCCCGCACCAATGGCCGAGCCGGTGTTGCCGCCGATGGACTGGCCGACCACCGAGCCCAGTACCCCACCCAATGCGCCGCCAATGCCGGCCTCGGTGGTGCCGCCTGCCATGGCAACGCCGCTGAGCAGACCAAAAGACAACAACAGAATCGAGGAGTACTTCTTCATCAAGAGAGCCTCAGAGGGATGACGAGGCGAAATTTGAGGCTCGGCGAAGCGGCTGGCAATGGAAATCCGACGAGTAGCACGAGTTGTACACAATTTCCTAACTTGCTGATTTGGCTATGAAACTTTATTCGTTTTTGTCGGTCTCAGGTTACTTGAGACAACAAAAAGCCCCGGTTACTACGCCGGGGCTTTTTGTTTTCTGGTAGGCCGTCAGCGCGGGACGGCCCGCGCCTTTCAGATGATACGCCCGTCCCCGCGCGCCGCCTCGAGCTTGATGGCGATGAACTTCGAGGTTGGCGTGTGGCTGCCGTCGCCGATGCTCTCCAGTGGAACCAGCGGATTCACCTCGGGGTAGTAGGCGGCTGCCTGCCCCGCCGGAATGTCGAAAGCCAGCAGGGTGAAACCCTCCACCCGACGCACATGCTCATCGCCCCACAACGACACGATGTCGACCTTCTGCCCTGGCTGGAAGCCCAGGCGAATGATGTCGGCCTCGTTGGCGAACAGTACCTCGCGCTGGCCGCGCACGCCGCGGTAGCGGTCGTCCAGGCCGTAGATGGTGGTGTTGTACTGATCGTGCGAACGCATCGACTGCATGATCAGGTCAGGCACCTGGCCGCTGGCGCGTACGCGCTCGTCGAGCAGGGTGTCGGGCAGCAGGTTGGGCTTGAAGTTGGCGCGGCCGCTTGCGGTCTTCCACTGGCGGCTGCCGGCGCTGTTGCCCAGGTAGAAACCACCCGGCAGGTTCAGGCGCTGGTTGAAGTCGGCAAAACCGGGGATGGTATCGGCGATCAGGTCGCGGATCCGATCGTAGTCGGCCACTACCCAGTTCCAGTCCACAGGATGGTTGCCCAGGGTGGCGGCGGCGATGCCGGCGACCACCGCAGGTTCCGAGCGCATCTGCTTGGACAGCGCGCGCAACTGGCCGTTGGAGGCGTGGACCATGCTGAACGAGTCTTCCACCGTGACCGCCTGCGGGCCTTCGGCCTGCAGGTCGATATCGGTGCGGCCCAGGCACGGCAGGATCAATGCCTGCTGGCCATGGATCAGGTGGCTGCGGTTGAGCTTGGTGCTGATGTGCACGGTCAGCGCACAGTTGCGCAGGGCCTGGGCGGTGCGCTCGGTATCCGGGGTGGCCTGGGCGAAGTTGCCGCCCAGCCCGATGAACACCTTGGCCCGGCCTTCGAGCATGGCGTGGATCGCCTCGACCGTGTTGTGACCGTTGCTGCGTGGCACCGGGAAGCCGAAGCGCTTCTCGATGGCATCGAGCAGGGCTACCGGCGGGCGCTCGTTGATGCCCATGGTGCGGTCGCCCTGTACGTTGCTGTGGCCGCGTACCGGGCACAGGCCGGCGCCAGGCACACCGATATTGCCGCGCAGCAGCATCAGGTTGACGATTTCCTGGATGGTCGGCACCGAGTGGCGGTGCTGGGTGATCCCCATCGCCCAGCACATGATCACGCGTTTGCCTTTGCAGTACATGCGTGCCGACAACTCGATATCGTCAAGGGTCAGGCCTGACTGTTCGACGATCTGCTCCCACGGCGTGGCATCGACCACCGCCAGGTACTCGTTCACGCCCTGGCCGTGCTCGGCGATGAACACGTGATCGAAGATCGCAGGTTCGCCATTGGCTTGAGCCTCACGCTCCCACTGCAGCAGGAACTTGGCCATGCCGCGCAGCAGCGCCATGTCGCCACCCAGTGCCGGGCGGAAGAACGCGGTATTGGTCGGCCGGTCGCTGTTGAGCAACATCTCCAGTGGATGTTGTGGGTGCTGGAAGCGTTCCAGGCCGCGCTCCTTGAGCGGGTTGACGCAGACCACCTGGGCGCCGCGCTTCACGGCATCGCGCAGCGGGTCGAGCATGCGTGGATGGTTGGTGCCGGGGTTCTGGCCCAGGACGAAGATCGCGTCGGCATGTTCGAAGTCGTCGTAGGTGACGGTGCCCTTGCCGACGCCGACGCTCTGCCCCAGGGCCACGCCGCTGGCCTCGTGGCACATGTTCGAGCAGTCAGGGAAGTTGTTGGTGCCGAAGGCGCGCACGAACAGTTGGTACAGGTACGCCGCCTCGTTGCTGGCCCGCCCGGAGGTATAGAACTCGGCCTGGTCTGGTGACTCCAGCGCCTTGAGGTGGCTGGCGATCAGCTCGAAGGCTGCATCCCAGGCAATCGGCTGGTAACGGTCGCTGGCCGGGTCATAGACCATCGGCTCGGTCAGGCGGCCCTGGTACTCGAGCCAGTAATCGCTCTGCTCAAGCAACGCACTGACGCTGTAGCGGGCGAAGAAGGCGGCGTCGACGCGACGCTTGGTGGCCTCCCAGTTGACGGCCTTGGCGCCGTTCTCGCAGAACTTGACCATGCCGCTCTCGGGCGAGTCGCCCCAGGCGCAGCCAGGGCAGTCGAAGCCGCCGTTCTGGTTGGTCTTGAGAAGTGCACGCAGGTTCTTCAGCGCGTTGTCGCTGCCGACCCAGGCCTTGGCCACGCTGCGCAGTGCGCCCCAGCCGCCGGCTGGGCCGTGGTAGGGCTTGTAGCGTGGGGTGGAAGCGGGGGCGTTGTCTGGAAGTTTCTCGAAGGAGGTCACGGCTTTTACGACTCCGCCGCTGGGCTGAATACCCGCGGTGCGCTGTGTTTGGGCAGATGGATGAGGTTGAGGTTGTGCTTGCGTGCCCATTGCAGGGCAAGGCCGGTCGGTGCCGACAGGCTGACCAGGGTCTGGATGCCGGCACGCAGGACTTTCTGGATCAGCTCCAGGCTGCAGCGGCTGGTGACGATGGCCAGGCCGCCGTGGGTGTCGATGCGCTGGCGCAGCAGGGCACCGATCAGCTTGTCGAGGGCGTTGTGCCGGCCGATGTCTTCGCGGCCCAGCAGCAGTTCGCCGTGGCGGTCCATGAACAGCGCCGCATGAACAGCGCCGCAGTGCTGGCCCAGGGGCTGGAAGGCGTCGATGCGTTGGCGCAGGTCCTTGAGCCATTCCACCGGCGGCAGGGGCGCGCCGGGCAGAGCCTCGAGTTCGGGCAACGCCTGCTCCAGGGCCTCGACGCCACACAGGCCGCAGCCGCTGGTACCGGCCAACTGGCGGCGCTGGTCCTTGAGGTTCCAGAACGCACGGCTGGAGATCTCGAGGTCGGCATACAGCGCCGAACCGCTGCCGGAGAGCTTCAGGTCGTAGATGTCTTCAGTGCTGGAGACGATGCCGCTGCCAATGCTGAAGCCAACGGCGAAATCTTCCAGATCGGTCGGGCTGACCAGCATCACCGCCTGGTTGAGGCCGTTGTAGACGATCGCCAGGGCGACTTCTTCGGCCAGGGGCGTACTGTCGCTCGCCTGGTCGGAGAGTTGCACGTAGTCGTAGATGTTGCTGGCGGCAGGCAGTGACAGAGGCGTTGATGCCGCACAGACCGGAGGCTTGCTGTTCATCGGGGCGGATCACCGGCGGCTTTTTACTTGCACAAGCCTAGGCTTGTGGGCGCGCCGCGTCTAATCGCTAGGGTCGATGCCCTGATAGACCGCGTCGATTGGTCGCAGTGGAGCGGGGTAAGGATTCCTGGCCTAGACTCTCAGGTTCCGAGGAATCATCAACAAGGAGCGCGTCATGAGCCTGTTCAGTTTCGTGAAGGAAGCCGGCGAGAAGTTGATCGATCTGCTGACCCCCGGCAATGCCAATGCCGAGGAACAGTTGAAGAAGCACGTGGAGAGCGTGGGCCTGGGCAATCCGAACATTTCGGCCACCGTAGAGGGTGACAAGGTCATCCTCAAGGGCGAGGTGGCGAGTCAGGAGGAGAAGGAGAAGATCATCCTGGCGGCAGGCAACATCGCCGGGGTGGCTTCGGTGGATGACCAGATCACCGTCACCGGGCCGGTGGCGCAGGCGGCCCGGTTCGTCACGGTGAAGAAGGGCGACACCCTGAGTGCGATCGCCAAGGCCGAGTATGGCGATGCCAGCAAATACCAGAAGATCTTCGAGGCCAACAAGCCGTTGTTGTCACATCCGGACAAGATCTATCCGGGGCAGGTGCTGCGCATTCCTGACTGAGGATCGGTGTTGCGCTCATCGCGGGCTTGTCCCGCGATGAGGCCCTCAAAGCCCCAGCAACAACTCCCGGTAATCCTCGACCGCCGCAAATTCCTGCGTATCGCGCACATCCGCTCGGCTATCGGGCTGGCGCACTGCCAGCAGATGCCCCACCCCGAACCGCTGCGCACTGCGCAGGATCGCCAGGGTGTCGTCGATGAACAGGCTGCGCGCGGGCTCGAAGCCGATATCGGCGCGCAGGGCATCCCAGAACTGCGGGCTCTCTTTCGGGTAGCCGTAGTCGTGCGAGCTGATCAGCCGTTCGAAATACGGCGCAAGCTGCACCTTCTCGAGCTTCAGCGACAGTGAGTCGCGGTGGGCGTTGGTGATCATCACCACGCGCTTGCCAGCCTTGCCGATGGCGGCAAGAAAGGTGTCGGCGTCCGGACGCAGGGCAATCAGGTCGGCGATCTCGCGCTTGAGTTCGCGGATCGGCAGGCGCAGTTCGCGGCTCCAGAAGTCCAGGCAATACCAGTTCAGGGTGCCAGCATGGCGCTCGAACAGCGGTCGCAGCTCCAGCTCGGCCATCGCGCGGCTTACGCCATGCAGCTCGGCGTAGCGCTGGGGCAGGTGTTCGAGCCAGAAGCGGTTGTCGTAGTGCAGGTCGAGCAGGGTGCCGTCCATGTCCAGCAGGACGGTATCGATGGCGGACCAGGGCAGAACAGGCATTGGAAATTCTCGATCGGTCGGCAAGCCACGGTATAGTAACCCGTTCACGCCAAGGAGCCGCACCCATGCGCCAGAAACCCACTGTCCTCAGTCGCGAGATCGTCGCCAGCAGCCGCCTGTTCCGGGTCGAAGCGGTGCAGTTGCGCTTCTCCAATGGCAACGAGCGCACCTACGAGCGCCTGGTCGGTCGAGGCAACGGTTATGGGGCGGTGATGATCGTGGCCATGCTCGACGCCGAGCATGCGGTGCTGGTCGAGGAGTACTGCGGTGGCACCGACGAATACGAGCTGTCGCTGCCCAAGGGCCTGATCGAGCCGGGCGAGGACGTGCTGGCCGCCGCTGATCGTGAGCTCAAGGAAGAAGCCGGTTTCGGTGCACGGCAACTGGAGCACCTCACCGAGCTGTCGCTGTCGCCCGGCTACATGAGCCAGAAGATCCAGGTGGTGCTGGCCACTGACCTTTACGAAGAGCGCCTGGAAGGCGATGAGCCCGAGCCGATGCGCGTCGACAAGGTCAACCTGCGCGAACTCTCGGCCCTGGCCATGCACCCGCAATTCAGCGAAGGGCGAGCGCTGGCAGCGTTGTACCTGGCCCGTGACCTGCTGATCCAGCGGGGGCTGCTGAGCGCATGAACGACCTGCAACTGATGCACGAAGTGGTGAAACTGGCGCAACTGGCGGGCGAGGCGATCCTGCCGTTCTGGCGCTCTGGCGTCGCAGTCACCAACAAGGCCGATGACTCGCCGGTGACCGCTGCCGACCTGGCCGCCCACCGGATCATCGCCGACGGCCTGCAGGTGCTGGCACCGCAGATTCCGGTGTTGTCCGAGGAAGACTGCAACATCCCGCTGGCCACCCGCGAGGGTTGGTCGCGTTGGTGGCTGGTCGATCCGCTGGATGGCACCAAGGAGTTCATCGCCGGCAGCGAGGAATTCACCGTCAACATTGCCCTGATCGAGCGCGGCGAGGTGGTGTTTGGCGTGGTGTCGATGCCGACCAGTGGCCGCTGTTACTTCGGTGGTCGTGATCTGGGTGCATGGCGTGCAGAGCTACAGGCAGAGCCTCAGCCGATTCACGTGCGCAACGCGCCACCTGCCGATGGCCGTTTCACCGTGGTTGCCAGCCGCCGCCATACCAGCCCCGAGCAGGAAGCCTTGCTGGCTGGGCTCGGTGCCGAGGTTGGCGCGTTGGAACTGGCCAATATCGGCAGCTCGCTGAAGTTCTGCTTGCTGGCCGAGGGCGCTGCCGATTTCTACCCGCGCCTGGCGCCGACCTCGCAGTGGGATACCGCGGCGGCGCAGGGGGTAGTCGAAGGCGCGGGGGGCGAGGTGATCGGGTTGGATGGCCAGCCGTTCCGCTACCCGGCGCGGGAGTCGCTGCTCAATCCGTTCTTCCTGGCGCTGCCGGCCAAGGCGCCATGGCGGCAAAAAGTCATTGCAGCGGCTATCGGGCAGTAATTACCGAAGCCGCCTCGCTCCTCGCCTGATCAGCGGTGCAGCACATACTGCCCGCTGAATCTCACTGCCGCCTCTTCACTCCCCGCATTGCTCACCTCCGTCTCCAGGGTCAGGCGCGCCCGGCCGCGACGCTGGTACATCGTCAGGAAGCGCTCCCAGGCCTTTTCGTCCGGTGCCGGGCAGCGTGCTACCGCTACACCGGTCACGGGCAACGGGTAGCTGATCTGCCCCTCCTGGATGACGATATGCCCATCATCGATCCCCAGCTCGCGCAGACGCAGGTGCAGCCAGCCCCAGCCGACAAGTACGGCGGCGCAGTAGAGGCTGCCGCCGAACATGGTGCTCTTGTGGTTGACGTTGGGCGCCAGCGGCAATTGCAGACGCAGGCACTGCTCGTGCCAGTCGATGACTTGCATGCCCATTTCTCGTGTCAGCGGTATATCGCTGTGCAGGACTGCCTGCAGGTACTGGCTGTCGGTGGTCATGGCCGCGGCTCCTCGTGATCGTCATGGCTGATGCCGTCGGCGAAGCTCAGACCGTGCTTGCGCAGTTTGTCGTGCAACGTTTTACGCGGGATGCCGAGGGCCTCGGCCAGGCTGCGCATGGAGCTGTGCGGCTGGTTCAGCTCGGCGGCGATCAGCGAACGCTCGAACTGCTCCACCTGCTCGCTGAGGTTGCTGACACGTGCCGGTTCGGCGCTGTCGGTGGCAGAGGGCGCCTGGCCGTCCAGGGCCAGCTCCAGGCCAAGGGCGAAGCGCTCTGCCGCGTTCTGCAGCTCGCGTACGTTGCCTGGCCATTCGTGACGCAACAGCATGGCCCGCTGCGCCGGTTGCAGGGTATGCGGTGCCAGGCCGTGACGTTGGCTGGCGGCATCGGCGAAGTGCTGGAACAGCACCAGGATGTCGTCACCGCGTTCGCGCAGCGCCGGGATGCGCAGCGGTGCGACGTTCAGGCGGTAGTAGAGGTCGGCGCGGAAACGCCCTTGATCGGCCGACTGACGCAGGTCTTCCTTGGTCGCGGCGATCACGCGGATGTCCAGCGGTATCAGTTGGTTGCCGCCCAGGCGCTCGACCACGCGCTCCTGCAGCAGGCGCAGCAGCTTGACCTGCACGTCCAGGCTCATGCTCTCGATTTCGTCGAGGAACAGCGTGCCACCGTTGGCGAACTCGAACTTGCCGATACGGCGCTTCTGCGCGCCGGTGAAGGCGCCGGGTTCGTGGCCGAACAGCTCGCTCTCGACCACTGACTCGGCCAGGGCGCCGGCGTTGATGGCCACGAACGGGCCGTCGCGGCGGCTCGACAGGTCGTGCAGGGCACGCGCGACCACCTCCTTGCCAGCGCCGGTTTCGCCGAGGATCAGCACGTCGGCACGGGTGCCTGCCAAGGCGCCGATCTGTTCGCGCAGGCGCTGCATCAAGGGTGAATGGCCGACCAACCGTGTCGACAACTGCTGGCGATCGCTCAGGGCCAGGCGCAGGCTGCGGTTGTCCAGCACCAGGCGGCGCAGCGCCAGGGCCCGACGCACGCTGTCGAGCAGGGCATCGCTGGCGAAGGGTTTCTCCAGGAAGTCATAGGCCCCGGCACGCATCGCCTGGACTGCCAGCGGCACATCGCCGTGGCCGGTGATCAGCAACACAGGCAGTTCGCTGTCGCGTGTGTGCAATTGCTCCAGCAGTTGCAGGCCGTCGATACCGGGCATGCGGATATCGCTGACCACCACGCCAGGCCAGTCGGGCTCGATGCGCTCGGCCAGGCCCTGGGCGTCGGCCAGGGCGGCAACCTTGAGGCCTGCCAGGTCCAGGGTCTGGCTCAGGGCCTGGCGCAGGTGCGGATCGTCATCGACCAGGATGACCTGGGTTTGACTGTCGATCAGTGTCTCGGTCATGCCGAGGAGTCCTCCGAAGGTTTCAGGTTGGCGCCGGGGGCTGCGATGCGCAGTTGCAGGGTGAGCAGCGCGCCCCCTTCCGGGTGGTTGCCCATCAGCAGCTCGCCACCGAGCGCACGCATCAGGCTTTCGCAGATCGCCAGGCCCAGGCCAAGACCCTGGGTACGGGTCTTGGTGGTGAAGAAGGGTTCCTTGGCATGCTCCAGCGCTTGCCGGGTAAAGCCCGGGCCGTTGTCGCGAATGTACAGGTAGACGCAGTCGTCGCGCGTCTCGGCACTCAGCCAGAGGCGGCGTGGGTTGGCTTTTTCGGTGAGTGCGTCAAGGGCGTTGGCCAGCAGGTTGCCGAGCACCTGGCGCAGGCGGGTTTCACCGGCCTGGACCCACAGGGTGGCGTCCGGTAGATCGCGGATCAGTTCTACCGCCATCGCCCGACGGCGCTTGGCCAGCAATGCCAGGGCATCGTCCAGCGCCGGTTGCAGGGCCACGCTTTCCGGGGCATGCCGGTCGCGGCGGGCAAAGGCGCGCAGGTGGGCGATGATCGAGGCCATGCGTCCGGTCAGTTCGCCGATCAGCTTGAGGTTGCCACGGGCATCCTCGGTGCGCTGGTGATCGAGCAGGATCTCGGCGTTCTCGGCGTAGCTGCGGATCGCCGCCAGCGGTTGGTTGAGTTCGTGGCTGATGCTCGCCGACATGGTGCCAAGCACCGACAGCTTGCCGGCCTGGACCAGCTCGTCCTGGGCGCGTACCAGTTCCTGCTGTGCCTGCTCGCGCTCCAGCACTTCGTTCTTCAGGCGGTTGTTCAGCCATTCGAGGTCGGCGGTGCGCGCCACCACGCGGTTTTCCAGTTCCTGGCGGCCACGGGCCTCCAGTTCGATGCGGTCCATGTAGTGGCGGCGGCGCTGCATCACCAGCCCGGCCAGGAGCATGGTTACCAGCAACGCGCCGGCGCCGATGGCCATGACGGTCTGCACCGAGCGATCGACCAGGATACGCGGCGCAAGGATGCTCACCTGCCAGCCGGTCTCCTTGATATCGCGGGTCTGGGTCAGCCAGGCCTCGGGCTCCAGGCGCAGTGGTTGCGGGGCCTGGGTTGGGTAAGGCTGGATGGCGATCATCGCCTTGCGTTCTGCTTCGCTCAGTACACGGGTGGCGCGGAAACGCCACTCCGGGCGCGAGGTGAGCACCACCACGCCGTACTGGTCGGTCAGCAGCAATTGTTCCGGGGTGCGTCCCCAGAGGGTTTCGGTGTGGTCGAGGTCGACCTTGACCACCAGCACGCCGATCACACGTTCACCGTCACGCACCGCGGCTGCGAAGAAGTAGCCGCGCTTGGCCGAGGTGGTGCCCTGGCCGAAGAAGCGGCCCAGGCGCCCTTCCATCGCTTCGATGAAGTACGGGCGGAAGGCGAAGTTGCGGCCGACGAAGCTGTCGCGCTTGTCCCAGTTGGAGGCCGCCAGGGTGTTGCCGCTGACGTCCATCAGGTACATCACTTCGGCGCCGGTCTGCTGGGTGATCTCGCGCAACAGGCGATTGGCGTTGGTCACCGCCTCCAGCCTGAACGGGTCGGCCAGCACGCCACGCAGGGCCGGCAGGTCACCGAGGATCTGCGGTAGGGTCTCGTAGCGGTGCAGGGTGCCGAGCAGGTTGGCGACATAGAGGTCGAGGGTCTGGCGGTTCTGCGAGGCCAGTTGGTCCTGGTAGTAGCGCTCGGCAAGATGATGCAGCGGCCACAGCAGCGGAGCCAGGCACAGGGCCAGCAGGGCCAGGCTGCGCCAGCGGGGTCGTTGCGAAGTGATTGAAGTCGAGGTCATCGCCAAGTGCGCCAGAATGAACTGGCGCAATTATGCGCTACTTCAGGCAGTCGATCAGCGCTTGCTGCCAATGCGGCTGGCTGACCTGCCATTCACGTGCCAGGCGTGAGCAGTCCAGGCGAGAGTTGAGCGGGCGGCGGGCCGGGGTCGGATATTCGCTGCTGGGAATCGGCAGCAGTTCGGCGCAGGGCAGGTCGCGGGCCTTCAACTGCTCGGCGATGGCCTGGGCGAAGCCGAACCAGGAGGTTTCGCCCTGGGCCGTCAGGTGATAAGTGCCCCACGCACCCGCCTGGCCGGCCTGCCAGCGCTCGATCAAGGCGCGGGTACTGGCGGCGATCGTCCCGGCCCAGGTCGGTGCGCCGATCTGGTCGTCGACCACCTTCAATTGCGGGCGCTCCTGCAGCAGGCGTTGCATGGTCAGCAGGAAGTTGCGCCCATGCAGCGAATACACCCAGCTGGTACGCAGAATCAGGTGCTCGGCGCCGACCGCAGCAATCGCCTGCTCGCCTGCGAGTTTGCTCTGGCCGTAGACGCCCAGCGGATGCACCGGGTCATCCTCGACATAAGGCGTTGTCTTGTTGCCGTCGAATACGTAGTCGGTGGAGTAGTGGATCAGCGGCGCACCCAGGCGTGCCGCTTCCTCGGCCAACACCCGCGGACCTTCGGCATTGATCGCGTGAGCCAGCGACGCTTCGCTTTCGGCCTGGTCTACCGCAGTGTGCGCCGCGGCGTTGATGATCAGGTCCGGGGCGAGCTGGCGCAGAGGCTCACGCACGGCTTCGGGGTGAGCCAGGTCGAGCTGGTCGCGGCCGAGCAGGTGCAGCTCGCCAAGCCCGGCCAGTGCCTGCTGAAGGGCCCGGGCGACCTGGCCGTTGCGGCCGCAGACGAGGATCTTCATGGGAACAGCTCCGCGTCCTGAAGCAGCACCCCGGCCTGGTCCTTGGCTGACAGCAGCGGTGCCGACGTCAGTTGCCAGTCGATGGCCAACTGCGGATCGTCCCAGCGAATGCAGCGTTCGGCAGCGGGGTTGTAATAGTCGGTGGTCTTGTACAGGAAATCGGCCGACTCGCTGAGTACCACGAAACCGTGGGCGAAGCCCGCAGGGATCCACATCTGGCGGTGGTTCTCGGCGGACAGGCGTGCGCTGACCGAGCGCCCGAAGGTCGGTGAGCCGCGGCGGATGTCCACGGCCACGTCCAGCACCTCGCCCAGGGTCACGCGGACCAGCTTGCCTTGCGGGTTCTGCAACTGGTAATGCAGACCGCGCAGTACGCCTTGCTGGGAGCGCGAATGATTGTCCTGAACAAACTCGGCATGGACGCCGGTGCGTTCGGCGAAGGTGCGGGCATTGAAGCTTTCGAAGAAGAAACCACGGCTGTCACCGAATACCTTGGGTTCGATGATGAGGACTTCGGGGATAGCGGTATTGATGACGTTCATGGCGTTTCTTCAGCCAGTTTGCTCAGGTATTGGCCGTAGCCGGTTTTTTTCAGTTCGTTGGCCTTGGCCAGCAGCCTTTCCCGGCAGATCCAACCCTTCTGATAGGCGATTTCTTCCAGGCATGCCACTTTCAAACCCTGGCGGTGCTCGATGGTCTGCACATACTGGGAAGCCTCCAGGAGGCTGTCGTGGGTGCCGGTATCGAGCCAGGCGAACCCGCGACCGAAGCGTTCGACCCTCAAGTCGCCGCGCTTGAGATAGGCGTTGGTGATGTCGGTGATTTCCAGTTCACCCCGAGGCGAGGGACGCACACCCTTGGCGATCTCGACCACATCGTTGTCGTAGAAATACAGGCCGGTCACCGCGTAGCTGGAGCGCGGCGCGACCGGCTTTTCCTCGATGGACAGGGCATTGCCTTGCGCGTCGAACTCGACCACGCCGAAGCGCTCCGGATCCTTGACCAGGTAGCCGAATACCGTCGCACCGGAGGGGCGGTTGACCGCACGCAGCAACTGTTCGCTGAAACCTTGGCCATGGAAGATGTTGTCGCCGAGGATCAGGCACACCGAATCGTCGCCGATGAAGTCTTCGCCAATCAGGAAGGCCTGGGCCAGGCCATCAGGCGAGGGCTGCTCGGCGTAGCTGAGGTTGATGCCGAACTGGCTGCCGTCGCCGAACAGCTGGCGGTACTGCGGCAAGTCCTGAGGTGTGGAGATGAGCAGGATGTCGCGGATGCCGGCAAGCATCAACACCGAGATCGGGTAGTAGATCATCGGTTTGTCGTAGATCGGCAGCAGCTGTTTCGACACGCCGAGGGTGATGGGGTGCAGGCGTGTACCGGAGCCTCCGGCGAGGACGATGCCCTTGGTCATGCGATCAGGTCCTTGAAGTCGGAATTGCCCAGGCGCTCACCCTGATAGCTGCCATCCTGGACGTGGCGGCACCATTCCAGGTTGTCGAGGTACCACTGCACGGTCTTGCGCAGACCGGACTCGAAGGTCTCCTCCGGCACCCAGCCCAGCTCGCGCTCGATCTTGCCCGCGTCGATGGCGTAGCGCAGGTCGTGGCCGGGGCGGTCCTGGACGAAGGTGATGAGGTCACTGAAGTGGACGATGTTGGCGGGCCGCTGGGGCGCGAGTTCTTCGAGCAGATTGCAGAGCGCGTGTACTACATCGAGGTTCTTCTGTTCGTTGTGCCCGCCGATGTTGTAGGTCTCGCCGACCTTGCCTGCGGTCACCACCCTGAGCAGCGCGCGGGCATGGTCCTCGACGAACAGCCAGTCACGCACTTGCTGGCCGTTGCCGTACACCGGTAGTGGCTTGCCGGCGAGGGCGTTGAGGATCATCAACGGGATGAGTTTCTCGGGGAAGTGATATGGGCCGTAATTGTTCGAGCAGTTGGTGATCAGCACCGGCAGGCCGTAGGTACGATGCCAGGCGCGGACAAGATGGTCGGATGCCGCCTTGCTGGCCGAGTAGGGCGAGCTTGGGGCATAGGGCGTGGTTTCGCGGAACAGGTCGTCCGCACCGTGCAGATCGCCGTACACCTCGTCGGTGGAGATGTGGTGAAAGCGGAACGCGGCGCGTGCCTCTTCCGGCTGGCGACTCCACCACGCGCGAGTGGCCTCCAGCAAGGTATAGGTGCCGGTGATGTTGGTCTGGATGAATGCTGCCGGCCCGTCGATGGAGCGATCGACGTGCGACTCGGCGGCCAGGTGCATGATCGCATCAGGCTGAAAACGTTCGAGGACAGCGCTGACGGTCTCCTGATCCACGATATCGGCCTGTACGAACTCATAGCGGCTGTTATCGGCGATACCGCGCAGCGACTCGAGGTTGCCGGCGTAGGTCAATTTGTCGAGGTTCAGCACTTCGTTGTCGGTATGGCCGATCAAGTAGCGGATCAGCGCCGAACCGATGAAGCCGGCACCGCCGGTAATGAGAATACGCATGGGGTGTGACTATCCTGCTGGTGGTAGTGGCATTGTGCTGCAGGCGCGCAACAGCCGTTGTTTCAACGGCGCGCGAGCGCGGTACTCAAGGCTGAAATCACCCTGTCCTGACGTTCATCGCCCAGGCCGCACCACAGCGGCAGGCGTACCAGGCGGTCTGACAGTTCGTCGGTGAGCTGCATCGAGCCATGTGCACGTCCGTAGCGCTCGCCGGCGGGCGAGGAATGCAGTGGCACATAGTGGAACACGGGATACACCTCTTCGTCTCGCATCCTCTGCAACACGGCCTGACGGTCAATGCCCGGGGCGAGCAGCACATAGTACATATGGGCGTTGTGCTGGCAGTCCTGCGGGATGATCGGCCTGCGCAGCAGCCCGTCCGCCTCGAGGCCAACGAGGGCGTGGTGATAGCGCGCCCAGGTAGCCAGGCGGCTGTTGGTGATCGCTTCGGCTTCCTGCAACTGTGCCCAGAGGAAGGCGGCGGTCAGCTCGCCGGGCAGGAACGACGATCCGACCTCCTGCCAGGTGTACTTGTCGACCTGGCCGCGGAAGAAGCGGCTGCGATCGGTACCCTTCTCGCGGATGATTTCCGCGCGCATCACCAGCTCTGGATCGTTGGCCAGCAGGGCTCCGCCCTCGCCGCTGATGACGTTCTTGGTTTCATGGAAGCTGAACGCTCCCAGATCACCAATGCTGCCCAGCGCACGCCCCTTGTAGCTGGACATGACGCCTTGCGCGGCATCCTCCACCACCTTCAGGCCGTGCCTGTGGGCGATGGCCAGGATGCTGTCCATCTCGCAGGCGACTCCAGCGTAGTGGACCACGGCGATGGCCTTGGTGCGTGGGGTGATGGCAGCTTCGATCAGGCGTTCGTCGAGGTTGAGCGTGTCTTCGCGGATATCGACGAACACCGGCACCGCGCCGCGCAGGACGAAAGCATTGGCGGTGGAGACGAAGGTGTAGGACGGCATGATCACTTCATCGCCGGGCTGGAGGTCGAGCAGCAGCGCGCACATCTCCAGCGCTGCGGTGCAGGAATGGGTCAGCAGCGCCTTGCTGCTGCCGGTACGCTCCTCGAGCCAGGCATGGCAGCGCTTGGTGAACGGTCCGTCACCGGCAAGCATCTGGCCCAGGTTGGCCTCGGCAATGTGGTGGAACTCCTTGCCGGTCATGTAGGGGCGGTTGAAGGGGATCTTTTCCAGGCTCATGGGCGGTTTCCTGCAGAGTTCGCGGGCGGAAGGTCGCTGCGGATCGCGCTGACGCGCCCGCCGATCTGCGTGCCCTTGGCAAGGTTCTCGTAGAAATAGTCGGTGAAGCCTGCGTGTGCCATGGCACGTTGCGCGGCCTCGATGTCATAGGCGATGCGGTAGAGCGCGAAGCGTTGGCCGTCCCATGTGGCGAAGGCCGCTCGAGGGTCGCCGTCGCGGGGCTGGCCGACCGAGCCGGGGTTGCACCAGGTCTTGTCGCGGCCCTGCCAGAGGAACTGCACATGGCTGTGGCCGGAGACGAAGAAGCGCCCCGGGTGTTCAGCGAAATAGGCTTCGCTGGGCTCGAGATATTCGTCGAGTGGGTCGTTCCAGCCACCGTGGATCAACTCCAGGCCGTGCAGGCTGGCACGCTCCGGCAGGCTTTCGAGCCAGCGGCGGTTGTCGGCGCTGAGTACCTCGCGCTGATAGTCCAGGCAAGCATTGGCGCTGTTGGAGCGTGGGCAGGGCTGGTTGAGCGCGATGTAGGCATCGTGGTTGCCCATCAGCGAGAAGATCCCGCGAGCGCGCAAGGTATCGCAGCACTCGTTGACCTGGCTGTAGTAACCGGCGGTGTCGCCCAGGCAGATGATCTCGTCCACACCCATCCGATCGAGCTCGGCGAGCACGGTGGACAGTGCGGCGAAATTGCCGTGGATGTCAGAAATGATCCCGATCATGAACCACGTAGTCCTCGATGTAGCGCACAGCAAAACCTGCGCGCAGCGCTGGTTGCCGGGGCCTTTCGCCCTTGAGATACCAGGCCAGGCACATGGCGGCCTCGTTGTAGCCGAAAGCGGTGCGGATGGAACTGGTGGAAGAGATCCGGGGATTGATCTCCAGCAGCTTCCAGGTGCCGTCGTCTGCCCGGCGGAACTGCAGGTTGGTGGGCCCGACCGGTTTGAAGTGCTGGCACAGGCGCGTCACCACAGCATCCAGGCTGGCGTCGTGGCGCACTTTGGCCTTGGCTGTGGAGCCGTCAGAGGCCAGGCTGCGCTGGAAGGTGATCGCGGCGCAGATGCCGCCCTGGCCGTCACCGAACACCGCCACGGTGTACTCCTGGCTGGCGCTGCCGATGATCGGCTGGGCCATCAGCACCTCCCCGAGAAGGGGTGCCCAGGGTGTGAAATCACGCTCTTCGCGGACCCACACCAGGCCCTTGGAAGCGTAGCTGCGCCGTGGCTTGAGCAGGAACGGCAGGCCCAGCTGCTGCGAAAGCGAGGCAAAGTCGCCGGTCAGATGGCTGGGGATACGGGCGTCGTCTTCATGTGCCAGCAGGGCCTGGTCCATGGCGTATTTGTCGCGCGACAGGCTGATCAGCCGGGCATCGTTGAGCACAATCCGGCAGCCGGTGGCAGCCAGTGCGTCACGGTGTTCGTCGAGCCAGTGCACATCCTGTTCGATACCGGGAATCAGCAGATCGACCCGGTACTGCTCGATCATCTGCAGCAGCCAGTCCTGATACCTGGGGTCGGCGGTCAACGGGGCCTGTTCGAAGTGGTCACACCAGGCCTGGCCTACCGCATCGTCGTAGATGTCGGTGCCCAGCAGCCTGATCGTCGGGTCGGCGGCGCGCAGCGATTTCAGCAGGCCGTAGCCCATTATCGCGCCGACGCCGGTGACCATTGCCGTGGTCATTGCTGGGCCTCCTGATGAGCCTGCATCAGTTGCAGGCCGGTACGAATGTCGGTGGCTGGCCAATAGTCGATGGCCTGGTGCAGTTGCGCATCGGCCTGCATGGCCGGCATGTCGGCGATGTCCGGCTTGTCGCGCAGGAAGTGGATGTCGGCGCTGCGGGCGCAGGCGGCAAAGGCCGCTTCGGCGATCTCCGACAGCCTGGGGCTGTGCGGGTGCACGCAGTCGAAGCGACCGACCACCGTGCGCTGCGCCACGCGTTTCACGATCTCGGCCAGGTCGTCCAGGAACAGGTAGTTGCGCTGCGCGTCGTTGTTGCCATACAGCTGCACCGTCTTGCCTGCGCGCGCCGTTTCGGCGATGAGGTACAGCAGTCCCTGGTGTTTGCGGCAGGCACCGGCTGCATCGTAGACCTGGCTGGGACGCAGGATGGTCAGGGCGATTTCGCGTTGCTTGCAGAACAGCTGTGCAAGCTCCTCGGAATGGCGCTTCGACAGCGAATAGATGTTGTAGTGAGGGTCGTCGGCGTTAAAGCCTGCGAACACCGAAGACACCAGGATCAGGTGTCGGGCGCCGCTTTGCGCAGCAAGCTCGCAAGCGCGCAGGGTACCGACCGCGTTGACCTGTTCGGCCTGGATCAGCGCTTCGCTGGAGGTCCCGCCGAAGGCGGCGGCCACCAGCACCACGGTATCGAAATGCCCGCCATCGAAGGGCGGGTTGTCTGACCGCTCCAGGTCGAACGGGAAGTCCGCTTCGCGACGCCCGGCGGTCCTGACTTCACCCAGCATGGCAAGCCGGGCGGCGATGGCCTGGCCGATGACCGAGGTGCTGCCGATCAACAGGCTTCTCATGTCGGCTCGACCTGGGCCTCGAACATCAGGGCGCAGCAGAGCTCGGGATAGTCGATGCCGACCGTGCACATCCCTTCGATGATCTCGTTGGACAGCCCCAGCGGCTGCAGTTGCGAGGTCATCAGCGGCTTGAGGAATACCCCCTCCTTGCGCACGATGCGATAGCCGGCCTGCTCCAGCTCATCGGTCAGGCGGCTGACCGAGTAGGTGCGCTGGTGGCCCAGTTCCAGGTCACCCTGGCCCAGCTTCATCATGTCGTCGAGCTTGCCTGCCGCGTGGCCGATACGCCGGTGCAGCGACTCGCCATTGGGCACCAGGGCGAACAGTCGGCCGCCAGGCGCGAGGAAGCGACGGAAGTGCTCCAGGACCTGCTGCGGGTTGTCGACGTGTTCGAGGATGAAGCCCATCACGATCAGGTCGAAGGTCCGATCGGTGTCGAACTGCTCGAAATAGCTTTCGACGATCTCGACCGGGCTGTCGGGGTAGTTTTTGCGGAACTGGGCGATGACCGAGGGTGAGCCGTCGATCACCGTATGAGAGGCGAAGAAGCGCGAGAAGCGGTTGGTCGAGAAACCGTGGCCGACGCCCAGTTCCAGAATCGAGTGATGTTCCTGGCATAGCTTCATGATCCGCTGGGGATACCAGTTGAGCATGATGTCGTTGTCGAAAGCGAAGCCGAAACGATCACTGTAGGCGCCGATGTAGCTGTCTAGTGCATTGCTCATGGGGAGACTCGCATGTCGGGTGCTGCGCCCGTCGGCGCGGTGGATTCAGGAGCCGGTGGTCGCACATGCTTCATGAAGCGCGGTGCGTCCGGGCCACAGTTGAACAGCAGGTCGAGGATGGTCACGCCATGGGTGAAATCACCCCACTGCTGCGGGTATTGGGGGTAGCCGCTGTAGTCGAACCAACTGACGGTGATGCCCTGTGCGGCGAACAGGCTTTCATCCAGGTAGTCGCGCGCGGCGGGGCCGGAAAGGTATTCGCTGGCACCGGCTTGCAGGCACAACTCGACCAGGCGTTCGCTCTTGCCTTCACCCAGGCGATAGTCCCAGGAGTGGCTGATGCGTGTGCCGATGCCCAGATACCCACAGATGGCCTGCAACAGCCTGTGGTTCAGGGTGCTGAGATGGCGGTGGGCCTGTTCCATGTACAGCGGCTTGAGCCATTCGGCGATAGCCTTGAAATGCGGGGCCTTGGCGTAGTTGGCTTCCAAGGTTTTCCAGTGTTTGATCTGCCAGCGCTGGTCGTGCAGCTCGACGTCGCGGATGCGCCGGTCGATGTCCTGGCCGACAGGGACGGTCAGCCATTCCACGCCTTTGGGCGTCTTGATCTGGTTGCGGTTGCGCCAGTCGTTCTTGGTGTACTGCATGTCGTCGTAGAGGATGAACTCGTCCACGGCGGCGATCAGGTCGAAGTAGCCCTTCCAGGGGATGTAGTTCGATTGCAGGATGGCGACTTTCTTCATGACCCTGCCCCTGTGTCTGGATGACGGACTTCTGACGCAGGCAGTTGGCGCGACGATGCCACGGCGTCAAGGAGCCGGTGCGGGAGAGGCGACAACAACAGTGGTGCAGCGTGCATCGACATCGAGCTCCTGGTGGACAGCGGGCGAGGCCAGGCCTTCTGGGGCGCGGCTTTGGCAATGATCGTTGCAGATTGGCAACGACAGTCTGCGCTTCACCCCCTTGCTTCCGGGCAGTGGTAATGGCGATATAAGCAAAAAAGAGGCCGAGGTTCGCACCATGCCGTTGCACACCCTGATCCACCGCTCCAGCCTTCCACGTCCCGAGGTTTCCGAGGTGCAGGCCAGCCATGCCCTGCAGGCCTATTACGGCCTGCACGGCGCGCTGGTGCCCCTCGGTAGCCAGCAGGACGTGAACTTCCGGCTGGACAGCGAGCAGGGACGCTTCGTCTTCAAGCTCTGCCATGGCAGCTATGCCCAGGTCGAGCTCGAAGCGCAGCATGCTGCACTCGCCTACCTGCGCGGGCAGGGTTTACCGGTGCCTGCGGTGCGCCCGGCGCTCAATGGTGAGGGGCTGCTGGCGCTGGAAATCGGCGGGCAGGCCCTGCGTGGCCGGTTGCTCGAGTACATTGAAGGCCAGCCGCTGACCCGCCTCAAGCACATGCCGGATAGGCTGATGGCCGAGCTGGGGGCGCTGTGTGCACAACTCGGCAAGGCCCTGGCCGGTTTCGAGCACCCGGGGCTGGAGCGCACGCTGCAGTGGGACCCACGCCATGCCGAGGAGTTGATCGAGCACCTGCTGCCGGTCATCAAGGACGAGGCCCGGCGCGAGCGCGTCGAGGGTGTGGCCAGTCAGGCGCGGGCGCGTCTGCAGCCGCTGGTCGGACAGCTTCCGACGCAGGCGGTGCATCTGGACATCACCGATGACAACGTGGTCTGGGCGCTTGACGAGCATCGTCAGTGGCAGGCGCAAGGCGTTATCGACTTCGGCGACCTGTCACACACCTGGCGTATCGCCGACCTCTCGGTCACCTGCGCGGCCTTGCTGCATCATGCCGAAGGCGATCCGCTACGGATCTTGCCGGTGGTTGCGGCCTACCAGGCGGTCAATCCGCTGAGCGAAGCCGAATTGCGCGCCTTGTGGCCGCTGGTGCTCAACCGTTCCGCGGTGCTGGTGCTCAGCAGCGAGCAGCAACTCACCGTCGATCCGGACAACCAGTACACCCGCGACAACATCGCCCATGAGTGGGAAATCTTCGATACCGCCACTGCTGTGCCTGCCGCCCTGATGGAAGCGGCGATCCTGCAGGCCGCGGGCCTTGCCCCGGACACCCTGGACCTCGGCGACTGTGCAGCACTGCTGCCGAGCCTGGCCGGCCAGACCGTGCGTCGGCTCGATCTGGGGGTGCTGAGCCCGCACTGCGAGGCTGGAAACTGGCAGCAGCCTGGATTCGACCAGCACCTGTTGCTTGCCACCCCGGCTCCCGCCACCACGCTGCATGGGCAGTACCGTCTGTCGCAAACCCATTTTGACCGCCCTGACGAGCCTGCCACCTGTGCCTTGGGCGTGGAACTGAACCTGCCGGGCGGCACGGTGTTGCACGCGCCGCAAACCGGTATCTGGCTGAGCACGGGCGATGGCCGCGGGTGCCTGAGCTCCGCCGGTTGGGGGCTGTGGCTGAGCGGCCTGGAGCAGGCGCCGGAGGATGGCGAATCGGTGCGCAAGGGCCAGATGCTCGGTTCGACCTGTGGCTTCCTGAGCGTACAGCTGTGCCTGGATCCGAACATTGCGCCGCCGTTCTTTGCCAAACCGTCCCAGGCACAGGCCTGGCTGGCGCTTTGCCCGTCGCCGGCGGCACTGCTGGGCTTCGACTGCGATGCCGAGCCGCTGGTCGATGCCCAGGCCCTGCTGGCGCGGCGCGATGCCAGCTTCGCCCGCTCGCAGAAGCACTACTACGCCCAGCCGCCGCATATCGAGCGCGGCTGGCGCAACTACCTGATCGACATGCAGGGGCGTTCCTACCTGGACATGCTCAACAACGTGGCGGTGCTCGGGCATGGGCATCCGCGCATGGTCGCCGAATCGGCGCGGCAGTGGTCGCTGGTCAATACCAACTCGCGCTTCCACTACGCGGCCATCGCCGAGTTCTCCGAACGTCTGCTCGAATTAGCGCCGGAAGGCTTCGACCGGGTGTTTCTGGTCAACAGCGGTACCGAGGCCAACGATCTGGCGATCCGTCTGGCCTGGGCCTACAGCGGCGGGCGTGACCTGCTCAGCGTGCTGGAGGCCTATCACGGCTGGTCGGTGGCCACCGATGCTATCTCCACCTCGATCGCCGACAATCCCCAGGCTCTGGAAACCCGACCGGACTGGGTGCATCCGGTAGAGGCGCCCAATACGTTCCGCGGCCGTTACCGCGGCGCTGACAGTGCCAGTGATTACCTGCGCGATGTCGACGCCAAGCTCGCCGACCTGGATGCCCGTGGCCGCCAGCTTGCAGGGATGATCTGCGAGCCTGTGTACGGCAATGCCGGCGGTATCTCGCTGCCCCAGGGCTACCTGCGCGAGGCCTATGCAAAGGTGCGGGCGCGCGGCGGTGTGTGCATCGCCGATGAAGTGCAGGTTGGTTACGGCCGCCTGGGCGAGTACTTCTGGGGCTTCGAGGAGCAGGGCGTGGTGCCGGACATCATCACCATGGCCAAGGGCATGGGTAATGGCCAGCCGCTGGGGGCGGTGATCACCCGGCGCGACATCGCCGAAGCGCTCGAGGCCGAGGGTTATTTCTTCTCCTCGGCCGGGGGCAGCCCGGTGAGCTGCCGCATCGGCATGGCAGTGCTGGATGTGATGCGCGACGAAGGGCTGTGGGATAACGCCCGCGATGTTGGCCGCCACTTCAAGGCGCGCTTGCAAGCGTTGGTCGATAAACATCCGCTTGCTGGTGCTGCCCACGGCTCGGGCTTCTACCTGGGGCTGGAACTGGTGCGTGACCGCCAGACATTGGAACCGGCCACCGAGGAGACCATGGTCCTGTGCGATCGCCTGCGCGACCTGGGGATCTTCATGCAGCCCACGGGAGACTACCTGAACATCCTCAAGATCAAGCCGCCGATGTGCACCACGCGGCAGAGCGTGGACTACTTCGTCGATTGCGTGGACCGTGTGTTGGCGGAACTGAGTTGATCTAAATCGATTTATATCGATTAAATTTCTTGAAATATCTATTTTGATTTTATTTCAAGCTTTAAAAGTCGATATCTATCGGTTAGATTGGTCGTATTCGCTGGCCCTTCGCGGGCAAGCCCGCTCCCACAGGTAATTGATGCTGCCGCTGTGGGAGCGGGCTTGCCCGCGAAGAGGCCCTGACAGACACCCGCACAATCAACCCTGGCACCAGCCTGCCGGGCCATCCAGAGGCTACTCATGAAGACCCTGAACTCGACTCCCCGCGCCGACGGTTTCCACATGCCCGCCGAGTGGGCCCCGCAAACCCAGGTATGGATGGTCTGGCCGGAGCGCCCGGACAACTGGCGTCTGGGCGGCAAGCCCGCGCAGGCGGCGCACGTCACCCTGGCCAAGGCCATTGCCCGCTTCGAGCCGGTCACCGTGGCGGTATCTGCGGGCCAGTACGAAAATGCCCGCCGCCAGCTCGACCTGCCCAATATTCGCGTGGTCGAGATCAGCAACGACGACGCCTGGGTCCGCGACACCGGCCCGACCTTCGTGATCAACGATCATGGCGAAGTGCGTGGCGTGGACTGGGGCTTCAATGCCTGGGGCGGTTTCGATGGCGGCCTGTATGCGCCCTGGAACCGTGACGAAGAACTGGCCGCCAAGGTCATGGAGATGGAGCGCTGCCAGCGCTACCACACTGAAGGCTTCGTGCTCGAGGGCGGTTCGATCCACGTGGACGGCGAAGGCACCCTGATCACCACCGAAGAATGCCTGCTCAATCGCAACCGCAACCCGCACCTCACGCGTGAGCAGATCGAAGACGTGCTGCGCGAACATCTGGCAGTCGAGACCATCGTCTGGCTGCCCGAAGGCCTGTACAACGATGAAACCGACGGCCACGTCGACAATTTCTGCTGTTACGTCAGCCCGGGCGAAGTGTTACTGGCCTGGACCGATGATTCCAACGACCCCAACTATGCGCGCTGCCACGCTGCCTACGAGGTGCTGAAAAACACCCGAGATGCCAAGGGGCGCGAGTTCGTGGTGCACAAGATGCCCATTCCCGGGCCGCTGTTCGCCACCGAGGAAGAATGCGCTGGCGTCGACCAGGTCGCTGGCAGCCAGGAGCGTGACCCGTCGGTGCGCCTGGCCGGCTCCTACGTGAACTTCCTGATCGTCAACGGCGGCATCATCGCGCCGAGCTTCGACGACCCGGCAGATGCCCAGGCTAGAGCGATTCTGGCCAAGGTCTTCCCGGACCATGAAGTGGTGATGATCCCGGGTCGCGAGCTGTTGCTGGGCGGTGGCAACATCCACTGCCTCACCCAGCAGCAACCGGCACCGGTCAAGCGCTGATCGCCGAACACTCAAAGGGCCTGTCGAATGACAGGCCCTTTTGCTTCGCGCAAACGATTTATCCACGCGCTGGCACAGCTCTTGTATTGCATTTCCCTGGGGTGTTTCGGGGCGGCGGTCCACGCTGTTCTGTAACAATCTCACAGTAATTTAGCCGCTCACGGCCCCAGGGAGTACGTGTCGAATGAATGCAACAAGTGAGTCGGCTTTGTCTCCAATGGCGATCAATCACGAATCGCTCAAGGTGCTGGCGCAATGGTTGAAGCACCATGGAAACATCCGGGTCAGGAAGACCGATACGCGCCGCCTTCTGGATGGTCGTTACCCTCAAGGCCTGCTCAGTGAAGCGGAGCTCGAGGCTCTGGTTGCTGTCTGGCACTGAAGGCAAGGCATCGCATAACGAAAACGCCACCGTATCGACGGTGGCGTTTTTGTTTCAGCTGGCCAGCTCCGTAGCGTCCTCTTCCTCGAACCCGCGAGCGGCACGACCCACCAGCAGTGGATCTGGCGCGTGGGCGACGCTGTGATCCTTGCCGGGGTAATCCAGCGAGTGGAGGAAGTGCCGGATGCAGTTGAGCCGGGCGCGCTTCTTGTCGTCGGACTTGATCACCGTCCAGGGCGCATCGGCGGTGTCGGTATGAAAGAACATCGCCTCCTTGGCGGCGGTGTAGTCGTCCCACTTGTCCAGCGACTTGATGTCGATTGGCGACAGCTTCCAGTGCTTGAGTGGGTCGTCCCGCCGGGAGATGAAGCGGCGCAGCTGTTCTTCGCGATTCACCGAGAACCAGTACTTGAACAGCAGGATGCCGCTGTTGCACAGCATCCGCTCAAGGTCAGGTGCCTGGCGCATGAACTCCAGGTACTGCAGCGGTGAGCAGAAGTCCATGACCCGCTCGACCCCGGCGCGGTTGTACCAGGAGCGGTCGAAGAACACCATTTCGCCCGCCGTAGGCAGGTGCTGGATGTAGCGCTGGAAGTACCACTGGCCCTTTTCCTGCTCGGACGGCTTCTCCAGCGCTACGATGCGAGCCCCTCGCGGATTCAGGTGCTCCATGAAGCGCTTGATGGTTCCGCCCTTGCCCGCTGCATCGCGCCCCTCGAACAGCACCACGATGCGCTGGCCGGTATCTTTCGCCCAGCTCTGCACCTTCAGCAGCTCGATCTGCAGCGCGTGCTTGGCCTTTTCGTACTCCTGGCGGCGCATGCGCGTGCGGTAGGGGTAGCTGGCCGGCAGGCGCGCGCTGGTGCTGTCTTCGTTACTGCCTTTAGGGGCGGTAGCGACTTCCAGGGCGGTAGGCTGCTGGCTGATCCGGGTGATGGACGCTTGCGGTTTGCGCTTGCGAGGGCGCGGTGTACGCAGTGGCGTAGCCGGAGCAGCTTCGACGGGGTTGGGCAGGGGGAGGGGGGAATCGTCGCTCATGGAGGTCCTTTCGGGGATCGGGTATCCATCAAGCAGTGTATGGATACTTGCCCGTCGGCCCCTTGATGCTGATCAACGCAGAGCTGATCGTGTGAACACGAAGCGTCAGCTTTCCAACTGATGCTTTGGTTGGCTGATGCGTAGCTTGGTGGCAGTCCTCGCACAACGCGGGGGTATATGGAGTGTTGAGATGAAGCATTACTTTTACGCAACCTGCACCGGCTATGGCGACGACGGCGTACAGTTCTTTCGGGGTCACGTCTTTGTCCAGGATGAACAGAAACTGCCGGGTACGGCTATCCGGCCGATGCTGGAGTCTATCGAAGGTCTGGAGCTGGTGGCGGTGTCTTACCTGGGGTGCATGAGCGAGGAGGAGTTCGGCTCTCTGTATCCGCAGGACTAGTGAGGTCGCTGGAATAAAAAGTGGCAGGCATAAAAAAACCCTGAATCTTTCGATTCAGGGTTTTAGTGTTTTGGTGCCCAGAGACGGAGTCGAACCGCCGACACGAGGATTTTCAATCCTCTGCTCTACCGACTGAGCTATCTGGGCAACGGGGCGCATTAAAAGGCTTTTTCAGGTTTGCGTCAACGATTTTTTGAAAATTTTTTAAATTAATTCCGTTGCTTACGGTTTTGCTGGTCATTCGCTGGGTGGAACGTAGCCTTCGGCCTGGGCGTAGTCCTCGCCAGCGAAGAACTTGTCCATTTCCGCCTGCAGGAATTTGCGGTCTTCGCCATTCATCATGTTCAGGCGCTTCTCGTTGATCAGCATGGTCTGGTGCTTCTGCCACTCGTCCCAGGCCTTCTGCGAGATGTGCTCGTAGATGTCCTGGCCCTTGGCGCCAGGGTAGGGCGGGCGTGGCAGGCCTGGCAGTTCTTCGTTGTACTTGCGGCACTTCACGGTGCGGGTCATCGGGCTTCTCCTGCAATCAATTCGTCGGCCACGCGTGCGAGCAGCTTCTTGACCGGGGCTGCCAGGCCCAGGCGCGGCGGGGTGGCGAGGTTATACCAGAGCCAGTCGGGCTCGGCCACGTGCGATCCGACCGGGTCGACACGCACCAGCCATGGCTCGATCGCCAGCTGAAAGTGGCTGAAGGTGTGGGTCAGGCCTTGCAGTGCCTGGCTTTCGGTCATACGCAGGCCGTGCTGGTAGGCGAGGTCGTCGAGCTGCGCCAGGCTGTCGAGCTCTGGCAGGCTCCACAGGCCGCCCCACAGGCCGCTGGAGGGGCGGCGGTAGAGCAGGATGGCGCCTTCGTTGTTGGTCAGCAGCGGCATCAGCGTCTTGCGCTGGGGCAGGGCCTTGCGCGGCTTGGGTTCGGGGTAGCGTTTCTCGTCACCGAGCAGGTGCGCCTCGCAACCCTGCTGCAGCGGGCAGATCAGGCAACTGGGCTTGCTGCGTGTACACAGCGTGGCGCCCAGGTCCATCATCGCCTGGGTGTAGTGGTTGACCCGGGTCATGGGGGTGAAACGCTCGGCTGCGGCCCACAGCGCATTGGCCACCTTCGGCTCGCCGGGGTAACCGGCCTGGGCGGTGAAGCGCGCCAGGACGCGCTTGACGTTGCCGTCGAGGATCGGTGCGCGGATGCCCATGCTGATACTGGCGATGGCGCCTGCGGTGGAGCGACCGATACCGGGCAGTTCGGTCAGCGCCTCGACGCTGCGCGGGAATTCGCCGCCATGCTGGGCGACGACGATCTTCGCGGCCTTCTGCAGGTTGCGCGCGCGGGTGTAGTAGCCCAGGCCCGTCCACAGGTGCAGGACCTCGTCCTCCGGCGCCTCGGCCAGGGCCTGCACGGTGGGCAGGGCTTGCATGAAGCGGTCGAAGTAGTTGAGCACGGTGCTGACCTGGGTCTGCTGCAACATGATTTCCGACACCCACACCCGGTAGGGGGTGATGCCCTGTTGCCAGGGCAGATCGTGGCGGCCGTGCTGGTCGAACCACGCCAGCACGGCGCTGGAGAACTGCTGGGGGCTCATCGTTTGAACAGCCCCTTGAGCGCATCTTTCAATTCAGGGCTCACCTTGTCGCCGAGTTTTTCATCGAGTTTTTCGTCGATCTTGTCTTTCAGGCGGTTGCCGGCAAGCTTCGCGGCAACTTTGCCCAGGCCGTCCTGGTCCAGGCGGCAGGCCTTGGCCCCCAGTTCGAGCGGGCCGCGGCAGCGCAGTGGCACTTCGACGCCGACATAGCGCTCATTGACCTGGCACGCCGGGTCCGGCATGGCGCGCTGGTCACCCTCGACCACCACGCCGACGCCGTAGTCCATGCCCAGTACGCGCAGGTCCAGGTCGCCCTGGCCGTTCACGGTCAAGCCCGGGATGCGCACCTTGAGGTCTGGGTTGCTGGCCACGCCATTGCGTACCACCAGCGTGCCGCGCAGTTCCTGGAACGGCGTGTCCTTGGCCCGAGGCTCGCCGCTGAGCTGCTTGCGGTTGAGGGTGGCGATGGCCTGGCACAGCTGCTGCTCGAGGTTGGCGTTGACCAGCACACCGTCGTTGATGGTGAAGCTGGCGTTGCCGTTGAGCGTATCGATCAGCGCTTTCTGGCTGTTGCCGGTGGCGGTCAGGTCGCTCGACAAGGTCAGCAGGCCCTTGACCGGCGGTGCCTGATCCGGGCTTTCGCGCTTGATGAAGTGCTCGACCGGTACCCGGTTGATCCTGGTATTCACCCCGAGTTGCGGCACGGCAGGGCGTACGTCGACGGTGCCCTTGGCTTCGAAGGTGCCGTTGTACAGGCCACCGCGGAGGGTCTCCAGGGTGACCAGGCCGCCCTGGCCATTGGCCTTGAGCTGGGCGTCGGTGATCGGCAGCTTGTCGAGGGTCAGCGCGCCGAACGAGAGATCGGCCTGCAGGTCGAGGGCGCGCAGGCGATCGACCGGCAACAGCTTGTCGTTGCTCCAGGCTACTTGAGTGGGGGCGTTGGGCAGCGGCGTGGTGCCGGCACCGGCGATCGCGCTGGCTTCCTGTTGCTTGACCTCGGCCTGGCGCGCGGCCTTGGCGCCCTTGGCCTCATCGCTCTTGGCAGGCAGGTAGCGGTCGGCATCGAAGGTGTCGCCCTTGAGCTGCACGCGAAGGGCCTGCTTGGCGAAGTCTTCGACGGCGACACGGCCAGTGAAGGTGCTCTGGTCGAGTTTCACCGCCAAGTCTTCCATGGCGATCGAGTTCTGGGTGCCTTGCAGGCGACCGACCAGTTCCAGCTTGGCGAAGGCCGCCGGGTCGGCAGTTGCTGGCAGCGGATGACCGATGCCGTCGAGGAAGGTACGCAGGTCGAACTGGGCGATGGACAGCCCGCCGCTGATTTGCGGCGCCTTGTCCAGGTCGCGCAGGCTCAGCTCGCCGAGGGCGCGCAACTGGTTGGCCGAGACCTTCAGGCCGCTCCAGGACGCGACGTTGGCGCCCAGGTCGACCAGCACCTGGCCCTGGGCGGCGAAGGTCACGGTCTTGCCAGCGGTCGGCTCGCCCGAGGTTTCGCCGGACAGGCGCATGTCTTCGAGGCTGTAGCGCTTGAGCTTGCGGTCGAAGCGCAGGTCGCCGACCAGTTCGGTGCGGGCCTTGATGTTCGGCTCGCTGGCGCTGAGGAAGGCGCTGGCCTTGATTGGGGTGTTGACCCCATCGTGAATGGGCCCGCTGCTCAACTGGATGCTTTCGGCGCCATAGCTTTTGCCGCTCTGCTCATCGGTGAACTGCACTCGCGCGTTGTTGACGGTCAGGCTGTCGATGTCCAGCTTCACCGCGCGTTCGCTGCTGGCCTGCGCCTGCGCCGATGGCTGCGCGGGCGCGCCTTCGGCAGGGGCAGGCTGGTTGCTGGCCGTGGCATTCGGGTCGGGGAGCGGCTTGCCGATATCCTCCCAGTTGCCATGGCCGTGTTCGTCGCGCAGCAACGTAAGGTTCAAGCCCTCGATGCGCACGTCGCTCATCTGCACCTCACGGCGCAGCAGCGGCAGCACGCGCACCGACAGGCCGAGCATCTGCAGGTCGGCGAACGGCTGCTTGGGGTTGTTCAGCGTGGCGATGCTCGCCTCGTGCAGTTCCAGGCCCAGCCAGGGGAACAGGCTCCAGCCGATGTCACCGTTGAGGGTGAGCTCGACGTGGGCCTTGTTGCGGGCCAGCTGGCGGATTTCGTCTTTGTAGTCGTTGGGATCGAAGAGGTGGGTCAGGGCGAAGCCCAGCGCCACGATGATCAGCAACAACCCGAGAAGTCCCAGCCCCAGGAATTTGCCGAACGCTTTCATGGGCGAGTCCTTGTAGTCCGATAGGTGAATTCGAGCGGCAGAGTATAGCGCCGCGACCATCGCTTCTGAGTATCTGACAAGAGATACAGGGCGTTTCCTGCGAATCGGATTCGACAGTTCTGGCTTGGGCAGTTCCACGTTCGAGTCGGCGTCGGTCTCGTTCGCGGGCAAGCCTGCTCCCACGAAAGCCGCGTGGTACCGCCGTTGTGGGAGCGGGCTAGCCCGCGAAGAGGTCGCTGCACATCGCAAACGGTTGCGCGTCCGACCTGTACCGGTTCAGTTTTATGAAAAATAATGATGTCAGATTGATCTCGCCGTCATCTTATGCTGGTAACCTTGCGCAGCTTCCGGAGTGACCGCGACCTATTGTCGCGGGGCAACGACGCCGAAAACGGTGCCAATTTCGCCTTGTGTGCCGCGAAACAGCCAGGGAAACGATCCGAAAGCGCAACCATACATAAAAGGATCGAATCCATGAATAGCAGTATTACGGCAGGAGCGGCGACGAGCGCGCCGGGCTTCCTGTCGAAGGAGCGCATCATCGCCCGGCCAGGGTTCAACCGTTGGCTGGTTCCACCGGCCGCCCTGGCCATTCACCTGTGCATCGGCATGGCCTATGGCTTCTCGGTGTTCTGGCTGCCCCTGTCCCAGGCCATCGGCATCACCGCACCGGTCGCCTGCTCGCCTGACATGGGCTTCATCGCCCGTCTGTTCAGCGCCGACTGCGACTGGCAGATCTCGATGCTCAGCTGGATCTACACCCTGTTCTTCGTCTTCCTCGGCTGCTCGGCCGCCGTGCTGGGCGGTTGGCTGGAGCACGCCGGCCCGCGCAAGGCTGGCCTGGTATCGGCGCTGTGCTGGTGCGGCGGCCTGGTCATCTCGGCAATCGGCATCAAGACCCATCAGCTCTGGCTGATGTGGCTGGGCTCGGGCGTCATCGGCGGTATTGGCCTGGGGTTGGGCTATATCTCGCCGGTTTCGACGCTGATCAAGTGGTTCCCGGACAAGCGCGGCATGGCGACCGGCATGGCGATCATGGGCTTTGGCGGCGGCGCGATGGTGGGGGCGCCACTGGCCACTGCACTGATGGGGCATTTCGCCAACGGCCAGGAAGTCGGCGTATGGCAGAGCTTCATCGCCATGGCGGCGATCTACTTCGTGTTCATGACTGCTGGCGCCCTGGCGTACCGCGTGCCGCCGACCGGCTGGAAGCCTGAAGGCTGGACGCCGCCGGTGAAGAAGGCCAACGCCATGGTCACCGACCGTCACGTGCACGTCAGCGTGGCCTGGAAGACCCCGCAGTTCGCGCTGGTGTGGCTGGTGCTGTGCCTGAACGTCTCGGCCGGCATCGGCATCCTGGGCATGGCCTCGCCACTGCTGCAGGAAGTGTTCGGCGGCAAGCTGCTGGGCAACGACCTGAGCTTCAGCGAGCTGAACGCCGCGCAGCTGGCGCAGATCGCTGCGATCGCTGCTGGCTTCACCGGCCTGCTGAGCCTGTTCAACATCGGCGGGCGCTTCTTCTGGGCGTCGTTCTCCGACTACATCGGGCGCAAGAACACCTACTTCGCCTTCTTCGCCATCGGCGTGGGCCTGTACACCCTGGTGCCGAACATGGGCCACATCGGCAACGTCGCGCTGTTCGTGGCGGCGTTCTGCATCATCCTGTCGATGTACGGTGGTGGCTTCTCCACGGTGCCGGCCTACCTGGCCGACCTGTTCGGCACGCAGATGGTCGGTGCGATCCATGGTCGCCTGCTGACCGCCTGGGCCGCAGCCGGCGTGCTCGGCCCGGTGCTGATCACCTACCTGCGTGAAGCGCAGCTGGCTGCGGGCGTACCGCGCGCTGCAGCCTACGACATGACCCTTTACATCCTCGCCGGCCTGCTGGTACTGGGCTTCATCTGCAACCTGCTGGTGCGTCCGGTAGCCGACAAGTACTTCATGACCGACGCCGAGCTCGCTGCCGAGCGCGCGCTGAGCCACGACAAGGGCGCCGATGGCGCGCAGTCGCTGGAGTGGCATGCAGCGCCTGGCAGCCTGCCGCTGGTGCTGGTGGCCTGGGCCGTGGTGGTGATTCCGCTGGCCTGGGGCGTGTGGATCACCCTGCAGAAGACGGCGGTGCTGTTCCACTGATGCACTGATTTGCCGGGCCTGAAAGGGCCCTTTCGCGGGCGAGCCCGCTCCTGCAAGGCGATGTTGCCCTTGCGGGAGCGGGCTCGCCCGCGAATGCTTTGTGCTGCCACACGTCATCCGCGTTTCAAGCCGGCGCATTCTGGGCCTATAATGGAGCCCTTTTCGCCCAATGATTTTGCGGAGCTGGTGATGGTCGAACGTAAGGCTTCCGTCGAGCGCAATACCCTGGAAACCCAGGTCAAGGCCTCGATCAACCTGGATGGCACCGGCAAGGCCCGATTCGATATCGGTGTGCCTTTCCTTGAACACATGCTCGACCAGATCGCCCGGCACGGGCTGATCGATCTGGACATCGAATGCAAGGGCGACCTGCATATCGACGATCACCATACCGTCGAAGACGTCGGTATCACCCTCGGCCAGGCTTTCGCCAAGGCCATTGGCGACAAGAAGGGCATCTTCCGCTACGGCCACGCCTACGTGCCGTTGGACGAAGCGCTGTCGCGCGTGGTCATCGACTTCTCCGGCCGTCCCGGCCTGCAGATGCATGTGCCGTTCACCCGCGCCTCGGTCGGCGGCTTCGACGTCGACCTGTTCCAGGAGTTCTTCCAGGGCTTCGTCAACCACGCCCTGGTGACCCTGCACATCGACACGATTCGTGGCCACAACACCCACCACCAGATCGAAACTGTGTTCAAGGCCTTCGGCCGCGCCCTGCGCATGGCCGTGACGCTCGATGAGCGCATGGCTGGCCAGATGCCGTCGACCAAGGGATGCCTGTAATGCAGACTGTCGCCGTCATCGACTATGGCATGGGCAACCTGCACTCGGTGGCCAAGGCTCTCGAGCACGTGGGCGCCGGCAAGGTGCTGGTCACCAGCGACGCGGCGGTGATCCGCGAGGCCGATCGCGTGGTGTTCCCAGGCGTCGGCGCGATCCGCGACTGCATGGCTGAAATCCGTCGCCTGGGCTTCGACAGCCTGGTGCGTGAAGTCAGCCAGGACCGCCCCTTCCTCGGCATCTGCGTCGGCATGCAGGCGCTGCTCGAGCACAGCGAGGAAAACGAAGGCGTCGACTGCATCGGCCTGTTCCCCGGCCAGGTGCGCTTCTTCGGCAAGGGCCTGGAGGAAGACGGCGAGCACCTGAAGGTGCCGCACATGGGCTGGAACGAAGTCGGCCAGTGCATCGACCACCCGCTGTGGCACGACATCCCGGACCGCGCGCGTTTCTATTTCGTGCACAGCTACTACATCAATGCCGGCAAGCCGGGCCAGGTGGTCGGTCGCGGCCACTATGGCGTCGACTTCGCCGCTGCGCTGGCCGACGGCTCGCGCTTTGCCGTGCAGTTCCACCCGGAAAAGAGCCACACGCATGGCCTGCAGTTGCTGCAGAACTTCGTCGCCTGGGACGGGCGCTGGTAAATGAGCAGGTCGAAGACCAAGGCCCCGGTCATCACCCTGGCCCCCGAGCAGGAGCGCGAGGCACTCGATGTGCTCAAGCGCTTCCTTGAAGACCGCTTCGAGCTGACGCTCGGCTCGTTCGAGGTGGCCGAGGTCCTCGAGTTGTTCAGCAAGGAAATTGCACCCCATTACTACAACAGGGCGATTGCCGATGTTCAACTGCACCTCAAGGAGCGGTTCGAGAGCATCGAAAGCGACTTGTGGGCGCTCGAGAAGCCCTGAACTCCACCGATTAGAACAGGTTTCCAAGATGCTGATTATCCCCGCTATCGATCTGAAGGACGGTGCCTGCGTGCGCCTGCGCCAGGGCCGCATGGAAGACTCGACGGTATTCTCCGACGACCCGGTGAGCATGGCTGCCAAGTGGGTCGAGGGTGGCTGCCGCCGCCTGCACCTGGTCGACCTCAACGGCGCCTTCGAGGGCCAGCCGGTCAACGGCGAAGTGGTCACTGCCATCGCCAAGCGCTACCCGACACTGCCGATCCAGATCGGCGGCGGCATCCGTTCGCTGGAAACCATCGAGCACTACGTCAAGGCTGGCGTCAGCTACGTGATCATCGGCACCAAGGCGGTCAAGCAGCCTGAGTTCGTCGCCGAGGCGTGCAAGGCGTTCCCTGGCAAGGTCATCGTCGGCCTGGACGCGAAGGACGGTTTCGTCGCCACCGACGGCTGGGCGGAAGTGAGCTCGGTGCAGGTCATCGACCTGGCCAAGCGATTCGAGGCCGATGGCGTGTCGGCGATCGTCTACACCGACATCGCCAAGGACGGCATGATGCAGGGCTGCAACGTGCCCTTCACCAAGGCCCTGGCCGAAGCGACCTCGATCCCGGTGATCGCCTCGGGCGGCATTCACAACCTGGGTGACATCAAGGCCCTGCTGGACGCCAAGGCCCCAGGCATCATCGGCGCCATTACCGGGCGTGCCATCTACGAAGGCACCCTCGATGTCGCCGAGGCCCAGGCCTTCTGCGACAACTACCAAGGCTGAGGACTGAACCATGGCACTGGCCAAGCGCATCATCCCTTGCCTGGACGTGGACAACGGCCGGGTGGTCAAGGGCGTCAAGTTCGAGAACATCCGTGATGCGGGTGATCCGGTGGAAATCGCCCGTCGCTACAACGAGCAGGGCGCCGACGAGATCACCTTCCTGGACATCACCGCCAGTGTCGATGGCCGTGATACCACCTTGCATACCGTCGAGCGCATGGCCAGCCAGGTGTTCATCCCGCTGACCGTCGGGGGTGGCGTGCGTACCGTGCAGGACATCCGCAACCTGCTCAACGCGGGTGCCGACAAGGTTTCGATCAACACCGCCGCAGTGTTCAACCCGGAGTTCGTTGGCGAAGCTGCCGACCGTTTCGGTTCGCAATGCATTGTCGTGGCCATCGATGCCAAGAAGGTTTCTGGCCCAGGCGAAACGCCGCGCTGGGAGATTTTCACCCATGGCGGGCGCAAGCCCACCGGTCTGGATGCGGTGGAGTGGGCGAAGAAGATGGAAGGGCTGGGCGCCGGTGAGATCCTGCTGACCAGCATGGACCAGGACGGCATGAAGAACGGCTTCGACCTTGGCGTGACCCGTGCCATCAGCGATGCGCTGGGCATTCCGGTGATCGCCTCCGGTGGTGTGGGCAACCTGCAGCATCTGGCCGACGGGATTCTGGAAGGGCATGCCAGCGCGGTGCTGGCGGCGAGCATCTTCCACTTCGGGGAGTACACGGTGCCCGAGGCCAAGGCCTACATGGCTTCGCGCGGGATCGTCGTACGCTGAATCAGTGATTGGGGCTGCTTTGCAGCCTTCGCGGGCAAGCCCGCTCCCACAGGTTGTGTAAATCCTGTGGGAGCGGGCTTGCCCGCGAAGGGCCGCGACGCGGCCCCAATTGCTTCAACCGTGATTCTTGCCGAGCAACGCGTGATACAGCTCGCTGTCGCCCAGAATCCCGACCACCTTGTCGTTCTCCTGCAGCACCAGCTTGTTGCCGGTCTGATAACGAATCTGCAGTGCCTCGCGCATGCCGATGTCGGCGTGCACCAGCGTTGGCAGGCGACCCAGGCTTTCCACGTCCTGCCCCGGCACCCAGTTCTGCAGGTCCAACCCATTCTGCCCCTGGCGCGCGCGCTTGATCGAGCCGCCCTCGCCCAGGTCCAGCCATGAATCACCACCCGGATCCAGGCACACCGAACCGTTGATCCGCTTGCAGTTGTCCAGGCTGCGCATCAGGCTGCGCCCGCACAGGACATTGAGCGGGTTGGTGTGGGCGACGAAGGTGCGCACGTATTCGTCGGCCGGGTTCAGCACGATCTCTTCCGGCTTGCTGTACTGGATGATCCGGCCGTCCTTCATGATCGCGATGCGGCTACCCAGCTTGAGCGCCTCGTCCAGGTCGTGGCTGACGAAGACGATGGTCTTGCTCAGTTTGCGCTGCAGTTCCAGCAGCTCGTCCTGCAGGCCCTGGCGGATCAGCGGGTCGAGTGCAGAGAAGGGCTCGTCCATCAGCAGGATGTCGGCGTCCATCGCCAGCGCACGGGCCAGGCCCACTCGCTGCTGCATGCCCCCGGACAGTTCGTCCGGTTTCTTGTTGCGCCACTGGGTCAGGCCCACCAGCTCGAGTTTTTCATCGACCAGCTTGCGCCGCTCTTTCTCGGGGCGACCCTGCATTTCCAGGCCGAAGCTGATGTTCTCGCGCACGGTCAGCCAGGGCATCAGGGCGAATTTCTGGAACACCATGGCAATGCGCTTGGTGCGCATCATCTTCAGCTCCGCCGGGGTGCAGTGGGCGATGTCGATGTGCTTGCCTTCGTGCTCGACGAACAGCTTGCCGCGGCTGACGGTGTTCAGGCCATTGATGCAGCGCAGCAGGCTCGACTTGCCCGAGCCTGACAGGCCCATCAGCACGCAGATTTCGCCTTTCTCGATATCCAGGTTGGCCTTTTCGACGCCGACCACCAGCCCGGTCTGCTTGAGGATCTGCTCGCGGGTCTTGCCCTCGTCGAGCAGCGACAGCGCTTCGCGCGGCTTGTTGGAGAAGATGACATCGACATCTTCGAAGCGAATGATGCTCATGCTTCACTCCTTGCCGGCAGTTCCGGTTGCTTGCAGATACGGTCGAGCATGATCGCCAGCAGCACGATCGCAAGGCCCGCTTCGAAGCCGAGCGAGATGTCGGCGGTGTTGAGAGCGTTGACCACCGGCTTGCCCAGGCCATCGGCGCCGACGAGGGCGGCGATCACCACCATCGACAGCGACAGCATGATGCACTGGGTCACGCCGGCAGCGATGCTCGGCATGGCGTGCGGCAGTTCGATACGGGTCAGCAGTTGGCGACGCGAGCAGCCGAAGGCCTTGCCGGCGTCCATCAGCTCCTGGGGTACGTCGCAGATGCCCAGGTAGGTGAGGCGAATGGGGGCCGCGATGGCGAACACCACGGTGGAAATCAGCCCAGGTACCACTCCCAGGCCGAACAGCGTGAGGGTCGGGATCAGGTAGACGAAGGTGGGTACGGTCTGCATCAGGTCGAGTACCGGACGCATGGCGGTATAGAACATCGGCTTGTGCGCGGCAATGATGCCCAGCGGCACGCCGATGGCTACGCAGACCACTGTGGCGAAGCTCACTTGCGCCAGGGTTTCCATGGTTTCCTGCCAGTAACCGAGGTTGAGGATCAACAGGAACGACAGGGCGACGAAGACGGTCAGCGCCCACTTGCGCTGGATCAGGTGCGCGAGGGCGGCGAACAGGGCGATGAGGACGAAGGGGTTGAACCAGGTCAGGGCGCTGGTGACGCCATGGATCATGAACTCCAGGCCTTGGGCGATAGCGTCGAAGTAGTTGGCGCCGTTCTGGGTCAACCATTCGACAAATGAGGCGATGTACTGCCCCAGAGGTATTTTCTGATCGATAAGCATGATAGCGAGCTTCCACCTGCAATGATTGGAATCAGTCCGGGGTGAGCACGGTCCCACCCCGAGGTAGTGCCTAAAGCTACTGCGTCAACTTGGCCTTGGCTGCCTCCAGGCCTGGTTTGCCATCCACGGTGGTGACGCCGGCCAGCCAGGTATCCAGCTTGCCAGGGTTGTCCTTGAGCCACTTCTTGGCGGCCGCCTCGGGCTTCATCTTGTCGTCCAGGACATAGCCCATCATGGTGCTTTCATCCTTGAGCTCGAACACCAGGTTCTTCAGCAGCTGGCCGACGTTGCTGCATTCCTGCGCATAACCCTTGCGGGTGTTGGTCAGTACAGTGGCCTTGCCGAATTCGGGACCGAAGAACTCATCACCCCCGGTCAGGTACTGCATCTTGAAGCGGGTATTCATCGGGTGAGGCTCCCAGCCCAGGAACACCACGGCCTCGCCGCGCTTCTGCGCCCGATCGACCTGCGACAGCATGCCGGCCTCGCTCGACTGCACGATCTTGAAGCCGGCGTCCTTCAGGCCGAAGGCGTTCTTGTCGATCATGCTCTGGATGGTGCGGTTGCCATCGTTGCCCGGTTCGATGCCGTAGATCTTGCCGTCGAGTTCCTTCTTGAACTTGGGAATGTCGCTGAAATCCTTCAGACCCTTGTCATACAGAGCCTGGGGCACTGCCAGGGTGTACTTGGCGTTTTCCAGGTTGGCGCGGACCGTCTCGACAGTGCCGGCGTCGCGGTACTGCTTGATGTCGTTTTCCATGGTCGGCATCCAGTTGCCGAGAAACACGTCGAGGTCCTTGCCGGTGGCCAGCGACTTGTAGGTCACCGGCACCGAGATCATGGTGGTGTGGGTCTTGTAGCCCAGCGCTTCGAGGACAACGCTGGTGGTTGCCGTGGTCACGGTGATGTCGGTCCAGCCGACATCGGAGAAGCGGACCGTCTGACACTGCTCCGGTTCGGCGGCTTGGGCGAACACGGGTGCTGCGAGCAACGCAACCAACAACAGCGAGGGTGAACCTTTCATGGGTGGACTCCTGTGATTTTTTCTTCGGGTTCGCGTAATCGTCGTCGCTTTCTGGGGCGTCGATCGATCTGGCCTGCAGAGGGCAGGTTGCGTGGCCGTGCAATACGAGTCGCTTTCGATAATCCCCCAGCGTTCGGCAATCGCCTACTGGTGGAGTCGTAACCAGTGCAGGACAGGTCGCATCCAGTACGGGCAATGTCGCTTACGGATTTTTCCCCGCCCCGGCCCGTGTCTTTGCGTCACCCGTTCGCCTGAAAGCGGCGCAATGATGGCTTTCGCAACAGGGCGCTGCCGGACAAAAGTACGTCGGTTGCAGACGGCGAGGGGAGGGGTAAAAGCCCGATGATGCGTGCATTCGCGGCAACTCGCCGCTATCAGCCTAGCAGCTGGCTGCGCCGCCACATGGCGCGCAGAGACAAGCCCATCAAGAGGTGATTCGACAATGGCCATCAGCGTGTTCGACCTGTTCAAGATCGGCGTCGGGCCTTCCAGCTCGCATACCGTCGGCCCCATGCGCGCCGCAGCGCTGTTCGTCCAGGGCCTGCGCGAACGCGGCGATCTGGAGCGGGTTCGGCGCATCGAGGTACGGTTGTACGGCTCGTTGTCGGCCACCGGCATCGGTCACGGCACTGACAACGCCACGATCATGGGGCTGATGGGCGAGTGGCCAGACGCAATCGACCCCACGCAGATCACCCCGCGTATCGCCGACTTGCGTGAAACCAACACCTTGCAGCTCGACAGCCGCCTGCCCATCGAATTCATCTGGGCCCGCGACATGCTGCTGCTCGACGAGAACCTGCCCTACCACCCCAATGCCATGACCCTGGTGGCCGAAGGTGCCGAGGGCGAGCTGCATCGCGACACTTACTACTCGGTGGGTGGCGGCTTCGTGGTCGATGCGGCGCAGGCCGCGAGCGGAGTACTGGACGCCGACCAGACGGTGTTGCCCTACGATTTCAACAGCGCCGCCGAACTGCTGCGCCTGTGCAAGCAAAACGACATGCGCGTGTCGCAATTGATGATGGAGAACGAGAAGGTCTGGCGCAGCGAAGCCGAGATTCGCGCCGGTCTGCTCAAGCTCTGGGGCGCCATGCAGGAATGCGTGAACAACGGTCTCAAGCACGAAGGCATCTTGCCCGGCGGGCTCAATGTGCGGCGCCGCGCAGCCAAGCTGCACCGCAGCCTGCAGGAGATCGGCAAGCCCAACGTGATCGGCTCGACCATGAGTGCCATGGAGTGGGTGAACCTTTTCGCCCTGGCCGTCAACGAAGAAAACGCCGCGGGTGGGCGCATGGTCACTGCGCCTACCAACGGCGCGGCCGGCATCATCCCGGCGGTGTTGCACTACTACATGCGCTTCTCCGACGCGGTGGATGAGTCCAACGTGGTGGAGTTCTTCCTGGGTGCAGCGGCGGTAGGCATCCTGTGCAAGAAGAACGCCTCGATCTCCGGCGCCGAAGTGGGCTGCCAGGGCGAGGTCGGTTCGGCCTGCGCCATGGCGGCAGCGGGCCTGGCCGAAGTGCTGGGGGCTACCCCGGCACAACTGGAAAACGCTGCTGAAATCGCCCTGGAGCACAACCTCGGGCTGACCTGCGACCCGGTCGGTGGGCTGGTCCAGGTGCCTTGCATCGAACGTAACGCCATCGCTGCCGTAAAGGCGATCAACGCCGTGCAGATGGCCCTGCGTGGCGACGGCGAACACTTCATCTCCCTCGACCAGGTGATCCGCACCATGCGCGACACCGGTGCCGACATGCACGACAAGTACAAGGAGACCTCCCGCGGCGGGTTGGCAGTCAGCGTCATCGAATGCTGATGCGCTGATCTGGCCCTCTTGCGGCGGTTGTGCTGCTTTATTGTGCAACAGCCGGTGCCGACCGGCTGTCGGCTGTCGCGACCAGTGGTGTCATTGTCGGTGACACTTATGAATGTCGCTTCTGGGCAGCCTTCCCACAAGTGCTACCGAACTGCTCAGTCGTTACACGCAGAGGCGCTGGCACGCCGGTTTGCGGTGTTCACCCAACGCCCCTTGAAAGGCCCTACAACTCGCACGGCAACGTCGTTTTTGGGTTTTTTTGGATAGCCGTTCAATTTCAGGCACGGCGATTGCGTTGAGATTGGCAAAGCCCCTGCATACGAATCGGGGCCATGACAAGAAACGGTGCCCGCCTGAGGCACACCCTGCATTGTGTGAGGAGAAACCGCGATGACGTCGTACACCTCCGGGAACCCAACCCAGAACCGCACAGCCCCCCAGTCCATCGGCTTTCTCCTGCTGGACAACTTCACCCTGATCTCGCTCGCCTCGGCCGTCGAGCCGCTGCGCATGGCCAACCAGCTGTCGGGGCGCGAGCTGTACCGCTGGCATACGCTGACCGTCGATGGTGGCCAGGTCTGGGCCAGCGATGGCTTGCAGATCACTCCGGACGCTGCGATGCACAGCGCACCACCGGTGGACACCGTGATCGTCTGCGGTGGCGTCGGTATCCAGCGCACCGTGACCCGCGAACACGTCACCTGGCTGCAGGCCCAGGCGCGCCAGTCGCGCAGGCTTGGCGCGGTGTGCACTGGCAGCTGGGCATTGGCTTGTGCCGGCCTGCTCGACGGCTTCGACTGCAGCGTGCACTGGGAGTGTCTGGCGGCAATGCAGGAGGCCTTCCCGCGGGTCAACATGAGCACGCGCCTGTTCACCCTCGACCGCAACCGCTTCACCAGCTCCGGCGGCACTGCGCCGCTGGACATGATGCTGCACCTGATCAGCCGTGATCATGGCCGTGAGCTGTCGGCGGCCATCTCCGAGATGTTCGTCTACGAGCGCATCCGCAACGAGCAGGACCACCAGCGCGTACCGCTCAAGCACATGCTCGGCACCAACCAGCCGAAGCTTCAGGAAATCGTCGCGCTGATGGAGGCCAACCTCGAAGAGCCCATCGACCTGGACGAGCTGGCGGTGTACGTCAACGTGTCGCGGCGTCAGCTCGAGCGCCTGTTCCAGAAGTACCTGCACTGCTCGCCGTCGCGTTACTACCTCAAGCTGCGGCTGATCCGTGCACGGCAGTTGCTCAAGCAGACGCCGATGTCGATCATCGAGGTGGCGTCGGTGTGCGGGTTCGTCTCCACGCCGCACTTCTCCAAGTGCTACCGCGAATACTTCGGCATTCCGCCGCGTGACGAGCGTGTAGGTTCCAATACCGCGCAGCAGGTGGCGATGATGCCGATTCCGCAGGCCATGGCGCTGTCGCCGCACAGCGGGCCGATGGCGGCCCTGAGCCAGGCGCGTAACGAGTCGACCTTTGCCAGTGTGAGGCTCTGAGACGGGGTCGCCTTCTTCGCGGGTAAATCGGAGCGCCGAACCGCCGCTCCCACAGGGATCGCGTGACCCTGTGCGAGCAACTGTCTTGCTCAAAATCTGAAGGCCAGCCCAATCCTTGTGGGAGACGGCGGCGCCTTCTTCGCGGGTGAACCCGCTCCCACAGGGGGCGCGTGACCCTGTGTAGCAACTGTCTTGCTCAAAATCTGAAGGCCAGCCCAATCCCTGTGGGAGACGGCGGCGCTTTCTTCGCGGGTAAACCCGCTCCCACAGGGATTGCGTGACCCTGTGCGAGCAACTGTCTTGCTTAAAACCTGAAGGCCAGCCCAATCCCTGTGGGAGACGGCGGCGCTTTCTTCGCGGGTAAACCCGCTCCCACAGGGGGCGCGTGACCCCTGTGGGAGCAACTGTCTTGCTCAAAATCTGAAGGCCAGACCAATCCCTGTGGGAGCGGGTTTACCCGCGAAGCAGGCGACTCGGTCTAAAGGTTCAGCCCCGCTTGTTGAACTGCGCCAACGCCGGCAGCAGCTGCTTGTCGATCGCCTGACGTACCGCCGGCAGGATGGTCGCGCTGCCGGTGTACATCTGCTCCACCATTCCCTTCAACGCCCGGGCATTGGGCTCGGTCAGCCCGCGCACCACCACTTCGCACGCCTGCTCGGCGCTGGCACCGGCCGGAATGTCGAACCCGCGTGCGCGCAGGTGGCCCAGCAGGTCGTCCTGGTCGATCAAATCCGCATGCATCATGGTTGTAGTCCTTGTCTGGTGCCGTGATTTACGACTGATTCTGTGACCAGTACGACAACCTCGCAAGGGCATAACGTCGCGATGGCCGCTTTGGCTAAGAACAGGTCGTTCCCGGCTAAATCAGGCAGAAGGGAAGTGAGCACACTGGAGTCATTCACGGCACCGAGGGTTTGGTCACCCTCACTTCACGCACAGTGGATGTTGCTCGCTCTCGACCCCGGACGCTCACGGCTTCCGGGGCTTTTTTTTGGCTGTCTGTGGGAGCGGGCTCGCCCGCGAAGAAGACAGCGCGCTGTCTTGCCCCGGCCGGGCCGGGGGGCGCGGGCGGCCTCGGGAGAGGCTTCAGGTTCGTGCAGGCAAACCGATCACCCGGCCCACGAACTCGGCAGGTGCCTGGCCACGCTGCTCATCCACCAGCCCTTGCAGCAACGCGGCACTGCGCTCGCTGAACGGCGCCGACTTCGGCCCCGCCAGGTCCACGTGCAGCAGCATCTGCTCGCTGGCCGACAGGGCTTCGTCGAAGCCTGCGCGGTGCAGCGTGTGGTACAGGTGCAAGCGCTTCTTGTCGAAGCCGATGATCTGCGTCTGCACCCAGACCTCGGTGCCGAGCTTCACCTCGTGCAGATAGTTGATGTGCGCCTCCAGGGTGAACAGCGAGTTGCCGCTCTGGCCGCGGCTGTCGGCGTCCAGGCCGATGCGCTCCATCAGCGCATCGGTGGCATAGCTGAAGATCAGCAGGTAAAAGGCATCGCGCAGGTGCCCGTTGTAATCGACCCAGTCTTGCTGAACCGGGGTGCGGTAGGTGATCAGTGCGGGCATCGCAGTCTCCTCAGTCGCCAAAGGCCATGCCGTGCTTGGCCTTGCTGTTCTTCACAGCGTCCAGCACCGCCAACAGGGTATCGTCACGATAGCGCTCCAGTGCCGCGATGCTGCGTTCGCCCAGTTGTTCGGAGGTGCCGTCGACCACGTCGTCGATCAGCTTGTCGGTCAGCTCTGGCGCTGGCAGGTAGGTCCAGGGCAGCTTCAGCGCCGGGCCGAACTGCGACATGAAGTGACGCATGCCCGCATCGCCCCCGGCCAGGGTGTAGGTGAGGAAGGTGCCCATGAACGACCAGCGCAGACCCGCGCCAAAGCGAATCGCATCGTCGATCTCGCCAGTGCTGGCCACCCCGTCGTTGACCAGGTGCAGAGCCTCGCGCCACAGCGCTTCGAGCAGACGGTCGGCGATGAAGCCGGGGACCTCCTTGCGCACATGCAGCGGGCGCATGCCCAGCGCGGTGTAGATGCTCTTCGCTGCCTCGATGGCTTCAGGCGCGGTGTGCTTGCCGCCGACGATCTCCACCAGCGGCAACAGGTACACCGGATTGAACGGGTGGCCGACCACGCAGCGCTCGGGGTGGGTGGCCGACTCGTAGAACTCGCTTGGTAGCAGGCCCGAAGTGCTGGAGCCGATGATCGCATCGGGCTTGGCCGCGGCGCTGATCTTGGCATGCAGATCGAGCTTGAGGTCCAGGCGCTCGGGGGCGCTTTCCTGGATGAAATCGGCGTCGCGTACGCATTCCTCGATGGTGGCGACGAACGTCAGGCGATCCTGCGCCGCGCCCGGTGCCAGGCCCTGTTTCTCCAAGGCTGGCCAGGCGTTGGCGATGCGTTTGCGCAGGGCCTGCTCGGCGCCGGGGGCCGGGTCCCAGGCGATCACGTCCAGGCCGTGGGCCAGGGCGCGTGCGACCCAGCCGCTGCCGATGACGCCGCTACCGAGGGCGGCGAAAGTCTTGATGTTGGTGATGAAAGGCATATCAGTCTCTCTGTGTGCTTGAGGTTGGCGCGGGCCTTGTAGGAGCGGGCTTGCCCGCGAACACCGGCGAAGCCGGTGCCATGCACCGCGCCGTATTTTTCGCGGGCAAGCCCGCTCCCACAGGGATTGCGGCGGGGCTGTTTTATCCGCGACGCTTGAGATTCATTTTTTCGCGGCCTTCGGCCGGGGTCAGCACGCGGCCACCGAGGCGCGAGATGATCTCCACCGCGCGTTCGACCAGTTGACCGTTGCTGGCCAGCACGCCACGGTCGAGGTAGAGGTTGTCTTCCAGGCCCACGCGCACGTTGCCGCCCAGCAGCACCGCCTGTGCGGCCATCGGCATCTGCATGCGGCCGATGCCGAAGCCTGCCCAGGTGACGTTGGCCGGCAGGTTGTCGACCATGGCCTTCATGGTGGTGGTATCGGCAGGCGCACCCCATGGGATGCCCAGGCACAGCTGGAACAGCGGGTCTTCGAGCAGGCCTTCCTTGATCATCTGCTTGGCGAACCACAGGTGGCCGGTATCGAAGATTTCCAGCTCCGCCTTCACGCCAAGCTCGGTGATGCGCTTGGCACCCGCGCGCAGTTGCGCCGGGGTGGAAACATAGATCGAGTTGCCGTCGCCAAAGTTGAGCGTGCCGCAGTCCAGGGTGCATATTTCCGGCAGCAGCGCCTCGACGTGGGCCAGGCGCTCCAGCGGGCCGATCAGGTCGGTGCCGGCGCCGAAGTCCATCGGTGCTTCGCCCGGGCCGATCTCCAGGTCGCCGCCCATGCCGGCAGTCAGGTTGACGATCACGTCCACGTCAGACTCGCGGATACGCTCCATCACTTCGCGGTACAGCGCGACGTCGCGGCTGAAGCGACCAGTCTGTGGGTCACGGACGTGGCAGTGGACCACGGTGGCGCCGGCCTTGGCGGCCTCGACGGCGGCTTCGGCGATCTGCTTGGGGGTGACCGGGACCAGGTGGCTCTTGGCAACGGTGTCGCCGGCTCCGGTCAGGGCACAGGTGATGATGACGTCGTGGTTCATGGGGTAAATCCTTCAGGCTTGTCTGTTCTGTGAGTTCGGTGTTGGGTTTTTCGCGGGCAGCCCGCTCCTACATGCTCATGGCATGCGCATAACCTGTAGGAGCGGCGGTTCGGCGCTCCGACTTGCCCGCGAAGAGGCCGGGTCAGTTGGCGGTGAGCTTGAGGTTGTCAGCTGCCGGCTTGCCGTCGAAGGTGGTCACACCTTCAAGCCAGCGGGCCTTGTCTTGCGGGTGGTCCTTGAGCCACTGGCGTGCCGACTCCAGCGGGTCCTTGTGATCGAGCAGCGGCTGCATCATGCGGCTCTCGTCCTCGGCGCTGAATTTCAGGTTGGCCAGCAGGCGGTTGGCGTTGGGGCAGCGTTCGGCGTAGTCGGGCGCGGTGACGGTCCACACCGTGGCACGGCCTTCGTCCGGGCCCAGGGCGTCCTGGCTGTCGCCCAGGTAGACCATGTCGATGTTCACGTTCATCGGGTGCGGCGCCCAGCCAAAGAACACCACGGCTTCATTGCGGCGCACGGCACGATCGACGGCGGCAAGCATGCCGGCTTCGCTCGACTCGACCAGCTGGAACTTGCCCAGGTCGAACTTGTTGCTGGCGATCATCGCCTTGATCTGGGTGTTGGCGCCCGAGCCTGGCTCGATGCCGTAGATCTTGCCGCCCAGTTCCTTCTCGAACTTGTGGATGTCGGCAAAGCTCTTCAGGCCCTTGTCGGCCAGGTACTTGGGTACTGCGAGCGTGGCGCGGGCGTCTTCCAGGCTGGGCTGGTCGAGGACCTTGACCTGCTTGGCATCGACGAACGGGGTGATGGTCTGGGTCATGATCGGGTTCCAGTACCCGAGGAACATGTCCAGGCGCTTGTCGCGGATGCCCGCGAAGATGATCTGTTGCGAGGCGCTGGTCTGTTTGGTCTGGTAGCCCAGGCCGTCGAGCAGGACCTGGGCCATGGCGCTGGTGGCGATGACGTCGGTCCAGTTGACCACACCGAGGCGCACGTTCTTGCAGGCGGCGGGCTCGGCGGCGAACAGCGGGGTGACCACGGTGGTGCTGAGAGCGAGGGACAACAGGCTGCGGCGGATAAAGCGATGCATGGTGGCTCTCCATCGGCAGTGCGTATTGTTATGGGATCCGGCCTCTGCGGGCCGTGGGAAAAAAATTACGCCCATGGCACAGTGGGCAATCGCACGCTGGCGACCAAGAGTTGCACTGCAGCGACCACCCACTTCCCAGGAGTAAGCGATGCCGGAAACGATCCAGTTTCTTCTCTTGCCGGGGTTTTCTGCGTTGGGCTTCATCAGTGCGGTGGAGCCCTTGCGGGTGGCCAATCGCTTTCGGGGAGCGCTGTATCGCTGGCAGGTGCTGAGCTTGGACGGCGGCCCGGTGCAGGCCAGCAACGGCATGTCGGTCAATGCCGACCAGGCGCTGTCTGACAGAGAGCGGGGAGGGATGCTGCTGGTTGTCGCCGGCTTCGAGCCGCTGGCCTGCTACGGCCCGGTGCTGCAACAGGCGCTGCGGCGGGTAGAGCATGATGGCGGCACGCTCGGCGGTATCGATACCGGTGCGCTGGTGCTGGCCGAGGCGGGCCTGCTCGACGGCTATCGCGCGACCTTGCACTGGGAGGCGCTGGAAGCGTTCAAGGAGCGTTATCCACGCCTGCAGGCGACCCAGGAGCTGTTCGAGATCGACCGTCGACGGATCACCTGCGCCGGGGGGACCGCCTCCATCGACCTGATGCTCGACCTGATCGCCCAGGCCCACGGCAGCGAACTGGCGATCCAGGTGTCGGAGCAGTTCGTGGTCAGCCGCATCCGGCCGCGCCAGGATCACCAGCGCATGGAGATCGCCACCCGCTACGGCATTCGCAACAAGAAGCTGGTGAAGGTGATCGGCGAAATGGAGCGCAACACCGAGCAGCCGCTCAACACCCAGATACTGGCCGATGCCGTGCAGGTGACCCGTCGCCAGTTGGAGCGCCTGTTTCGCCTGCACCTGGACGACACGCCCAGTGGTTTCTACCTGCGACTGCGGCTGGACAAGGCTCGGCAACTGCTGCGCCAGACCGATATGAGCGTGCTTGAAGTGGGGGTAGCGTGCGGGTTCGAGTCGGCGTCGTATTTCACCCGCTGTTATCGGGCGCGGTTCGAGCGCTGCCCGCGGGAGGACAGGTTGGCCAGGGCGGTGTGATGGGGTCAGCGCTGGCCCTTTCGCGGGTTTGCCCGCGAAAGGGCCATTAGAGTCACTGTTGCCCCACCGACTGCAGATACTCCGAGCGCTCGTCGCTACGCTGCGCCACGCAGGTATTCCACGCCGCTTCAAAGGCCTTGCTGCCAGGTTTCTCGGCATAGGTCTCGACCTTGCAGTCGGCATCGCGCAACTGGGTCCAGAGCTTCTCGGCCGCCTCCATGCGTCCGCTGAGCGCAACGGCCTTGTCGTTTTCATCCGCATACTGGTCACGGATGCGCTGGATCAGGTCGTCGTAGGCGGCCTTCAGTTCGCGTTCGGCGGTCTGCTTGTTGTACGCCGCGCACGCATAGGTCTGCTGGTCGGTCTCGACATTGTCGCAGGGCGTGCTTTCTTCTTCGGCGGCCTGGGCGCCCAGCGCCACGAACAGCAGTACCAGCCATGCCTTTGATTTCATCCGTTTTCTCCTGAACAGGCTGACGAATCGTCGAGATTCTCGCTCAGCCTAGAGCCGGGTGGTAGAGGGCAAGGAAAATGTTCATGAACGGTTCTTGTCGAGACTTGCTCTCATTGCCAAGCGGCGTGCCAGAGCATGCCATGTCGCTCATTGACGCTTTCGGCAAACCCCCTGTCGTTTTTGCATCGGGGCGACAAGGGCCGCAGGCATATGCTGGCCCCAAAGCGCCGGCACACGATTCGGCGTCGCCCAACTCGACAAAAGGGGACAGCCTGATGAGCCCAGCCGAATTACACGCCGACAGCATCGTCATCGATGGCCTGATCATCGCCAAGTGGAACCGCGAGCTGTTCGAAGACATGCGTAAAGGCGGGCTGACCGCAGCCAACTGCACCGTGTCGGTCTGGGAAGGTTTCAAGGCCACGGTCGACCAGATCGCCGCCAGCCAGAAGCTGATCCGCGAAAACAGCGACCTGGTGATGCCGGTGCGCACCACTGCCGACATCCGCAAGGCCAAGGAGCTGGGCAAGACCGGCATCCTCTTCGGCTTCCAGAACGCCCATGCGTTCGAAGACCAGATTGCCTACGTCGACGTGTTCAAGCAGCTGGGCGTGGGCATCGTGCAGATGTGCTACAACACTCAGAACCTGGTCGGCACCGGTTGCTACGAGCGTGATGGCGGTCTGTCGGGCTTCGGCCGCGAGATCGTCGCCGAGATGAACCGTGTCGGCATCATGTGCGACCTCTCGCATGTGGGCTCCAAGACTTCCGAGGAAGTCATCCTCGAATCGAAAAAGCCGGTCTGCTACTCCCACTGCCTGCCGTCGGGCCTTAAAGAGCACCCGCGCAACAAGTCCGATGAAGAGCTGAAGTTCATCGCCGACCATGGCGGCTTCGTCGGCGTGACCATGTTTGCGCCGTTCCTGGCCAAGGGCATCGACTCGACCATCGACGACTACGCCGAGGCCATCGAGTACACCATGAACATCGTTGGTGAAGACGCCATCGGTATCGGCACCGACTTCACCCAGGGCCATGGCCAGGACTTCTTCGAGTACCTGACCCACGACAAGGGCTACGCCCGTCGCCTGACCAACTTCGGCAAGATCATCAACCCGCTGGGCATCCGCACTGTGGGCGAATTCCCCAACCTCACCGAAACCCTGCTCAAGCGCGGCCATTCCGAGCGCGTGGTACGCAAGATCATGGGCGAGAACTGGGTGAACGTACTAAAAGACGTCTGGGGCGAGTGAGTACTGCTGGGGCCTACTGCGCGCACCGATCGCTGCGTCAGGCCCTCACGAAAAGCTCGCCGTGCCTCGGCACTGTCTCGCTTTTCGCTTCGGCCCTTCCTTGCGCTCGGCGCGCTCGCTACGGTCCCAACAGCACTCACTGCGGCTGTTTATAAAAGCAAAAGCCAAAGCGGCTTTTGACCGAATCCAAAAATTTTATGGAGTTGAGTTTCCATGGCCAAGATCGCCCCGCAATTGCCTATCGAAGTCGACAGCGAGACCGGTGTCTGGACGTCCGATGCCCTGCCGATGCTGTACGTACCGCGGCATTTCTTCGTCAACAACCACATCGGTATCGAGGAGGTGCTGGGCGCCGACGCCTATGCCGAGATCCTCTACAAGGCAGGCTACAAATCCGCCTGGCACTGGTGCGAAAAAGAGGCCGAGTGCCATGGCCTGGAAGGCGTGGCGGTGTTCGAGCACTACATGAAGCGCCTGAGCCAGCGTGGCTGGGGCCTGTTCGAGATCCAGGACATCGACCTCGACAAAGGCACATGCAGCGTCAAGCTCAAGCACTCGGCGTTCGTCTACGTGTATGGCAAATGCGGCCGCAAGGTCGACTACATGTTCACCGGCTGGTTCGCCGGTGCCATGGACCAGATCCTCGCTGCCCGTGGCAGCTCGATCCGCACTGTGGCGGAGCAGGTCTATGGCGGTTCTGAAGAAGGTCACGAAGATGGCCTGTTCGTTACAAAGCCGTTGTAAGCCGGAGAGAGCGTCATGGCATTCGAAGCAATGTTCCAGCCGATCCAGATCGGCAAGCTGACCATCCGCAACCGGGTGCTCAGCACCGCGCACGCCGAGGTCTACGCCACCGACGGCGGCATGACCACCGAGCGCTACGTGAAGTACTACGAAGAGAAGGCCAAGGGCGGCATCGGCCTGGCCATCTGTGGCGGCTCGTCGGTGGTGGCCATCGACAGTCCGCAGCAATGGTGGGCCTCGGTGAACCTTTCCACCGACCGCATCATTCCGCACTTCCAGAACCTCGCCGACGCCATGCACAAGCATGGCGCCAAGATCATGATCCAGATTACCCACATGGGCCGTCGCTCACGCTGGGACGGTTTCCACTGGCCCACGCTGATGTCGCCGTCCGGCATCCGCGAGCCGGTGCACCGCGCCACCTGCAAGACCATCGAGGTGGAAGAGATCTGGCGGGTGATTGGCAACTACGCCCAGGCCGCGCGCCGGGCGAAGGAAGGCGGACTGGACGGCGTGGAGCTGTCGGCGGTGCACCAGCACATGATCGACCAGTTCTGGAGCCCGCGGGTCAACAAGCGTACCGACGAGTGGGGCGGCAGCTTCGAAGGCCGCATGAAGTTCGGCCTGGAAGTGCTCAAGGCGGTACGCGCCGAGGTCGGTGACGATTTCTGCGTGGGTATGCGTATCTGCGGTGACGAGTTCCACCCCGATGGCCTGAGCCACGAGGACATGAAGCAGATCGCCGCGTACTACGACGCCACCGGCATGATCGACTTCATCGGCGTGGTCGGTTCGGGTTGCGACACCCACAACACCCTGGCCAACGTCATCCCCAACATGAGCTACCCGCCGGAGCCATTCCTGCACCTGGCGGCCGGCATCAAGGAAGTGGTCAAGGTCCCGGTGCTGCACGCGCAGAACATCAAGGACCCGAACCAGGCCACGCGTATTCTCGAAGGCGGCTACGTCGACATGGTCGGCATGACCCGTGCGCACATGGCCGACCCGCACCTGATCGCCAAGATCAAGATGGGCCAGATCGACCAGATCAAGCAGTGCGTCGGTGCCAACTACTGCATCGACCGTCAGTACCAGGGCCTGGACGTGCTGTGCATCCAGAACGCCGCGACGTCCCGTGAATACATGGGCGTGCCGCACATCATCGAGAAGTCCACCGGGCCGAAACGCAAGGTGGTGGTGGTCGGCGCCGGCCCTGCCGGCATGGAGGCCGCACGGGTGGCCGCCGAGCGTGGCCATGACGTCACCGTGTTCGAGAAGAAGGAGCAGATCGGCGGGCAGATCACCATCGCCGCCAAGGCACCGCAGCGCGACCAGATCGCCGGCATCACCCGCTGGTACCAGCTGGAGTTCGCGCGCCTGAAGGTCGACCTGCGCCTGGGCACGGCGGCAGACATCGCGACCATCCAGGACCTGCGCCCGGACATCATCGTGCTGGCAGTGGGCGGTCATCCGTTCATCGAGCAGAACGAGCACTGGGGTGCCGCCGAAGGGCTGGTGGTCAGTAGCTGGGACGTGCTCGACGGCAAGGTTGCGCCGGGCAAGAACGTGCTGGTGTACGACACCATCTGCGAATTCACCGGCATGTCCACCGCCGACTTCATCGCCGACAAGGGCAGCCAGGTCGAGATCGTCACCGACGACATCAAGCCGGGCGTAGCCATGGGCGGCACGACCTTCCCGACCTACTACCGCAGCATCTACCCCAAGGAAGTGATCATGACCGGGGACATGATGCTGGAGAAGGTCTACCGCGAGGGCGACAAGCTGGTGGCGGTGCTCGAGAACGAATACACCGGGGCCAAGGAAGAGCGTGTGGTCGACCAGGTGGTGATCGAGAACGGCGTGCGTCCGGACGAGGAGCTGTATTACGGGCTCAAGGAGGGTTCGCGCAACAAGGGCCAGATCGACATCGATGCCCTGTTCGCGATCCAGCCGCAGCCGATCCTCAGCCAGCCTGGCGAGGGCTACCTGCTGTACCGCATCGGCGACTGCGTGGCCCAGCGCAACGTGCATGCGGCGATCTATGACGCCTTGCGGCTGTGCAAGGATTTCTGATCGCACAGGCATGAACACCGCCGCCGAGGGCGGGATTGGCCCCCTGTGGGAGCGGGTTTACCCGCGAATGCGTCAGTACTGACATCACCGTTGCCTGAACGGACGCATTCGCGGGTGAACCCGCTCCCACAGGGTCCGCGCCGCACTTGAGAGTGGCGCAAGAATCCAGCTGTTGTGGGAGCCTCCCATGTTGAACACCCTTCTACCCATCCTGCTGTTCGCCGCGCTCGCCCTGGCGGTGCTCGGGGCTCTGCGTCGTGTGCGCATGTGGCGGCGCGGACGTCCAAGCAAGGTCGACCTGCTCGGTGGCCTGCTGGCCATGCCGCGGCGTTACCTGGTCGATCTGCACCATGTGGTCGAGCGCGACAAGTACATGTCCAAGACCCACGTCGCCACTGCAGGCGGCTTCGTGCTGTCGGCGCTGCTGGCGATCCTGGTGCACGGCTTCGGCCTGCAGAGCAAGATCCTTGGCTACGCACTGCTGGTGGCCACGGTGATCATGTTCAGCGGCGCGATCTTCGTCTTCAAGCGTCGTCTGAATCCGCCCGCTCGCCTGTCCAAGGGGCCGTGGATGCGTCTGCCGAAAAGCCTGCTGGTGTTCGCCGCGAGCTTTTTCATCGCCACCTTGCCGGTCGCGGGCATCCTGCCGGCCAATACCGGCGGCTGGGTGATGGTCGGCATTCTTGGCCTAGGCGTGCTGTGGGGTGTGTCGGAGCTGTTCTTCGGCATGACCTGGGGCGGGCCGATGAAGCACGCCTTCGCCGGTGCCCTGCACCTGGCCTGGCACCGCCGTGCCGAGCGTTTCGGTGGCGGTCGCTCCACTGGCCTCAAACCGCTCGATCTGGAAGACCCGAACGCACCGCTGGGTGTGGAGAAACCGGTCGATTTCACCTGGAACCAGCTGTTGGGCTTCGACGCCTGCGTGCAGTGCGGCAAGTGCGAGGCGATGTGCCCGGCATTCGCCGCCGGCCAGCCGCTGAATCCGAAAAAGCTCATCCAGGACATGGTCATCGGCCTGGCCGGTGGCACCGATGCGACCTTTGCCGGTAGCCCGTACCCCGGTAAACCGGTGGGTGAGCACGGCGGTCATCCACACCAGCCGATCGTCAGCGGCCTGGTCGATGCCGAGACGCTGTGGTCGTGCACCACCTGCCGCGCCTGCGTCGAGGAGTGCCCGATGATGATCGAGCACGTCGATGCCATCGTCGACATGCGCCGTCACCTCACGCTGGAAAAGGGCGCGACGCCGAACAAAGGCGCCGAGGTGCTGGACAATCTGATCGCCACCGACAACCCCGGCGGCTTCAACCCCGGTGGGCGGATGAACTGGGCCGCCGACCTGAACCTGAAACTGCTGTCGGAGGTGAAGACCACCGAGGTGTTGTTCTGGGTCGGTGACGGCGCCTTCGACATGCGCAACCAGCGCACCCTGCGTGCCTTCGTCAAGGTGCTCAAGGCCTCGGGTGTGGACTTCGCCGTGCTGGGCCTGGAGGAGCGCGACAGCGGAGACGTGGCCCGCCGCCTGGGCGATGAAGCGACCTTCCAGCAACTGGCCAAGCGCAACATCCAGACCCTGGGTCAATACCGCTTCCAGCGCATCGTCACCTGCGATCCGCACAGTTTCCATGTACTGAAGAACGAATACGGCGCCCTGGGCGGCGAGTACCAGGTGCAGCACCACAGTACCTACATCGCCGAATTGATCGCCGCCAACAAGCTCAACCTCGGCCAGCACAAGGGCGGTAGCGTGACCTACCACGACCCGTGCTACCTGGGGCGCTACAACGGCGAGTACCAAGCCCCGCGCGACGTGCTCAAGGCCTTGGGCATCGAGGTGCGCGAGATGCAGCGCTCGGGCTTCCGTTCGCGTTGCTGTGGCGGTGGCGGCGGTGCGCCGATCACCGACATCCCAGGCAAGCAGCGCATTCCCGACATGCGCATGGATGATATCCGCGAGACCGAGGCCGAACTGGTGGCGGTGGGTTGTCCACAGTGCACGGCAATGCTTGAAGGTGTGGTCGAACCGCGGCCACAGATCAAGGACCTGGCCGAGTTGGTCGCCGATGTGCTGATCGAGGACGACGCCCCCGCCGCCGCGAGCAAATCGAACCAGGTAAAACGTGAACCTGCGGAGGTGCACTGATGAGCGACATCATCCGCCGCGATCCTCGCGCCGAGTGGATTGCCCGTAACCGCCTGCATCCGCTGCACGCGGCGATGCAGACGCAACAGACCCGCTGGATGGGCCCCCATGGGCTCATCCGCAAGAATCCTCACGCCATCGCCGCCGGTTTCATCGGCCCCAGTGGCCTCAAGCGTATCGACCGCAGCGGCGCCCAGCAGGGCACGGCGATCGGTGGTCGGCGCACGGCAGCCGCCGAGGTGCAATTGCCCTTGCATCAAGTGGCGGATCCGGCGTTCTACATCGCCGTGGTGCCTGACATGGTCGGTGGCCGCCTCGGCAGCCACGACCGCGACCTGCTCGGCCTTGCCCGCAGCCTTGCCGGCAGTGACGGTGCGGTGCTGGCGGTGGTGTTCGGTGAACACAAGGAAACTAACTTTTCCACAGCCGGCGTCGACCGCCTGCTGGTCATTGAAGGCGAAGCGTTCGAAGGTTACGTGCCCGAGCAGCTTGTCCAGGGCTTGCGGGCTGTGGATAACGAGTTCGCGCCACGACACTGGCTATTACCCGACAGCCGCACCGGTGGCGGCGAACTGGGTCGGCGTCTGGGCGCCGCCTTGGGCGAGCGCCCGGCCACGCGGGTCTGGCAGATCAAGGACGGCCAGTGCATCGGCCGCGCCGGTGCCGGTCAGCAGGACCTGCAGAGAGGTCTGCCGCGCCTGATCCTGGCCGCCGCCGAATGCGCCGAGCCGGTCAGCGAAACCCGTCACGAAGCGTTGCCGGTGGAGTTGTCCACAGGCGTGGCGCGCAGCCTGTCGCGTATCGAAGACCTGGGGCCAGTCGCGGTGGATCCTGCCTCGATCGCCATGGCCGAGTCGGAATTCATCGTCTCCGGTGGTAACGGCGTGAAGGACTGGGAGCTTTTCCACAGGGCGACCGTGGCGCTTGGCGCTACCGAAGGCGCTTCGCGGGTGGCGGTGGACGACGGCTTCATGCCGCGCAACCGTCAGGTCGGGGCCACCGGCACCTGGGTCACGGCGCGGGTCTACGTGGCTGTGGGTATCTCCGGGGCGATCCAGCACCTGCAGGGGATCGGTGCCTGCGACAAGGTGGTGGCGATCAACATGGACCCCGGCTGCGACATGATCAAACGGGCCGACCTGTCGGTGATTGGCGACAGCGCGGCGATTCTCCAGGCGCTGATCGAGGCTGTGGACAACTACCGCAGCGGCGCTCAGCGCGACGCGGCATAAGGGCACGAGCATGAGTACGAAAGTCATCAGCCTGGTTTCCATCGGTGCCCACCCCAGCTCTGGCCGCGCCCGCCGCGCCGAGCAGGATGCACGCGCTGTCGAATTGGGCTTGCAACTGGCTGGGGATAACTTGCAGGTGGTGCATGCCGGCGACCCGCGCGAAGAGGCCCTGCGCGCCTATCTGGGTATGGGCCTGGAGCATCTGGATGTGCTCGAGCAGCCTGCGGGGGCCGATGTGCTGGGGGTACTGGGGGATTACCTGCGCGATGCCGGTGCCCAGTTGGTGCTCACCGGCAGCCAGGCCGAGACGGGTGAAGGCTCGGGCATGTTGCCATTTCTGCTGGCCGAGCGGCTGGGCTGGCCGTTGGTGGTGGGCCTGGCCGAGGTGGAGTCGATCGAGAATGGCACCGCCCAGGTCCTGCAAGCCTTGCCGCGCGGTCAACGACGCCGGTTGAAGGTGCGCCTGCCGTTGCTGGCGACTGTGGATAACGCGGCGCCCAAGCCGCGCCAGAGCGCCTTTGGCCCTGCACGGCGGGGTGTGCTGGCAGCGCGTAACGTGGCGGTGGTGGAGGATCAGTTGCTCGAAGGCGACGCCTTGCAGCCTGCCCGCCCGCGGCCCAAGCGGCTCAAGGTGATCAAGGCCAAGAGCGGTGCCGACCGGATGAAGGCGGCCACGGCCAAGGCCAGCGGTGGCGGCGGCAAGGTGCTCAAGGATGTTTCTCCACAGGAGGGCGCCGAGGCGATCCTCAAGTTGTTGGTGGAGGAAGGCGTGTTGCGCTGACTGGTTGGGGCTTGTAGGAGCGGGCTTGCCCGCGAAAAGAACATCGCACTGCCTGGCACGGGCTACGCCCGTGTTCGCGGGACAAGTCGCAGCGGCGAACCGCCGCTCCCACTGGGATTGGGCTGGCTTCTAGATTTTGAGCAAGACAGTTGCTCCCAATGGGATTGGGCTGGTCTTTAGACTTTGAACAAGACATCTGCCCCCAGAGGTACCGCACCCGCCGAACGCCCGGTCTTCACCAAGACGAGAGTTGCCCACCAAAACTGTTCGCGACCCTGTGAATAAAGTGTTCGCGCTTCTCTACAGCCCTTTGATATCAATGCCTGTAGAGGATTGATCAAAAAACATACAGCCCGCTTCGTGAATCGCCCGTGGCAATCACGGGTCATTCCCATAATGTTTCCCACAATCACTGTTGGCGGCTCTGTGGATAATATGTTGGGCAACCGCTAGATGCCTTGATTTCATTGGCCTGCAAGATAATGATCAATAATTGATCAAAACCCCGATGATCGCTCTCAAGATCATGATTGATAAGGCTCCTGGGCCATTATCCACAGCACTTTTCCAACAGACCTGCATGTGCTCACAAAATCTGTTGGCGTATCTGTGGACAAGGTGTTCGATATTGCCTGCAGGCCTTTGAATCAAAGGCTTGCAAGGATTTGATCAAATAATGATCAATCGGCTTTCGGCAGATATTCGATTCCTGTCCACAGCCCATCTGAACAACTCTGTGGATAACATGTTCAGTTCCTCTGGATTACGATGTAAAACGCCACGGCCGATCACTCGGCCGTGGCGTTTATCACCCTCCGTGAAGGCTTACTGAACCTTGACTTCCTTCAGGTATGGCGCGGGCTCTGCACCCAGGTTGGCCAGGACGCGGTTGCTGTACCAGTCGATGAAGTTGACCACACCGAACTCGTAGGTCTTGGAGTACGGGCCCGGCTGGTAGGCGGTGGAGTTGATCCCGCGCTGGTTCTCTTCGGCCAGGCGGCGGTCCTGGTCGTTGGTGGCGTCCCACACCTTGCGCATCTGCTCGGGATCGTAATCGACGCCCTCGACGGCATCCTTGTGCACCAGCCACTTGGTGGTGACCATGGTTTCCTGGGCGCTGATCGGCCACACCGTGAAGACGATCATGTGGTCGCCCATGCAGTGGTTCCAGGAGTGCGGGAGGTGCAGGATGCGCATCGAACCCAGGTCGGGGTTCTTGATGCGGCCCATGAGCTTCTTGCACGCCTGCTTGCCGTCCATGGTCATCGATACGGTGCCCTTGAGCAGTGGCATGCGCACGATGCGGTTACGCAGGCCATGGCTTTTGTGCAGGTATGGAATCTTCTCGGCTTCCCAGGCAGCGGCGGACGCGGCGACGTGGTCCTTGAACGCCTGGTCGGCGCGCGGATCGTTGGTGTCGTCCCACTCCAGCAGGGTCTTGAGCAATTCCGGGTGCGAACCGTTGCAGTGGTAGCACTCGCGGTTGTTTTCCAGGACCAGCTTCCAGTTGGCCTTTTCCATCAAGGTGGTCTGCACGGCCACCTTGGCGTTCTCCATGTCGTACGGTTCCATGTAGTGGTCGAGCGTGGCGAGGAACTCGTCGATGGCCGGCGGATTTTCCGCCAGGCTGATGAAGATGTAGCCGCCAGCGGTCTTCACGTTGATCGGCTTGAGGCCGTACTGATTCATGTCGAAGTCGGCGCCCATCTCGGTGCCGGCGAACAGCAGGCGGCCGTCGAGCTCGTAGGTCCACTGGTGGTATGGGCAGACCAGCTTGGCCACCTTGCCCTTGTCGCTGACGCACAGGCGCGAACCGCGGTGGCGGCAGACGTTGTGGAAGGCGTGGACCTTGCCTTCGGTGCCGCGAATCACGATCACCGGGTTCTTGCCGATCTGCAGGGTCAGGTAGTTGCCTTTCGCCGGAATCTCGCAGGTCATTCCCGCGATCAGCCACTCCTTGTGGAAGATCTCCTGCATGTCGATCTGGAACAGGCGCTCGTCGCAGTAGAACGGCTGCGGCAGCGAGTAGGTCCGCTCGCGGGTCTGCAGCATCTCGGCGGTGGCCTTGCGTGCAGGTTCCAGTGGATCGCCCAGGCTCAGGGTTGCGGTGACGTCCATCGTTATATCCTCAAGGCCGTTGTCGGCCGGCGAAAGGTGGCTAATCGTTGTTGTGGTTGGCGCAAGGCTGTCAGCGAAAGAACAGCGGTTCTATTTGCCGAGGAGTGTGCGTTCGCGCCGTTCGCGAACCATATCCATGGGCGACATGGCCGAATCGAATTCCGACGCGCCAGCCCTTGTACCTCGGGGCTGGTCGCGATAAGCACGCCGATGTCGCGGATGGGAATGTGCGACGTCTCGGCGTTGCGCATTATCGCAACCATAAGAAGGCCGATAGTCGGCTGCTGGAGAAGAACATGTCCGAAACCTTCCTCAATCCGGTCACCACCCAGACCTGGGCCAACGGCCGCCACATCGTGCGCTGCGTCAAGGTCATCCAGGAGACCTGGGACGTGCGCACCTTCTGCTTCATGGCCGACCAGCCGATCATGTTCTTCTTCAAGCCGGGCCAGTTCGTGACGCTGGAGCTGGAGATCGAAGGCAAGCCGGTGATGCGTTCCTACACCATCTCCAGCTCGCCTTCAGTCCCCTACAGCTTCTCGATCACGGTCAAGCGCGTGCCTGGCGGGCTGGTGTCGAACTTCCTCCACGACACCATGCACGAGGGCGCAGAGCTTCCCGTACACGGCCCGGTCGGTTTGTTCAACGCCATCGACTTCCCGGCCGCGAAGGCGCTGTACCTCTCCGGCGGCGTCGGCATCACCCCGGTGATGTCCATGGCGCGCTGGTTCTACGACACCAACGCCAACGTCGACATGGTGTTCGTGCACAGCGCCCGCTCACCCAAGGACATCATCTATCACCGCGAGCTGGAACACATGGCCTCGCGCATCCCCAACTTCAGCCTGCACATCATTTGCGAGAAGCACGGCCTGGGCGAGCCCTGGGCGGGCTATCGCGGCTACCTGAACCAACGGCTGATGGAGCTTATCGCGCCGGACTATCTCGAGCGGGTGATCTTCTGCTGTGGCCCGACGCCCTACATGAACGCGGTCAAGCGCATGCTCGAAGCGGTCGGCTTCGACATGAAGAACTACCACGAGGAATCGTTCGGTGCGACGCCGGCCGAGGCCAAGGCCGATGCGGTCGAGCACGCCGAAGCGGCCGCCGAGGCGCCGGAAGTGGATGTGGCCGACCTCAACCTGGTGGAGTTCGTCGGCAGCGAGAAGAGCATCCGCATCGCCCCGGGCGAGACGGTGCACGCGGCGGCGGCGAAGGTCGGGCTGATGATTCCCAAGGCCTGCGGCATGGGCATCTGCGGCACCTGCAAGGTGCTCAAGCTCGGCGGTGAGGTAGAGATGGACCACAACGGCGGGATCACCGAGGAAGACGAAGCCGAAGGGTACATCCTGTCATGCTGCAGCGTGCCCAAGGGGGATGTGCGGATCGAGTATTGATCCGTTGCACCGTACCTGCAGGAGCGGCGAACCGCCTCTCCTGCAGGATTTGCGTGTTCAGGTCCTGAACCGCGCCACCAACCCGTTCAGATCCACCGCCAGACGTGACAGCTCGGCGCTCGCCATGCTGGTCTGGTGTGCGCCGGTCGCGCTCTGCACCGACAGGTCATTGATGTTCACCAGGTTGCGGTCCACTTCGCGGGCCACCTGAGCCTGCTCCTCGGCGGCGCTGGCGATCACCAGATTGCGTTCGTTGATCTGCGCCACGGCGCTGGTGATGGTGTCCAATGCAAGGCCAGCGCCGCGAGCGATGTTCAGGGTCGATTCGGCTCGATCGGTACTGGTGCGCATCGATTCCACCGCATGCTCGGTGCCGCCCTGGATGCTGCCGATCATCCGCTCGATCTCGCTGGTCGACTGCTGGGTGCGGTGGGCCAATGCCCGCACCTCGTCGGCTACCACCGCGAAGCCCCGTCCAGCTTCACCGGCACGTGCCGCTTCGATGGCGGCGTTGAGTGCCAGCAGGTTGGTCTGGTCGGCCAGGCCGCGGATCACGTCCAGCACCTTGCCGATATCGCGGGACTGCCCGGCCAGGTCCTCGATCAGCCTGGCGGTGGTCTGCACGTCGCTGCTCATGCGCTCGATGGCGCCGACCGTCTCGATCACCAGGTCGCGGCCATCGCCAGCGGAGCGGCTGGCTTCACCCGAGGCCTCCGAGGTGCTGACGGCATTGCGTGCGACCTCTTCGACAGCGCTGGTCATCTCGGTAACCGCAGTCGCTGCCTGCTGGATCTCGTTGTTCTGCTGGGCAAGGCCGCGCGCGCTTTCGTCGGTGACGCTGTTGAGCTCCTCGGCGGCCGAGGCGAGCTGGGTGGCAGAGCCTGCGATCAGTTGCAGGGTGTCGCGCAGCTTGTTCTGCATCTTGGCCATGGCCTGCAGCAGACGAGCGGCTTCGTCGGTGCCGTCTGTGGTGACGTGTTGGGTGAGGTCGCCTTCGGCGATCTGCTCGGCGGCGCGCAGGGCGTCGTCGATCGGACGCACGATACTGCGAGTCAGGATCAGGGCGAACAGCAGTGTGAGCACCGTGGCAGCGACCAGCAGGCCGATCACCAGCATGAAGGCACTGTCGTACTGGCGTGCGGCTTCCTCGTTGGTCTTGCGCGTCTGCGCGGTGTTGATCTGCAGCAGGTGTTCCATGGCCTTGTTGATCTGGTCCGAGTTGGCCAGCAGGTCGCGGTTGAGCATCTCGCGCATAGGGTCGAGCTGGCCGGCCTGGCTCAGGCTGCGCATGCGCGCTTCGAGCTGGCGGTACTGTGTCAGCAACTGGCCGAACTGGTCGAATGCGGCCTGTTCCTCAGGCTCGGCGATCAGTGGCGCGTAGGCGCTGCGGGCCTTGTCGATCTGGGCGTTGCGTTCGTCCATCAGGCGAATGGTATCGGCCTGGGATTCCCGGTTGACCAGCAGGCGATAGGACAGGGTGCGCAGACGCAGGTTGAGCGCGGTCATTTCGTCCAGCAGCTTGATACTCGGGACATTGACCTGCTCGATGATGATGCCCGCCTGCCGGATGTTGCCCATCTGGATGAGTGAAAAAATACCCAGGCTAAGCATCAGCACACCGATCAGGGAAAAGCCGAGCAGGGCGCGTGGGGCGATATTCAGATTGCGTAGGGACATGACGTCGAGATCCGGAGGGAAGGCTCGCGTCCATGCGAAGGAATTTGACCTACCTGCCTATCGGTCGGAACGCACGAGTCTTTAGGCAACGGGGGGCTAAACGAGGATTTACACTCGTTCTTCCTGACAGGCGGTTGATCCAGGCCGGAACAAGGTGCCCGCAAGCCTGTCAATCTGCCGGAACACACCCTCCCTTACCTGATTTTTAATGGCGGGGGCGCGAGCTTTTCTTTATCGTGTGCGCCCTTTGCAACAACCGAGATAGACGCATGTTGGAAGCATCCCTGAATCAACTGGAGCAACTGGTCGGCGACCTGATGCACAAGAACGCGCAACTGACCGAGCAGAACCAGAAGCTCGACCAGGAACTGGCCCAGGCCAAGGAAGAGAACGAGACCCTGCAGCTGTCGCTGATGGAGCAGGAAGAGAAGCACGGCGCTACCGCCGCACGTATCCAGGCGCTGGTCGAGCGTGCCAGTGCAGGTGTCGTAGGCGCATGAGACTGCAAGCGCAGCCGATCAATGTGGTGAACATTCTCGGCACCGACTACTCGCTGAAGGCGCCCGAGGGCCAGGAAGAGACGCTCTCGCAGGCCGTGCGCATGCTCAACGTCGCTCTGGCCGAGACCAAGCGCAACTACCCCACATTGATCGGCGACAAGTTGCTGGTGCTGGCAGCTTTGAACCTGTGCTCCAAGCAGATCGAACTGCAGCGCGAGCACGCGCAGACGCTGGAGCGCACCCAGGCGAAGGTGGATGCTGCGGTGGACGCTATCGCCCGGACCATTGGCGAGGCCTGAACCAGGCTCTAGGCAGGACGACTGTCCTGCTGATGATCTTGAGCTGACGCGTTCTGCGTGGGAGCGGAAAAGCCCGCTCCCGCCGCGAGCCCTCTTGCTCAGCCGCCGATGATCGCGCGGATATCCGCCGCCAGCTCTCGCACGCGTGCTTCCTGGGTATCCCATGAGCACATGAAGCGTGCGCCGCCGCTGCCAATGAAGGTATAGAAGCGCCAGCCCTTGTTACGCAGGGCCTCGATGGCGAACTCCGGCAGTTGCAGGAACACCCCGTTGGCTTCCACCGGGAACATCAGTTCGACACCCGGCAGATCACGGACCAGCGAAGCCAGTAATTGCGCGCAATGGTTGGCATGTTGTGCGTGACGCAACCAGGCGCCGTCTTCCAGCAGCCCGACCCAGGGCGCCGACAAAAAGCGCATCTTCGAGGCCAGTTGCCCGGCCTGCTTGCAGCGATAGTCGAAGTCTTCGGCCAGTTCGCGGTTGAAGAACAGGATCGCCTCGCCCACCGCCATGCCGTTCTTGGTGCCCCCGAAGCACAGTACATCGACGCCCGCCTTCCAGGTCAGCTCCGCCGGCGAACAGCCGAGGAACGCACAGGCGTTGGAGAAGCGTGCGCCGTCCATGTGCAGGTTCAGGCCCAGTTCCTTGCAGGTGGCGCTGATCGCCTTGAGCTCGTCGGGGCGATACACGCTGCCGACTTCGGTGGCCTGGGTGATGGTGACCACGCGCGGCTTCGGATAGTGGATGTCCTGGCGTTTGAGCGCGACCTCGCGGATCGAGTCCGGGGTCAGCTTGCCGTTGACGCTGCGTGCGGTCAGCAGCTTGGAGCCGTTGGAAAAGAACTCAGGCGCGCCGCATTCGTCGGTTTCGACGTGGGCGGTCTCGGAGCAGATCACGCTGTGGTAGCTCTGGCACAGCGAGGCCAGGGCCAGGGAGTTGGCGGCCGTGCCGTTGAAGGCGAAGAACACCTCGCAGTCGGTCTCGAACAGCTTGCGGAAGTATTCCGAGGCGCGTTCGGTCCACTGATCGTCGCCGTAGGCGCGCTCATGGCCCTGGTTGGCCTTTTCCATCGCCGCCCAGGCTTCGGGGCAGATGCCGGAATAGTTGTCGCTGGCGAATTGTTGGTTGTTATCGGTCATGACGCCTGTCCTTTTTACGACGCAAGGCAGCACTCTAAACCATCGATTCAGCAGTTGCCTATACAAGCCGGGTGTGGGGTGTCAGTGCCGGCCTCTTCGCGGACAAGCCCGCTCCTGCAGGGGCGCCACGGCACCTGCACCACAATGTCGTAAACGCGCCATTGCAAGGCGCGCGCAGGCATCTGTGCCCTCCGGCCCAGTCATACCATCGCTGCAAAGGGTGAGAAGACCCTCATCAGACAAGAAGCGATCGCTGCCGGGAGAAACACGATGTTCAGCAAGCAAGACCAGATCCAGGGTTACGACGATGCACTGCTGGCGGCGATGAATGCCGAGGAACAGCGCCAGGAAGATCACATCGAGCTGATCGCCTCGGAGAACTACACCAGCAAGCGCGTGATGCAGGCCCAGGGCAGCGGCCTGACCAACAAGTACGCCGAAGGCTATCCGGGCAAGCGCTACTACGGTGGTTGCGAGCACGTCGACAAGGTCGAGGCACTGGCCATCGAGCGCGCCAAGCAGCTGTTCGGCGCTGATTACGCCAACGTCCAGCCGCACTCCGGCTCCTCGGCCAACAGTGCGGTCTACCTCGCCCTGCTGCAGGCCGGTGACACCATCCTGGGCATGAGCCTGGCCCACGGCGGTCACCTCACCCACGGCGCCAAGGTGTCGTCCTCGGGTAAGCTTTACAACGCCGTTCAATACGGAATCGACACCAATACCGGCCTGATCGACTACGACGAAGTCGAGCGCCTCGCCGTCGAGCACAAGCCGAAGATGATCGTCGCAGGTTTCTCGGCCTACTCGAAAACCCTCGATTTCCCACGCTTCCGCCAGATCGCCGATAAAGTCGGTGCGCTGCTGTTCGTCGACATGGCCCACGTTGCCGGCCTGGTCGCTGCGGGCCTGTACCCGAATCCGATTCCTTTCGCCGACGTGGTCACCACCACCACCCACAAGACCCTGCGCGGCCCGCGTGGCGGCCTGATCCTGGCCAAGTCCAACGAAGAGATCGAGAAGAAGCTCAACGCCGCCGTGTTCCCCGGCGCCCAGGGCGGCCCGCTGATGCACGTGATCGCCGCCAAGGCGGTGTGCTTCAAGGAGGCGCTGGAGCCCGAGTTCAAGAGCTACCAGAAGCAGGTCATCGAGAATGCCCAGGCCATGGCCCAGGTGTTCATCGAGCGTGGCTACGACGTGGTCTCCGGCGGCACCGACAATCACCTGTTCCTGGTCAGCCTGATTCGCCAGGGCCTGACCGGCAAGGATGCCGACGCCGCCCTCGGCCGCGCCCACATCACCGTCAACAAGAACGCCGTGCCCAACGACCCGCAGTCGCCGTTCGTCACCTCGGGCCTGCGCATCGGCACCCCGGCCGTCACCACCCGCGGCTTCAAGGTTGCCCAGTGCGTGGCGCTGGCTGGCTGGATCTGCGATGTGCTGGACAACCTGGGCGACGCTGACGTCGAAGCCGATGTCGCCAAGAACGTCGCCGCCCTGTGCGCCGACTTCCCGGTCTACCGCTGAGTGGAGTAGAACACCATGCAACGCTATTCGGGCTTCGGCCTCCTCAAGCACTCCCTCAGCCACCACGAGAACTGGCAGCGCATGTGGCGCACGCCAACTCCCAAGAAGGTCTACGACGTGGTCATCGTTGGCGGCGGTGGTCATGGCCTGGCCACGGCCTACTACCTGGCCAAGGAACATGGCATTACCAACGTCGCGGTGGTCGAGAAGGGTTACCTGGGTGGTGGCAACACCGCGCGCAACACCACCATCGTGCGTTCCAACTACCTGTGGGATGAGTCCGCGCACCTCTACGAGCATGCCATGAAGCTGTGGGAGGGCCTGTCGCAGGACATCAACTACAACGTGATGTTCTCCCAGCGCGGCGTCTACAACCTGTGCCACACCCTGCAGGACATCCGTGATTCCGAGCGCCGGGTCAACGCCAACCGTCTCAATGGCGTCGACGGCGAGCTGATCCTCACCGACCAGGTCGCAGCCGAGATCCCGTACCTGGACTGTTCGAAGAACACCCGTTACCCCATTCTGGGCGCCACCGTGCAGCGTCGCGGCGGCGTAGCCCGTCACGATGCGGTCGCCTGGGGCTTCGCCCGGGCCGCCGATGCCCTGGGTGTGGACCTGATCCAGCAGACCGAAGTCATTGGTTTCCGCAAGGAGAACGGTGCTGTGATCGGTGTGGAAACCAACAAGGGTTTCATCGGTGCCAAGCGCGTCGGCGTGGTCACCGCCGGTAACTCCGGGCACATGGCCAAGCTGGCTGGCTTCCGCCTGCCGCTGGAGTCGCACCCCTTGCAGGCACTGGTGTCGGAGCCAATCAAGCCGATCATCGACTCGGTGATCATGTCCAACGCCGTGCACGGCTACATCAGCCAGTCCGACAAAGGCGACCTGGTGATCGGTGCCGGCATCGACGGCTGGGTCGGTTATGGCCAGCGTGGCTCGTACCCGATCATCGAACACACCCTGCAGGCGATCGTCGAGATGTTCCCGATCCTGTCGCGCGTGCGCATGAACCGTCAGTGGGGCGGCATCGTCGACACCACCCCGGATGCCTGCCCGATCATCTCCAAGACTCCGGTCAAGAACATGTTCTTCAACTGCGGTTGGGGCACGGGCGGCTTCAAGGCCACGCCAGGTTCGGGCAACGTCTTTGCGGCGAGCCTGGCCAAGGGCGAGATGCACCCGCTGGCCGCGCCTTTCTCCATCGACCGTTTCTACAACGGCGCGCTGATCGACGAACACGGCGCTGCTGCCGTCGCCCACTGACCCGGAGACAATCGTCATGTTGCAAATCTTCTGTCCCCACTGCGGCGAGCTGCGCTCCGAAGAAGAATTCCACGCTTCAGGCCAGGCGCACATCGCCCGCCCGCTGGACCCGAACGCCTGCTCCGACGAAGAGTGGGGTACCTACATGTTCTTCCGCGACAACCCGCGCGGTATCCACCATGAGCTGTGGGACCACGTCGCAGGTTGCCGCCAGTACTTCAATGTGACCCGCGACACGGTGACCTACGAGATTCTCGAAACCTACAAGATCGGTGAGAAACCTCAGGTGACCGCCGCATCCAGACAAAGCGCCGCACCGGCGACCGCCAAGGGCCAGGGAGAAAAAGTATGAGCCAGGTCTATCGCCTCGCCAGCGGCGGTCGCATCGACCGCAGCAAGGTTCTGAACTTTACCTTCAACGGCAAGACCTACCAGGGTTATGCCGGCGATACCCTGGCCGCCGCGCTGCTGGCCAACGGTGTCGAGATCGTCGGGCGCAGCTTCAAGTATTCGCGCCCACGCGGGATCATCGCCGCCGGTACCGAAGAGCCGAACGCCATCCTGCAGATCGGCTCCAGCGAAGCCACCCAGATCCCCAACGTGCGTGCCACCCAGCAGGCGCTGTATTCGGGCCTGGTGGCCAGCAGCACCAACGGCTGGCCGAACGTCAACAACGACGTCATGGGCATCATTGGCAAGGTCGGCGGCAACATGATGCCGCCGGGGTTCTACTACAAGACCTTCATGTATCCCAAGTCGTTCTGGATGACCTACGAGAAGTACATTCGCAAGGCGGCGGGCCTGGGCCGTGCACCGCTGCAGAACGACCCGGACAGCTACGACTACATGAACCAGCACTGCGACGTGCTGATCGTCGGCGCGGGCCCGGCAGGCCTGGCCGCCGCACTGGCAGCTGGCCGCAGCGGTGCACGGGTGATCCTGGCCGACGAACAGGAAGAGTTCGGCGGCAGCCTGCTCGACAGCCGCGAGACCCTCGATGGCAAGCCGGCCGCCGACTGGGTGGCTGCGACCCTTGCCGAGCTGCAGGGGTTGGCGGAAGTCACCCTGCTGCCGCGCAGCACGGTCAACGGTTATCACGATCATAACTTCCTGACTATCCACGAGCGCCTCACCGACCACCTCGGCGATCGCGCGCCGATCGGCCAGGTACGCCAGCGTGTGCACCGTGTGCGGGCCAAGCGTGTGGTGCTGGCCACCGGCGCCCACGAGCGTCCGCTGGTGTACGGCAACAACGACCTGCCGGGCAACATGCTGGCCGGAGCGGTTTCCACCTATGTGCGCCGTTATGGCGTGGCGCCGGGCCGCAAGCTGGTGCTGTCGACCAACAACGATCATGCCTACCGCACCGCCCTGGACTGGCACGATGCCGGCCTGCAGGTGATCGCCATCGCCGATGCGCGCCACAATCCTCGCGGTTCGTTGGTCGAGGAGGCGCGTGCCAAGGGCATCCGCATCCTCACCTCCAGCGCGGTGATCGAAGCCCGTGGCGGCAAGCACGTCACCGGTGCCCGTGTGGCGGCCATCGATGTGCCTGCGCACAAGGTCACCAGCCCTGGCGAATGGCTCGAATGCGACCTGGTGGCCACCTCCGGGGGCTACAGCCCGGTGGTGCATCTGGCTTCGCACCTGGGCGGACGCCCGGTCTGGCGTGACGATATCCTCGGCTTCGTGCCGGGCGACGCGCCGCAGAAGCGCGTGTGCGTCGGTGGCGTGAACGGCGTCTATGCGCTGGGCGACACCCTCGCCGATGGCTTCGAAGGGGGTGCTCGCGCCGCCACCGAGGCCGGCTTCAAGGCCAGCGTCGGCAGCCTGCCCAAGGCCCTGCAACGCAAGGAAGAGGCCACTGTGGCGCTGTTCCAGGTGCCGCACGACAAGGGCACTGCGCGCGCGCCGAAACAGTTCGTCGACCAGCAGAACGACGTCACTGCGGCCGCCATCGAGTTGGCCACCCGCGAAGGCTTCGAGTCGGTCGAGCACGTCAAGCGCTACACCGCGCTGGGCTTCGGTACCGACCAAGGCAAGCTGGGCAACATCAACGGCCTGGCCATCGCCGCCCGCTCGCTGGGTATCACCATTCCGGAAATGGGCACCACCATGTTCCGCCCCAACTACACGCCGGTCACGTTCGGCGCGGTGGCGGGCCGTCATTGTGGCCACCTGTTCGAGCCGGTGCGCTTCACCGCGCTGCACGCCTGGCACGTGAAGAACAACGCCGAGTTCGAGGATGTCGGCCAGTGGAAGCGCCCGTGGTACTTCCCCAAGCCTGGCGAAGACATTCACGCCGCCGTGGCACGTGAGTGCAAGGCAGTACGTGACAGCGTGGGCCTGCTCGATGCCTCCACGCTCGGCAAGATCGATATCCAGGGCCCGGATGCGCGCGAGTTCCTCAACCGCGTTTACACCAACGCCTGGACCAAGCTCGATGTGGGCAAGGCCCGTTACGGCCTGATGTGCAAGGAAGACGGCATGGTCTTCGACGACGGCGTGACCGCCTGCGTCGGCGACAACCACTTCATCATGACCACCACCACTGGCGGTGCCGCCCGTGTGCTGCAGTGGCTGGAGCTATATCACCAGACCGAATGGCCGGAGCTGAAGGTGTATTTCACCTCGGTCACCGACCACTGGGCGACCATGACCCTGTCCGGCCCCAACAGCCGCAAGCTGCTGGAGCAGATCAGCGACATCGACCTGGACAAGGACGCCTTCCCGTTCATGAGCTGGAAGGAAGGCAATGTCGGTGGCGTACCGGCGCGAGTGTTCCGTATCTCGTTCACCGGCGAGCTGTCGTACGAGGTCAACGTCCAGGCCAACTACGCCATGGGCGTGCTGGAAAAGATCATCGAGGCGGGCAAGCAGTACAACCTCACGCCATACGGCACCGAGACCATGCACGTGCTGCGCGCCGAGAAGGGTTTCATCATCGTCGGCCAGGACACCGACGGCTCGATGACCCCGGACGACCTCAACATGAGCTGGTGCGTGGGCCGCAACAAGCCGTACTCGTGGATTGGCCTGCGCGGCATGAACCGCGAGGACACCACCCGCGAGAACCGCAAGCAACTGGTTGGCCTCAAGCCTGTCGACCCGAACGTGTGGCTGCCTGAAGGCGCCCAGCTGGTATTCGATCCCAAGCAGCCAATCCCGATGGACATGGTCGGTCACGTCACCTCCAGCTACAAGGCCAACTCCCTGGGCTATTCGTTCGCCATGGGCGTGGTCAAGGGTGGCCTCAAGCGCCTCGGCGAGCGGGTCTATTCGCCGCAGGCCGATGGCAGCGTGATCGAGGCAGAGATCGTGTCTTCGGTGTTCTTCGATCCGAAGGGTGAGCGGCAGAACGTTTGAGGCCCAGCCAGTACTCCTGGTTGGAATGAGGTCCCTGTGGGAGCGGGCTCGCCCGCGAATGCGATGGTGCATTCACCGCCCTCTTCGCGGGCAAGCCCGCTCCCACAGGGTCTCGGGTCGCGTCGCACAAGAATTCAAGGCAGGTAAGAAATGAGCGCTATCAACGTCTTCCAGCAGAACCCCGGCAGTGATGCCAAGGCCCAATCGCCGCTGCACCATGCAGACCTGGCCAGCCTGGTCGGAAAGGGCCGCAACAACGCAGGCGTGACCCTGCGCGAGAAGAAATTCCTCGGTCACCTGACCCTTCGTGGCGACGGCCATGACCCGCAATTCGCCGGTGCTGTGCACAAGGCCCTGGGCCTGGAGCTGCCGGTGGCGCTGACGGTGGTCGCCAACAGTGAAATGTCGTTGCAGTGGGTGGGCCCCGACGAATGGCTGCTGATCGTCCCGGGCGGCCAGGAGTTCAGCGTCGAGCAGAAGCTGCGCGATGCCCTCGAAGGCCAGCACGTCCAGGTGGTCAATGTCAGTGGCGGGCAGACCCTGCTCGAGCTGCGCGGCCCGAACGTGCGCGACGTGCTGATGAAATCCACCAGCTATGATGTACACCCGAACAACTTCCCGGTCGGCAAGGCCGTGGGTACCGTGTTCGCCAAGTCGCAACTGGTGATCCGCCGTACTGCCGAAGACACCTGGGAACTGGTGATCCGCCGCAGCTTCTCCGACTACTGGTGGCTGTGGCTGCAGGACGCATCGGCCGAGTACGGCCTGGCCATCGAGGCATAAGGAGCGCAGATCATGAGTCGGGCACCGGACACCTGGATTCTCACCGCCGACTGCCCGAGCATGCTCGGCACGGTCGATGTGGTCACGCGTCATCTCTTCGAGCAGCGCTGCTACGTCACCGAGCACCATTCCTTCGATGACCGGCTGTCGGGGCGTTTCTTCATCCGTGTCGAGTTCCGCGCACCTGAGGGTTTCGATGAAGATGCCTTCCGTGCCGGGTTCGCCGAGCGCAGCGAAACGTTCGGCATGGCCTTCGAGCTGACTGCACCCAATCACCGCCCCAAGGTGGTGATCATGGTGTCCAAGGCCGACCATTGCCTGAACGACCTGCTGTATCGCCAGCGCATCGGCCAACTGGGCATGGAGGTGGTCGCAGTGATCTCCAATCACCCCGACCTGGAGCCGCTGGCGCACTGGCACAAGATCCCCTACTACCACTTCGCGCTCGACCCGAACGACAAGCCGGGCCAGGAGCGCAAGGTGCTCAAGGTGATCGAGGAAACCGGAGCCGAACTGGTGATTCTCGCCCGCTACATGCAGGTGCTGTCGCCAGAGCTGTGTCGGCGCCTGGATGGCTGGGCGATCAACATCCATCACTCGCTGCTGCCGGGGTTCAAGGGCGCCAAGCCCTATCACCAGGCGTACAACAAGGGTGTGAAGATGGTCGGTGCGACCGCGCACTACATCAACAATGACCTCGACGAAGGGCCGATCATCGCCCAGGGCGTCGAGGTGGTCGATCACAGCCACTATCCCGAAGATCTGATCGCCAAGGGGCGCGATATCGAATGCCTGACCCTGGCGCGGGCGGTGGGGTATCACATCGAGCGGCGGGTGTTCCTCAATGCCAACCGGACTGTGGTTCTCTGACGCCTGCACTGGCCTCTTCGCGGGCAAGCCCGCTCCTACGGGGGATCGCGTGTCTGAGAACGGCACTGTGCCTGTAGGAGCGGGCTTGCCCGCGAATGGCATCACCGCTTTCGACCTGCCGTAAACAGACAACCCCCTGTCGCATCCAGTCACTGCGACATCCCCCATCAAGCCCACAATTCCCCTCATTCCAGTAACACAGGCCGCCCAAGGATGGCGGCGCTTCAACCACCGCTGCATAAATACAAATCAAGCGAGGTAAGAGCATGTCTGGTAATCGTGGAGTGGTGTATCTCGGCGCAGGCAAGGTCGAGGTGCAGAAGATCGACTACCCCAAGATGCAGGATCCACGCGGCAAGAAGATCGAGCACGGCGTGATCCTCAAGGTGGTCTCCACCAATATCTGCGGCTCCGACCAGCACATGGTCCGTGGCCGCACCACCGCTCAGGTCGGCCTGGTGCTCGGCCACGAAATCACCGGTGAAATCGTCGAGTTGGGCCGGGATGTCGAGCGCCTGAAGATCGGCGACCTGGTGTCGGTGCCGTTCAACGTTGCTTGCGGGCGCTGCCGTTCCTGCAAGGAGATGCATACCGGCGTCTGCCTGACCGTCAACCCGGCCCGTGCCGGCGGTGCCTACGGCTATGTCGACATGGGTGACTGGACCGGCGGCCAGGCTGAATACGTGCTGGTACCGTACGCCGACTTCAACCTGCTGAAATTGCCCGACCGCGACAAGGCCATGGAGAAGATCCGTGACCTGACCTGCCTGTCCGACATCCTGCCCACCGGCTACCACGGCGCTGTCACCGCGGGCGTCGGCCCGGGCAGCACCGTCTACGTGGCTGGCGCCGGCCCGGTCGGCCTGGCCGCTGCCGCTTCGGCACGCCTGCTGGGCGCCGCGTGCGTGATCGTGGGTGACCTCAATCCGCTGCGCCTGGCCCACGCCAAGTCCCAGGGCTTCGAGGTGGTCGATCTGTCCAAGGACACGCCGCTGCACGAGCAGATCATCGACATCCTCGGCGAGCCTGAAGTGGACTGCGCCGTCGATGCAGTAGGCTTCGAAGCCCGCGGCCACGGCCATGAAGGCGCCAAGCACGAGGCTCCGGCGACCGTGCTCAACTCGCTGATGCAGGTCACCCGTGTGGCCGGCAAGATCGGTATTCCGGGCCTGTACGTGACCGAAGATCCGGGTGCGGTGGACGCGGCGGCGAAGATCGGTGCGCTGAGCATCCGCTTCGGCCTGGGCTGGGCCAAGTCGCACAGCTTCCACACCGGCCAGACCCCGACCATGAAGTACAACCGCCAGCTGATGCAGGCGATCATGTGGGATCGGATCAATATTGCCGAAGTGGTCGGTGTTCAGGTGATCAGCCTGGACCAGGCGCCGGAAGGGTACGGCGAGTTCGATGCGGGCGTGCCGAAGAAATTCGTGATCGATCCGCACAGGACCTTCAGCGCTGCCTGAGGCCTTTGGCGTCGCTTTGCGGGCCAATCGCGGGACGAGCCCGCTCCCACAGGTGGGGTGACTGCCTGTGGGGGCGGGTTCGTCCCTTACCGACATCCGGCCCGGAACAAAGCTCCAGCCCCCCAGTCCAACGCCTCGTTTCCCAGGCCATCCCGGCCTACGAGGTCCTCCGATGAAAGCATTCACCCTGGCAATCCTGATGACCCTGGCCGCAAGCCCGGTGTTCGCCTTCAACCTCAACGATGCCGCCAACGCCGTCTCGGCCATGCAGACCCCGAAAGGCCAGGTCCAGGCGCCGGCCGCCCAGGCCAATCTGCTCAATACCTTGGGCAGCGAACTGAAGATCACCCCCGAACAGGCTGTCGGCGGCGCTGGCGCCATGCTGGGCCTTGCGCGCAACAACCTGAGCAATGACGACTATGGCCAGTTGACCAAGGCGGTGCCCGGTCTTGACTTGTTGTCCGGTGCCAACGCCTTGGGCGGGCTCAACGGGCTGGGCGAGTTGCTGGGGCAGAACAGCCAGCGCTCGTCGGCGCTAAGCAATGCCCTGGGCAATGTCGAGAATCGCAACGACCTGGATAACGCCTTCAAGGCGCTGGGCATGGATACCGGCATGATTGGCCAGTTCGCGCCGTTGATCCTGCAATATCTGGGGCAACAGGGCATTGCCGGCTCGTTGCTGCAGAACCTGGGCAGCCTGTGGGGCAGCCCGGCGACAGCGGTGCCATCGGTCTGACGCTGCTGCGGGTTTCGCGCAACGCCAGGCTCAGCGCAACTCTGCGCGCAGTTGCTCGATGCGTTGATCCTTGTCTTCCCACAGCTGGTTGACCCAGGCCTGCACGGTCTGGCGAAACGCCGGATCGCTCTCGTAGTCGCCTTCGCATAATGCCGGGTCCAGCTCGCGCACGCGGATGTCGATGATGACCCGGCTGATGCTGCCGTTGAGCAGGTCCCAGAACCCTGGGGCCTTGTTGCCGGGGTAGACGATGGTCACATCGAGCAGGGCGTCGAGTTGCTCGCCCAGTGCGGCGAGCACGAAGGCGACGCCGCCGGCCTTGGGCTTGAGCAGGTGGCTGTACGGCGATTGCTGCTGTTCGCGTTTGGCTTCGGTGAAGCGCGTGCCTTCGAGGTAGTTGACCACCGTCACCGGCTGACGCTTGAACAGCTCGCAGGCGGCCTTGGTGATTTCCAGGTCCTTGCCCTTGAGCTCGGGGTGCTTGTCGAGGAAGGCCTTGCTGTAGCGCTTCATGAAGGGGTAGTCCAGCGCCCACCAGGCCAGGCCCAGCAGCGGTACCCAGATCAGCTCCTTCTTGAGGAAGAACTTGAAGAACGGCACACGGCGGTTGAGGCTTTCGATCAGTGCGGGAATGTCGACCCAGCTCTGATGGTTGCTGACGCACAGGTAGGAGGTGTTCGCGTTCAGCGTCTCGATACCGCGGATGTCCCATTGCGTGGGGATGCACAGGGCGAAGATGGCCTTGTCGATTTCCGACCAGGTCTCGGCGATCCACATCACCGCCCAGGAGGCATAGTCGCGACCACGGCCGGGCAGCACCAGCTTGAGCAGGGCGAAGACCATCAGCGGGCAGATCAACACGAGGGTGTTGAGCAGCAGCAGGACAGTTGTAAGGATGCCGGTCAGCAGGCGACGCATAAGGAGACTCTTGTTGTATGAAAGTGTTGTGTGAGATTTGCGGTTGGCAATGATAAGCAGGGTAACGTCCTACGCCAAACGTCCAGTGCCCAATGGAAGGTACAAATGTTTCACATTATGTTGGATAGGCTGTGACAACGAACCTATCCTCCCCGCGTAGTCTAAGCACTGTCTCATCTCAAGGAATGCTTCCCGTGAAACCACTGCTTGCCCTCCTGTCGCTGCTGGCGTTGCCGGTGATGGCCGCCGAGCCGACACTCTATGGCCGCTACGAGTACATCAAGCTCCCCGAGATCGGCCAGACCCTCAAGGCCAAGATGGATACTGGCGCGCTGACCGCATCGCTGTCGGCCAAGGATATCGAGACCTTCACCCGCGACGGCGAGGACTGGGTGCGTTTCCGCCTGGCGACCAAGGATGCCGACGGCAAGGTCTATGAACACAAGGTGGCGCGCATCAGCAAGATCAAGGCCCGCTCAGGCGATGAGGAAGACGAGGACGAACCGGCCGAGGCTGCCCGCCGCCCGGTGGTGGACCTGGAGCTGTGCCTGGGTGACGTCAAGCGTACGGTGGAGGTCAACCTGACCGACCGCAGCAACTTCAACTACCCGCTGCTGATCGGCGCCAAGGCGTTGCGTGAGTTCAAGGCGGCGGTGAACCCGGCACGGCGGTATACGGCGGACAAGCCGGACTGCTGATCGTCCGGCCTGGCCTCTCGCAGGCAAGCCCGATCCCCGCAGCTGCAGCGTCAGCCTGCAATTGTGCGAGTGGGCTTGTCCCGCGAAGGGGCTCGGTCAGACAATCGACGACCAGCCCCTCAGAGCCTCACCCATGCCCCACATCCTCATCGTCGAAGACGAGTCCGCCATCGCCGACACCTTGGTCTACGCCCTCCAGGCCGACGGCCATAGCACCACCTGGGTGACCCTGGGCAGCGCCGCGCTCGAACAGATGCGCCAGCGCCCGGCCGACCTGGTCATCCTCGACAGCGGCCTGCCCGATATCAGTGGTTTCGAAACCTGCCGCCAGCTGCGTCGCTTCAGTGAGGTGCCGGTGATGTTCCTCAGTGCCCGCGATGGTGAGATCGACCGGGTCGTAGGCTTGGAAATCGGTGCCGACGACTATGTGGTCAAGCCGTTCAGCCCGCGCGAGGTGGCTGCGCGGGTGCGGGCGATCCTCAAGCGCATGGCGCCCAGAGCCGAGACGGCAGTCGATGCGAAGCTGTTCGAGGTCGATACGCTGGGGATGCGCATCCTCTATCGTGGCCAGGCGCTGACGCTTACTCGCCATGAATTCCGCTTGCTGCAATGCCTGCTCGAGCAACCACGTCGGGTGTTCAGCCGCGAGCAATTGCTCGACGGGCTGGGCGTGGCTTCAGATGCCGGTTACGAGCGAACCATCGACAGCCACATCAAGAGCCTGCGCGCCAAGTTGCGCCTGGTGTCTGGCGATGCCGAACCGATCCAGACCCATCGCGGCCTGGGCTATAGCTACAGCCCGGATCACGCCTGATGCGCCTGGGGATCCGGATCTTTCTGGTGTACTTCCTGTTCGTCGGGTTGTCGGGTTACTTCCTGCTCAATACCGTGCGCGAACAGATTCGCCCGGTGGTGCGCCAGTCTTCCGAGGAAACCCTGGTGGACACCGCCAACCTGTTGGCAGAAATCCTTCACGATGACGTAAAGGCCGGCACGCTTGGGCAAAGTCGTCTGCCTCAAGTACTCGAATCCTACGGGCAGCGCCGCCCAGGTGCGGATATCTGGGGGCTGGCGAAAAACCAGGTCAGCCACCGTATCTATGTCACCGACGCCAAGGGCATCGTCCTGCTCGACTCCAGTGGCCAGGCCCTGGGCAAGGATTACTCGCGCTGGAACGACGTCTACCTGACCCTGCGCGGCCAATATGGCGCGCGTTCGACCCGCAGCGACCCGGACGACGAAAGCACCTCGGTGATGCATGTGGCGGCACCGATCATGGACAACGGCCAGGTCATCGGTGTGGTGACGGTGGCCAAGCCCAACAGTTCGCTACAGCCCTATATCGACCGCTCCGAGCAACGTTTGCTGACGCTCGGCCTGGGGTTGATCGTGCTTGGGCTGTTGGTGGGCGCTGCGCTGTCCTGGTGGCTGGCGCGGTCGTTGCGCCGTCTCACCCGGTACGCCCAGGCGGTGAGTGAGGGCGAGCGCGCGGCGCTGCCGCACTACAAGGGCGGTGAACTGCTGCAACTGGCCACGGCGGTGGAGCGCATGCGCACACAGTTGGAGGGCAAGGCGTATGTCGAGCGCTATGTGCATACCCTCACCCATGAGCTGAAAAGCCCGTTGGCGGCGATTCGTGGGGCTTCCGAGCTGTTGCAGGGGCCGATGCCGGATGAGCAGCGGGCGCGTTTTGCCAGCAATATCGAACGCGAGAGTGAGCGTTTGCAGCAGATGATCGAACTCTTGCTCAATCTGGCGCGGGTCGAGCAGATGCAGGCGCTGGAGGATGAACAGCTGGTGCCGCTCGCTGCACTGGTCGACGAGTTGCTGCACGGGTATGCGGCGCGGATCGACAGTGCCGGATTGCAGATCAGGCAACAGGTGACGGGCGGGGTGTTGTTGCTGTGCGACCCCTTCTTGCTGCGTCAGGCGCTGGCAAACCTGGTGGACAACGCACTCGACTTCACGCCGGCAGGCGGCACCTTGTCGTTCGAGCTGGTGCACGACGGTGATCGGGTTGCATTGAGCCTGTTCAACCAGGGGGAGGCGATTCCGGATTACGCCATCGAGCGGGTCAGCGAGCGCTTCTATTCCCTGCCCCGGCCAGGCACCGGGCGCAAGAGCACCGGGCTTGGGCTCAACTTTGTCGAGGAAGTGATGCAACTGCATGGCGGAGCGCTGGCGGTGGATAACGTCGAGGGCGGGGTGCGGGTCAGGCTGTGGCTGCCTGCGCGGCGCGTGAGCTGATTCCTGCTGTCCGCCTCGTCATCTCCACACAATCTGCACAAACCCTCCCTATCGGCTCCATGAGCGCGGCGCAAGCTGCGCCCATCACAACTGGAGCCAAAGCCCCATGAACAAGCCCCTGAGTTTCAAGCTCGGCATGATCGTCCTGCTGATGCTGCTGTTATTGATCCCTCTGTTGATGATCAGTGGCCTGATCGATGAACGTCAGGCCGTGCGCGATGGTGTGCTGCAGGACATCGCCCAGAGTTCGAGCTTCGACCAGCAGATCAGCGGCCCGCTGCTGGTGGTGCCGTACCGCAAGTACCAGCGCCGCTGGATCGACAAGGACGGCAAGAGTGTGCAGGAAACCAGCACCGTCAGCGGCCACCTGTACTTCCTGCCGGAAACCTTCGAGGTCGACAGCCAGGTCGATACCGAACTGCGCGTCCGCGGCATCTACCAGGCGCGGTTGTTCCATGCCAGGAACCGTGTCAGTGGCCGCTTCAAGCTGCCTGAGCGCTGGGGCGTCGACAAGGACTACGAAGACTACCGGTTCGACAAGCCGTTCATGGTGGTGGGCATCAGCGATATCCGTGGCATCGAGAACGCCCTGGAACTGAACCTCGACGATCAGCGCCTGCCGTTCGAAGCGGGAACCGGCCTGGACTGGATGGCCGGTGGAGTGCACGTCACCCTGCCGGGGCTGGATGGCCAGGCTGCCCGCGAGTTCGGCTATGCCTTCGACCTGGCGTTGCAGGGCACCGGACAACTCCATGTGCTGCCAGTGGGGCGCAGCAGCCGGGTCGAGATGCACGCCGACTGGCCCCATCCAAGCTTCATCGGCAGCTACTTGCCGGCCAGTCGTGAGATCGATGCCCAGGGTTTCACCGCGCGCTGGCAGACCTCGTTCTTTGCCACCAACCTGGAAGACGCGCTGCGCCAATGCGCCGGTGCGGACAAGTGCGCGGATTTCAGTGGGCGCACCTTCGGTGTGAGCTTCGTCGATCCGGTGGACCAGTACCTCAGGAGCGAGCGTGCGATCAAGTATGCGCTGCTGTTCATCGCGCTGACCTTTGCCGGCTTCTTCCTGTTCGAGGTGTTGAAGAACCTCAGCGTGCACCCGATGCAATACGTGCTGGTGGGGGCGGCGCTGGCGCTGTTCTACCTGTTGCTGCTGTCACTGTCGGAACACCTGGGTTTTGGCCTGGCCTATGGCTTGTCGGCAGGGGCCTGCGTGCTGCTGATCGGCTTTTACTTGAGCCATGTGCTGCACAGCCCGTTACGCGGGGCGGGTTTTGCGGCGGGGTTGGCGGCGCTGTATGGGCTGCTGTACGGGCTGCTGAGCGCGGAGGACTATGCGCTGTTGATGGGCTCGCTGCTGTGCTTTGGCTTGCTTGGCGTGTTCATGGTGCTGACCCGGCGGCTGGACTGGTCGCGGGTGGGGAGGGCGGCATGAGAGAGGACAAGGCAATCGGGCGCTGGCTGGCGGTTCGGGTGGGGGCGTTGTTTCCTGCCAGGCCGGGGTGAAGCATTCGCGGACAGGCTGGCTCCTACAGAGGGGATATGTCTGTGGGAGGGGCTTGCCCGCGAAGGGGTTTCAGGCGACCGGCACGGTAGCCAGCATCGACGCGCGCTGGCTCACTTGGGCATACCATTCAGCCAGCCCAGGCTGTTGTTCACGCCAGCCGAACTCCGGCTGGCGCAGGTCCAGGTAGCCCAGCGCGCAGGCCACGCCGATCGCGGCGATATCGAAGCCGGAGGCGATCTCTGCCAGGTGATGCTGCTCAAGATCCGCCAGGCCTCGGCGGATTTTCTGTGACTGCGCCTGCAGCCAGCCATCCCAGCGCTTGTCCTCAGGACGCAGGAAGCTTTCATAACGGCTCGACACCGCCGCATCCATGATCGCATCGGCCTGGGAGGCCAGGGTCAGGCGCCGCCAGCGCGCCGAGCCCTCGTGGGGGATCAACGGGTTGCCGACGTGCTGGCTGTCGAGGTACTCGCAGATCACCCGGCTGTCGTGCAGCACGCTACCGTCTTCCAGGCGCAGGGCCGGGATCTTGCCGATCGGATTGTCCTGGTTGAGCTGCTCGTCACCGCTCACCGGGCTGATGTTGACGGTTTGCAGGCGTACGCGGTCGAGCTGACCGGTCTCGTGCAGCACCAGCAAGACCTTGCGCACGAAAGGCGACAGCGGCGCATGGAACAGCACCATACCCATGTCAATTACCCTGCAGGCTGGGCGGCAGGCACACGCCAGTGCCACCGATGCCGCAATAGCCTTCGGGGTTCTTGGCCAGGTACTGCTGGTGGTAGGCCTCGGCGAAGTACACGGTCGGCGCCTGGTCGATCTCGGTGGTGATCTCACCGAAACCGGCTTTGTTCAGCTCGGCCTGGAATGCATCGCGGCTGGCCTTGGCCAGCTCCAATTGCTCGGGCGAGGTGCAATAGATGGCCGAGCGGTACTGGGTGCCGATGTCGTTACCCTGGCGCATGCCCTGGGTCGGATTGTGCAGTTCCCAGAACATCGCCAGCAGTTCGCGGTAGCTGACCTTGTCCTTGTCGAACACCACCAGTACCACCTCGGTGTGGCCGGTCAGCCCCGAGCAGACCTCTTCGTAGGTCGGGTTCGGGGTGAAGCCGCCGGCGTAGCCGACCACGGTGCTGACCACGCCTTCACGCTGCCAGAAGCGTCGTTCGGCGCCCCAGAAGCAGCCCAGGCCGAAGATGGCGAAGTCGATGCTGCCCTCGAAGAATGGGCCGAGCAGCGGGGTGCCTTCGAACACGTAGTGGAATTCGGGCAGGGGCATGGGAGTTTCGCGGCCGGGCAGGGCCTGTTCGGCAGTGGGCATGACGTTTTTGTTCACGAGGATTTCCGAGCGCAGGACCATGATTGTTCCTCTGTCTGACAGTGGGAGCGGTTGTGGCTTGTTCGCGGGCAAGCCCGCTCCTGCAGGGTTGCATTGCAGCCTGCCATTGTAGGAGCGGGCTTGCCCGCGAAGAGGCTCACATGGCCCCTATAGTGCCCGAGGTTTGCGCGCCTGTCAGGCCACCGGCCCGCGCGGGTAGCGCCTGAGCTTGTCGACCAGCTCGCGCCCCGGGATTGGCCGGTCGAACAGGTAGCCCTGGCCGACGTCGCAGCGGTGGCGACGCAGGAATGCCAGCTGTTCGGAGGTCTCGATGCCTTCGGCGACCACCTTGAGCTTGAGGTTGTGGGCCATGGCCACCACCGCCGAGGTGATCTCCATGTCGTCCTGGTTGGCGGGAATCTCGCTGATGAAGCTGCGATCGATCTTGATGATGTCGATGGGAAACTTCTTCAGGTAGCTCAGCGATGAATAGCCGGTACCGAAGTCATCCATGGCCAGGGTCAGACCCAGCTGCTTGAGCTCGTCGAGCTGGCGCCGCGTGTCTTCGGTGGCTTCAAGCAGCAGACCCTCGGTCAGCTCCAGCTCCAGCAGGTGCGGGGGTAGCGCTTCTTCCTTGAGAATGGCGCCAATCGAGCTGACCAGCTCTGGGTCGGAAAACTGCTTGGGCGACAGGTTGATCGCCACGTGCAGGTTGCCCATGCCGGCCTCGCGCAATTCCTGGCTCATGCGGCACGACTGGCGCACCACCCATTTGCCGATGGGGATGATCAGGCCGGTCTCCTCGGCCACGCTGATGAACTGGTCGGGGCGGATCATGCCGCGCTCGGGGTGGTTCCAGCGCAGCAGCGCCTCCAGGCCCAGCAGGCGACCACTGCGCAGGCACAGCTTGGGCTGGTAGAAGACCTCCAGCTCGTTCTGGGTCAGGGCCCGGCGCAGGTTGTTCTCGACGAACAGCTTGTAGCTGGCCTCGGCGTTGAGCACTTCGGTGAACACCTGGACCTGATGCTTGCCGTTGGCCTTGGCCTTGTGCAGGGCCAGGCCCGCGTTCTTCATCAGGGTCTGCGGGTCGGCGCCGTGCAGGGGCGCGCAGGCCAGGCCCACGGAGGCGGTGACGTTGATCAACTGGTTGTCGACGAACATGGGTTTGTCGAGGGTGCGCAGCAACTGCTGGGCGATGTTCTGGCCGTCTTCGAGGCTGGTGTCGTCCAGCAGCACGGCGAACTCGTTGCTGGCAAAGCGCGCCAGGCTGCCACCGCTGCTCAGGCTGTTGCGCAGACGGCGGGCCAGGCTGATCAGCAGCTTGTCGCCGGTCTGGTGGCCGAGGCTGTCGTTGATCCGCTTGAAGTTATCGATGTCGACCAGCAGCAGGCAGATCGGGCTGTCGCCGTCGCGAGCGAAGCGTTCGTCGAGACTGCGGATGAACGCCGGGCGGTTGCCCAGGCTGGTGAGGTTGTCGGTGTAGGCCAGGCGCTCGATGCGTTGCTGGGCAAGCTTGCTCTGGGTGACGTCTTCGTAGATGCCGATGTAATGGGTCAGCTCGCGGTTGTCGCCATACACCTTGGAAATCGACAACTGGCCCCAGTAGGGCTCCAGGCTCTTGCGCCGGCTCTTGAATTCACCTTGCCAGCTGTTGCCCATGGCCAGGCTCGACGGTGAGTCGAACAGGATCTGGCTGAGGTTTTCCAGTGCCGGCAGCTCGGCCAGGTGGTGGCCCTGAACTTCTTCGGTGCTGTACTGGGTAATGGCGGTGAAGCTTGGGTTGACGTACTCCACCACCCCGTCGCGGTTGACCAGCAGGAAGGCGCTGGCGCTCTGCTCTACCGCACGTTGGAACAGGTGCAGGGCGCTGGTGGCGGTGCGGCGGTTGTGATTGGTGATGACCTGGGCGAACTGGTCGGCCAGCTCACCGGCAAAGGCGATTTCGTCGGATTGCCAGGCCCGCGGCTGGCCGGTCTGCTCCAGACAGAGCACGCCGACTACCTGGCCGTCGACGCGGATACTGGCATCGAGCATGGCATTGTCGGCGGTATTTAGCAGGCCCTGGACCATGTCCCGGGTGCGTGGGTCATGGCTGGCGTTATGGGCGTCGATGGCGCGGCTGGCGTGCAGGGCGTCGAGGTAATCCGGGTAGTGGCTGGCGTCGATCGGCTGCGGCAGGCGGTGGGCCTGCTCATGCTGGAACCAGGCGGTGATCGGCTCCAGGCGTTGCTCGTTGAGGTACCAGATGCTGGCGCAGTCGAGCTTGTAGATTTCGCAGGCGCTACGGGTGATCAGTTCAGCCGCTTCGAGCAAGGAGTTGCTGGCGCTGTAGCGCTGGCGTGCCAGGCGCAGGATCAGGTCCTGCTGGGCACGCACCCGCTCCAGGTGTTCGAGTTGCTCTTGCTGGGCGCGCTGGTTGAGTTGCAGGGCCAGCTGCAGGCGGCTGTTGCGTGACTCAAGATCGTTTGCGTCCTGGCCCGGGGTCTCTTCGGCCTGGTCGTCCAGCACCGTGAGGTAGCCGCGCAGCAGCTGGCGATTGTGCTGCTTGTAGGCCTCGCCGACTTCCAGCAAGCGCAGTGGCCCGGAACCCGCGTGCAGGGTATAGCGCACGCGGTAGTGGTTGCGCCGCGACAGTTGCAGTTGGATCTCGTCATGCAGCTTGTAGCGCGCTTCAGGCTCCATGAGGCTGGCATAGGGCGAGCCGATCAGGGCGCAGAGCTCGGCCGCGGGCAGGCCGAACTGGCGATCGCAGCCAGGGTCGAGGTAGAGCATCGCCCAACTGGCTTCGTTCAGCCGCTCGAAACGCAGCATCCCGAGCCGCGAGGGCACGGGTAACTGCGTCACGACCTCGGCCGCCACACGGCTGGCGGCATCGGGTTGGCTTTTCATCGAAGACTCGCTTGAACAAGGCGTTTGGCGCGGTATGCCGCAGGTAAGCGGCGGCGCGTTGAGCAAGGGTGCATCATGTCCCGTGGGCTGGCAAGCGGCCATATGGGGCAGCGTATACAGGTTGTCGGCTGGGCGTGGGAAATCTGAAGCTTGTGCGCCTCGCGGCCCCTTCATGGGGAGGGTGTTTCCAGGCAAAAAAAGCCCCGCCAGGGGCGGGGTTGAGGTACGAGCGTGGCAGCTCGAAATCGGTACCGCCTCCCCGGTTGGGGGAGGCGGGGTGCAGCATTACAGCAGCAGCGTGCGGATGTCCGTCAGCAGGTCGCCCAGGCGCTTGGTGAAGCGCGCAGCGGCAGCGCCGTTGATCACACGGTGATCGTAGGACAGCGACAGCGGCAGCATCAGCTTCGGCTGGAAGGCCTTGCCGTCCCAGACTGGCTGGATGGTCGCCTTGGAAACACCGAGGATTGCGACTTCCGGCGCGTTGACGATCGGCGTGAAGCCGGTGCCGCCAATGTGACCGAGGCTGGAGATGGTGAAGCAGGCACCCTGCATGTCGTCGGCCGACAGCTTCTTGGTACGGGCTTTTTCAGCCAGCGCAGCTGCTTCGCCAGCCAGTTGCAGCAGGCTCTTCTGGTCGACGTTCTTGATCACAGGGACCAACAGGCCATCCGGGGTGTCCACGGCGAAGCCGACGTTGACGTACTTCTTGCGGATGATGGCCTTGCCGCTCGGCGCCAGCGAACTGTTGAAGTCCGGCAGCTCCTTGAGCAGGTGGGCACAGGCCTTGAGCAGCAGCGGCAGGACGGTCAGCTTGACGCCGGCCTTCTCCGCCACGGCCTTCTGCGCAACGCGGAAGGCTTCCAGCTCGGTGATGTCGGCGGAATCGAACTGGGTCACGTGCGGCACGTTCAGCCAGCTGCGGTGCAGGTTGGCAGCACCGACCTGCATCAGGCGGGTCAGGGCGACTTCCTCGACTTCACCGAACTTGCTGAAGTCCACGGCCGGGATCGGCGGGATGCCGGCACCGCCGGTCGCACCAGCGGCTGCCGGTGCTTCCTTGGCCTTCTGCATCATGGCCTTGACGTAGACCTGCACGTCTTCTTTCAGGATGCGGCCGTGCGGGCCAGTGGCGGCCACAGCGCCCAGGTCGACACCGAATTCACGCGCCAGCTGACGAACGGCAGGGCCTGCGTGAACCTTGGCGTTGCTGCCAGCAGCCGGTGCGGTGGCAACCGGTGCAGGGGCAGCAGCTGGGGCGGCAGCAGCGGGTGCGGCGGCCGGAGCAGCTTCGGCCTTGGCGGCTTCGGGGGCAGCAGCAGGTGCCGGCGCGGCAGCCGGAGCTGCGCCCGCGACTTTCAGCTTGAAGATCAGGTCGCCAGTGCCGACTTCATCTTCCAGTTTGCACAGGACTTCCTCGACCACGCCAGCGGCAGGCGATGGGATTTCCATGGAAGCCTTGTCGGATTCCAGGGTGATCAGCGACTGGTCGGCTTCGACGGTGTCGCCGACCTTGACCAGCACTTCGATGATCTTGGCCTTGCCCGACGAACCGATATCCGGCACGTGGATATCCTGCACGCTGGCGGCAGCCGGTGCTGCGGCAGGCGCAGGAGCAGGGGCGGCTTCAGCGGCGGGTGCTGCGGCCGCAGGGGCAGCAGCAGCCGGGGCGGCGGCCGGAGCCTCAGGCGCCGCAGCGGCGCCCTCGGCTTCCAGGACCAGCAGTTCGTCGCCTTCTTTCAGGCGATCGCCCAGCTTGACCTTCAGCTCCTTGATGACGCCGGCCTTGGGGGCCGGGATCTCCATGGAGGCCTTGTCCGACTCCAGGGTCAGCAGGCTCTGGTCCGCTTCGATGCGGTCGCCGACCTTGACGAACAGCTCGATGATTTCACCTTCACCGCTGCCGATGTCAGGTACGCGAATGAGTTCGCTCACTTAAGTTACTCCTCAGCAGTCCAGTGGGTTGCGCTTGTCCGGGTCGATGCCGAACTTGACGATGGCGTCAGCGACAACCTTCGGTTCGATCTCGCCACGGTCAGCCAGGGCTTCCAGGGCAGCCAGCACCACGAAGTGACGGTCGACTTCGAAGAAGTGACGCAGCTTCTTGCGGCTGTCGCTGCGACCGTAGCCATCGGTACCCAGGACCTTGAACTCTTTGCTTGGTACCCACTGGCGAATCTGCTCGGCGAACAGCTTCATGTAGTCGGTGGAGGCGATGACCGGACCCTTGCGACCGCTCAGGCACTGCTCGACGTAGGTCTGCTGTGGCTTCTGGCCAGGCTTGAGGCGGTTGGCGCGTTCCACGGCCAGGCCGTCGCGACGCAGTTCGTTGAAGCTGGTGACGCTCCACACATCGGCACCGATGTTGAACTCTTCACGCAGGATCTTCGCCGCTTCGCGGACTTCACGCAGGATGGTGCCGGAGCCCATCAGCTGAACGTGGTGCGCCGCTTCGCGGGTGTCTTCTTCCAGCAGGTACATGCCCTTGATGATGCCTTCCTCGGCACCGGCCGGGATGGCAGGCTGCTGGTAGGATTCGTTCATCACGGTGATGTAGTAGAAGATGTCCTGTTGCTCTTCGGTCATCTTCTTCATGCCGTCCTGGATGATCACCGCCAGCTCGTAGCCGTAGGTCGGATCGTAGGTGCGGCAGTTCGGGATGGTGCCCGCCATCATGTGGCTGTGACCGTCTTCGTGCTGCAGGCCTTCGCCGTTCAGCGTGGTACGGCCGGCGGTACCGCCGATCAGGAAGCCACGGGTGCGGCTGTCGCCAGCGGCCCAGGCGAGGTCGCCGATACGCTGGAAGCCGAACATCGAATAGAAGATGTAGAACGGCAGCATCGGCTGGTTGTGGCAGCTGTACGAAGTACCGGCAGCGATGAAGGACGACATGGCGCCGGCTTCGTTGATGCCTTCTTCGAGGATCTGGCCCTTCTTGTCCTCGCGGTAGAACATCACCTGGTCTTTATCGACTGGCTCGTAGAGCTGGCCGACCGACGAGTAGATGCCCAGCTGGCGGAACATGCCTTCCATACCGAAGGTACGGGCTTCGTCCGGGATGATCGGGACGATGCGCTGGCCGATTTCCTTGTCCTTGACCAGTTGCGCCAGGATGCGCACGAAGGCCATGGTGGTGGAGATTTCGCGGTCACCCGAGCCGTCGAGGATCGCTTTGAGCGTCTCCAGTGGCGGGGTCGGAACGCTGAAGCTCTTGGCGCGGCGTTGTGGCACGAAGCCACCCAGTGCGGCGCGACGCTCGGCCAGGTACTTGGCTTCGGCAGAACCTTCTTCAGGCTTGAAGAACGGCAGGTTCTCGAGGTCGGCGTCCTTGACCGGAATGTCGAAGCGGTCGCGGAAGTGACGCAGGCTGTCGACGTCGACTTTCTTGGTGTTGTGCGCGGTGTTCTTGGCTTCGCCAGCACCGGTACCGTAACCCTTGATGGTCTTGGCCAGGATGACGGTCGGCTGCTCTTTGTGGTTCACAGCCTGGTGGTACGCCGCGTAGACCTTGTACGGGTCGTGGCCGCCACGGTTGAGCTTCCAGATCTCGTCGTCGGACAGGTCTTCGACCATGGCCTTGAGCTCTGGGGTGTTGAAGAAGTTCTCACGGACGTACGCGCCGTCCTTGGCCTTGTAGTTCTGGTACTCGCCGTCGATGACTTCGTCCATGCGGCGCTGCAGGGCACCGTTGGTGTCCTTGGCCAGCAGTGGGTCCCAGAAGCGGCCCCAGACGACCTTGTTGACGTTCCAGCCACCGCCACGGAAGACGCCTTCGAGTTCCTGGATGATCTTGCCGTTGCCGCGAACCGGGCCGTCGAGGCGCTGCAGGTTGCAGTTGATGACGAAGATCAGGTTGTCCAGCTTCTCGCGGCCGGCCAGGGCGATCGCGCCCAGGGATTCCGGCTCGTCGCACTCGCCGTCGCCCATGAAGCACCAGACCTTCTGCTTGCCGGCCGGGATGAAGCCGCGGGCTTCCAGGTACTTCATGAAGCGTGCCTGGTAGATCGCCTGGATCGGACCCAGACCCATCGAAACGGTCGGGAACTGCCAGAAGTCAGGCATCAGCCATGGGTGCGGGTACGAAGACAGGCCGTTGCCGTCCACTTCCTGGCGGAAGTTGTTCATCTGCTCTTCGCTGATGCGGCCTTCCATGAAGGCGCGGGCGTAGACGCCTGGCGAAGCGTGGCCCTGGAAGAAGATCAGGTCGCCGCCGTGTTCTTCGGTCGGGGCCTGGAAGAAGTAGTTGAAGCCGATGTCGTAGAGGGTGGCGCTGGAGGCGAAGCTCGAGATGTGTCCGCCCAGGTCCGAGTCCTTCAGGTTGGTGCGCATGACCATGGCCAAGGCGTTCCAACGCACCATCGAGCGAATGCGGCGTTCCATGAACAGGTCGCCAGGCATGCGTGCTTCGTGGGTGACAGGGATGGTGTTGCGGTATGGCGTGGTGATCGCGTAAGGCAGCTGGGAACCACTGCGGGTGGCCAGCTCGCCCATGCGGGTCATCAGGTAATGAGCGCGGTCTTCGCCTTCTTTGTCGAGGACCGACTCCAGGGCATCCAGCCATTCCTGGGTTTCGATAGGATCGAGGTCTTGCATGGCTTGCTCCAGGGCGGAAAGGCAACCAGAATCGGAAGCCTGAGTTTGCGACTGGCCTTTTGGGCAGACGTCGTGAATTCTTGGATTTGCCGGACAGTCATCCGGCGCCGTGTAGTTTTACTACAAATGCTTCGGCATTTCATGCTTTTGAGCAGTCGGGGGAGTAGTAATACTACAGAAAAACGGCTTGTGGCCGCCTTTCGGGTTGTGGAGAAAAACGTTCCTGTTGGTTGGTATCGCACTGGCACAAGAGGTTTCTTGATGTTTCGTACCAATGATTTGGGTTTTTCAGCTATTTACAACTTTTGTATGACAGTCCAACCGCGGTCCGTCCCTCTTTCGCCTGCACTCACCCCTCTCATTCACGCCGATCAAGGATAGACCATGCGCCTGCCTTTGCCGCTCGATCTGCCTGGCGCCCTGCAACCGCTGGTCGCCCGTAACCGACAATTCCTGCAGGAGGCGCTGGCGGCGCATCCGGATCTTGATCCAGACAGTTGGAGCGCGGCGCATCGCCTGCAGTTCGATCAGGTGGCTGCAGCCAGTGATTTCGTCCTCGAGCAGGCGCAGCGCGAACCGGCAACGCTGTTCGAGCTGCTCGCCAGCGGCGAAATGGATCGCCCCTATGGCCCCGGCCAGTTGCGTGCCCATATAAAAGCTGCCGCAGACGCGGCCCAGAGCGAAGACGAGCTGGCGCGCAACTTGCGCCGTGCGCGCAATCGCCAGCAGGTGCGGATCATCTGGCGCGACATCACCCGCCAGGCCGAACTGGGCGAGACCTGCCGCGACCTGTCCGAGCTTGCCGACGCTTCGATCGACGAAGCCTATCAATGGCTGTATCCGCGTCATTGCCAGCAGTTCGGCACGCCGATCGGCAACCGCACTGGCCAGCCGCAGCACATGGTGGTGCTGGGCATGGGCAAGCTGGGCGCGGTGGAGCTCAATCTGTCGTCGGACATCGACCTGATCTTCGCCTTCCCTGAAGGCGGCGAGACCGAAGGGGTCAAGCGCTCGCTGGATAACCAGGAGTTTTTCACCCGCCTCGGGCAACGCCTGATCAAGGCGCTTGACCCGGTCACTGTCGACGGTTTCGTGTTCCGCGTCGACATGCGCCTGCGCCCCTATGGCTCAGCCGGCGCGTTGGTGCTCTCGTTCAATGCCCTGGAGCAGTACTACCAGGATCAGGGGCGCGATTGGGAACGCTACGCCATGATCAAGGCCCGCGTGGTGGCGGGCGACCAGGTGGCCGGGGCGCAGTTGCAGGAGATGTTGCGACCGTTCGTCTATCGGCGCTACCTGGATTTTTCTGCCATCGAGGCGCTGCGCACCATGAAGCAGCTGATCCAGCAGGAAGTGCGGCGCAAGGGCATGGCAGAGAACATCAAGCTCGGTGCTGGTGGCATCCGTGAGGTCGAGTTCATCGCCCAGGCCTTCCAGCTGATCCACGGCGGGCGCGATCTGAGCCTGCAGCAGCGGCCGCTGCTCAAGGTCCTGGCAACGCTCGAGGGGCAGGGTTACCTGCCACCGGCAGTGGTAAGCGAACTGCGTGATGGGTACCAGTTCCTGCGTTACACCGAGCACGCGATCCAAGCCATCGCCGACCGCCAGACCCAGATGCTGCCGGACTCGGAGCTCGACCGCGAACGGGTCGCCTACATCCTTGGCTTTGCCGACTGGCAGGCGTTCCACGACCAACTGATGCAGTGGCGCGGCCGGGTCGACTGGCACTTCCGCCAGGTCATCGCCGATCCTGATGAAGAGGAAACCGAGGGCGAGCTGGTAGTGGGCGGCGAGTGGTCGCCGCTGTGGGAGCAGGCGCAGGACGAGGAGGCCGCCGGTCGCCAACTGGAAGAGGCCGGGTTCAAGCAGTCGGGCGAGGCTCTGCGTCGTTTGGCCTCCTTGCGTGCCAGCCCGTCGCTGCGTTCGATGCAGCGCATTGGCCGCGAGCGTCTGGACGCCTTCATTCCACGCCTGCTGGCGCAGACTGTGGAGCACCAGAACCCTGACCTGGTGCTGGAGCGAGTGCTCCCCTTGGTGGAAGCGGTGGCTCGGCGTTCGGCTTACCTGGTGCTGCTGACCGAAAACCCAGGCGCCTTGCGCCGTCTGTTGACCCTGTGCGCCGCCAGCCCCTGGATCGCCGAGCAGATCACGCGCTTCCCGCTGCTGCTCGACGAACTGCTCAACGAAGGCCGCCTGTTCAGCCCGCCGCTGGCGCCTGAGCTGGCGTCGGAGTTGCGCGAGAGATTGACGCGCATTCCCGAGGACGACCTGGAGCAGCAGATGGAGGCCCTGCGTCACTTCAAGCTGGCCCACAGCTTGCGGGTGGCGGCATCTGAAATCAGTGGCAACCTGCCCTTGATGAAGGTCAGCGACTACCTGACCTGGCTGGCCGAGGCCATCCTCGACCAGGTGCTGGCCTTGGCCTGGCGTCAGACGGTGGCCCGTCATGGCCAGCCCAAGCGCAGTGATGGCACCCTGTGCGACCCAAGTTTCATCATCGTCGGCTACGGCAAGGTCGGCGGCATCGAACTGGGGCATGGCTCGGACCTGGACCTCGTATTCATCCACGACGGCGACCCGAACGCCGAGACCGATGGCGCCAAGCCCATCGACGGCGCGCAGTTCTACACCCGCCTGGGCCAGCGCATCATTCACCTGCTGACTACCCAGACCAACTCCGGCCAGCTTTATGATGTGGACATGCGCCTGCGCCCCTCCGGTGCGTCGGGGCTATTGGTCAGTTCGCTCGGGGCCTTCGAGCGCTACCAGCAGAACGAGGCCTGGACCTGGGAACACCAGGCCCTGGTGCGGGCGCGTGTGCTGGTGGGCTGCAAGCAGGTAGGCAGTGCTTTCGAAGCGGTACGTGCCGGCGTGCTGGGCAAGGCACGCGATCTCGACGCGCTGCGTCAGGAGGTCAGCGAGATGCGCGCCAAGATGCGCGCCAGCCTGGGCAGCAAGAGCACCGTTGCCGGTACCGCCGACAACGCCTTCGAGCCCGGCCAGCCGTTCGATATCAAGCAGGATGCCGGTGGTATCGTGGATATCGAATTTATGGTGCAATACGCCGCTTTGGCCTGGTCTCACGACCATCCGGATCTGCTGCGCTGGACCGATAACATTCGCATCCTCGAAGAGTTGGAGCAGGCCGGGTTGATGCCCGCCGAAGACGCGATTTTGTTGCGCGAGGTGTACAAGACCTTCCGCTCCGCCTCCCACCGCCAGGCACTGCAGAAACAGGCCGGGGTGATCGATGCCGGGCAGCTTGTCGATGAGCGCCGCGAGGTGCGGCGGATCTGGGGTGGGCTGGGTCTGAGCTGACTATCGTGCTGGCTTCATTCGCGGGCAAGCCCGCTCCTACAGGTACTCCACAGCACTGTAGGAGCGGGCTTGCCCGCGAATGAGGCATGTCAGTGGTACACTGTCCGCCACATAGCCTGAATATAAAGAGGGGAGGCCAGGTTGTAGAGCAGCCTGCAGCCTCCCCGAATGTTTCTGGATAAAGCATGAGAATACTGATCATTGGACCCAGCTGGGTCGGCGACATGGTGATGGCGCAGACCCTGTTCCAGTGCCTGAAACAGCGTCACCCCGACTGCGTGATCGACGTGCTGGCCCCCGAGTGGAGCCGGCCGATCCTCGAGCGCATGCCCGAGGTGCGCCAGGCCTTGAGCTTCCCGCTCGGCCACGGTGCCCTGGAGCTGGCCACGCGCCGGCGCATCGGCAAGTCACTGGCCGGCCAGTACGACCAGGCGATCCTGTTACCCAACTCGCTCAAGTCGGCACTCGTGCCTTATTTCGCCGGCATCCCCCAGCGCACCGGCTGGCGTGGCGAGATGCGCTACCTGTTGCTCAACGATGTGCGCAAGCTCGACAAGGCGCGCTACCCGTTGATGATCGAACGTTTCATGGCCCTGGCCTATGAGCCGGGCGCGCCGCTGCCACAACCCTATCCCCGCCCGAGCCTGCGCATCGAAGACCAGAGCCGCGAGGCCGCCCTGGCCAAGTTCGGCCTGGAGCTGGATCGCCCGGTGCTTGCGTTGTGCCCAGGTGCCGAGTTCGGCGAGGCCAAGCGCTGGCCGGCGGAGCATTATGCCGCCGTTGCCGACGCGATGATTCGCCAGGGTTGGCAGGTGTGGCTGTTCGGCTCGAAGAACGATCATCCGGTCGGCGAGCAGATCCGCGACCGCCTGATTCCGGGCTTGCGTGAAGAGTCCGTCAACCTGGCCGGCGAGACCTCGCTTGCCGAAGCCATCGACCTGATGTCCTGCGCCGATGCGGTGGTGTCCAACGACTCCGGCCTGATGCATGTGGCGGCGGCGCTGAACCGTCCGCTGGTGGCGATCTATGGTTCGACCTCGCCGGGCTTCACCCCGCCACTGGCCGACCAGGTCGAGGTGGTGCGCACCGGTATCGAGTGCAGCCCGTGCTTCGAACGTACCTGCCGTTTCGGTCACTACAATTGCCTGCGCCTGCTCGAGCCCGAAAAAGTCATTGCCGCCCTGCACAGCCTGGGTGGTCCGAACCTGATCGATACCGTGGCCGAGGTCGACTAAGTGCGGGTACTGATCATCAAGACCTCGTCGCTGGGCGATGTGATCCACACCCTGCCGGCGCTGACCGATGCCGCCCACGCCATCCCCGGCATTCGTTTCGACTGGGTGGTGGAGGAGGGCTTTGCCGAGATCCCGAGCTGGCACCCGGCAGTCGACCAGGTGATCCCGGTGGCTATCCGGCGCTGGCGCAAGAATCTCTGGCAAACGCTCAAGAGCGGCGAGTGGAAGGCGTTCAAGCAACGCCTGCGCGAGCGCAAGTACGACCTGGTGATCGATGCCCAAGGGCTGGTCAAGTCGGCTTGGCTGACCCGTTACGTCAAGGCGCCGGTGGCCGGGCTCGACCGCTATTCGGCGCGCGAAGGCTGGGCCAGCCGCTTCTACGACCGACGCCTGTCGGTCGCGGTCGGCCAGCATGCGGTGGAACGGGTACGCCAGCTGTTCGCCTTGTCCCTGGCCTACGACCTGCCTGAAGGCATCGGCCAGTACGGCCTGGACCTGAACCGCCTGCAACTGCCCCCGACGGCCCCCTACGTGGTGTTCCTGCATGGCACCACCTGGGCCACCAAGCACTGGCCGGAAGCCTACTGGCGTGAGCTGGCCGAGCGCATGGGGCGGCGCAAGATGAAAGTCGTGCTGCCCTGGGGCAATCCTGCGGAGAAGGCTCGTGCCGATCGCATCGCCCAAGGCTTGGAAAACTGCCAGGTACTCCCCAGATTGAACCTCGCAGGAGTCGCTCGCATACTCGCGGCGGCCAAGGCCTGCGTGGCGGTGGACACCGGCCTCGGCCACCTGGCCGCAGCGCTGGACGTGCCGACCATCTCGCTGTTCGGCCCCACCAATCCTGGTCTGACCGGTGCCTACGGACGCGCCCAGATCCACCAGGCCAGCAACTTCCCCTGTGCGCCTTGCCTGCAGAAGAAGTGCACCTACAAACCGAGCGCCGAGGACCTGCGCCGGTTCGATCTCAAACGCGAGTGGCCGCTGTGCTTCACTCGCCTGAATCCCGAGCATGTGGCGGGCCGCTTGAGCGCGCTGCTGCTGGCTGAGGATGTTCGTTGATGCAACTGGCTTTCGTGCTTTACAAATATTTCCCCTTCGGCGGATTGCAGCGCGATTTCATGCGCATCGCCCTGGAGTGCCAGAAGCGTGGGCATCAGATCCGCGTCTATACACTCATCTGGGAAGGTGACATCCCCCCGGGCTTCGAAGTGCTGGTGGCGCCGGTCAAGGCCCTGTTCAACCACCGCCGCAACGAAAAACTCAGCGCCTGGATGGCCGCCGACCTGGCCAAGCGCCCGGTCGACCGTCTGATTGGCTTCAACAAGATGCCGGGGCTGGACGTCTACTATGCTGCCGACGGCTGCTTCGAGGACAAGGCACAGACCCTGCGCGGCGGCCTGTATCGTCGCTGGGGCCGCTACCGGCATTTTGCCGAATACGAGCGTGCCGTGTTCGCCAAGGAGGCAGCCACCGAGATCCTGATGATCTCTGAAGTGCAACAGCCGCTGTTCATCAAGCACTACGACACCCCTGTGGAGCGTTTCCACCTGTTGCCACCGGGCATCTCCCAGGATCGCCGGGCGCCGGCCAATGCGGCCGAGATCCGCGCAGCGTTTCGCCAGGAGTTCGCGCTGGACGATGACGACCTGTTGCTGGTGCAGATCGGCTCGGGGTTCAAGACCAAGGGCGTCGATCGCAGCCTCAAGGCCCTGGCCGCATTGCCTTCGAGCCTGCGCAAGCGCACCCGGCTGATGGTCATCGGCCAGGACGACCCGAAGGTGTTCCAGTTGCAGAGCGCCACGCTCGGCCTGGGTGACCAGGTGCAGTTCCTCAAGGGGCGCAGCGACATCCCTCGCTTCCTGCTCGGCGCCGACCTGCTGATCCACCCGGCCTACAACGAAAATACCGGCACCGTGCTGCTCGAAGCGCTGGTCGCCGGTTTGCCGGTGCTGGTATCCAAGGTCTGTGGCTATGCCCATTACATCGCCGAGGCCGACAGCGGCCTGGTGCTCGACGAGCCGTTCGAGCAAGAGCAGCTCAACGCCTACCTGCAGCGCATGCTCGAAGACCCCCAGGCCCGCGCCGATTGGGCGCGCAACGGCTTGGCCTTTGCCGACAGCGCCGATCTCTACAGCATGCCGCAGCACGCCGCCGATGTGATTCTCGGCCAGGAGCACGCATGAAGCTGATGCTGGCCGAACCCTTCAAGCGCCTCTGGGCTGGGCGCGACCCCTTCGATGCCGTCGAAGCCCTGCAGGGCGAGGTATACCGCGAGCTCGAAGGACGCCGAACCTTGCGCACCGAGGTCGAGGGCGAGGGCTATTTCGTCAAGATCCACCGCGGCATCGGCTGGGGCGAGATTTTCAAGAACCTGTTCAGCGCCAAGCTGCCGGTACTCGGTGCCGGCCAGGAATGGCTGGCGATCCAGCGCCTGCAGGAGGTCGGCGTGCCGACCATGACCGCCGTCGCCTATGGCGAACGTGGCAGCAACCCGGCCACCCAGCATTCGTTCATCGTCACCGAGGAGCTGGCCCCCACCGTCAGCCTGGAAGACTTCAGCATCGACTGGCTCAGGCAGCCCCCCGAGCCGCGTCTCAAGCGTGCGCTGATCGATGAGGTGGCGAAGATGGTCGGCGGCATGCACCGTGCAGGCGTCAACCACCGTGATTGCTACATCTGCCATTTCCTGCTGCACACCGACCGGCCCGTGACGCCTGAAGACTTCAAACTGTCGGTGATCGACCTGCACCGCGCACAGACCCGTACGAAAATCACCCGTCGCTGGCGCGACAAGGACCTGGCCGCCTTGTATTTCTCGGCCCTGGACATCGGCCTGACGCGTCGCGACAAGCTGCGCTTCCTCAAGGGCTATTTCCAGCGCCCGCTGCGCCAGGTGCTCGCCGAGGAAGCCGCACTGCTCGCCTGGCTCGAACGCAAGGCGCAGAAACTCTACGATCGCAAGCAACGCTATGGGGATGCGCTCTGATGGCGGGTTGGACACTGGCGCCGGGCTACGAACACCTGGCGGCGGACTTCGGCAGTATCGACGCGGTGTTCGCCCTCGACGGCGAGCGCCTGACCCGTGACCCGCTCAGCGAGGTCATCCGCATCGAGCGCGACGGGGTCAACTACTACGTCAAACGCTACACCGGTGCCGGCAAGCACATGCGTCGCTTCCTCGGACGGCCACGGATCAAGGCTGAATGGCAGAACCTCAAGCAGTTCGCCAAGTGGGGCATTCCTACCGCCGAAGTGGTGGCCTGGGGGCTGGAGCGCAAGGGGCTGTCGTTCGGCCGCGGGGCGATGATCACCCGCGAGCTGCCGCGCACCGAAGACCTTTCGGCGCTGGCCGAGCGCAACGATCCGCGCCTGGCTGATCGCACATGGGTCGAGCATGTCAGTCGTCAACTGGCTCGCCATACCCGGGTCATGCACGATCATCACTTCGCCCACAACGACCTGAAGTGGCGCAACCTGCTGGTGGATGATCAGGCGACGCTGTTCTTCATCGATTGCCCGACGGGCGATTTCTGGCGTGGCTTCATGCTCCGCCACCGGCTTATCAAGGATCTGGCGTGCCTGGACAAGGTCGCCAAATATCACCTCTCGGCCACCCAGCGCCTGCGCTTCTACCTGCAATATCGCGGGCATGCGCGGCTCAATGCCCGTGACAAGCGACGGATTCGCCAGGTGGTGAGCTTTTTCGAGGGAAGGGAATGACCGATTACCTGGCCAGCGCCGACCATGCGCTGCTGCAACGCCATGGCCTGAACGACTTCGAGGCGCTGTGGGCGCTGCAACTGGATGCCGTCGACGAACCCAACACCGGGCGCGGCGGCTGGAGCAGCGTGTTCCGCCTGGAACTCGAGGGCAAGGGCTACTACCTCAAGCGCCAGAGCGACTACCTCACGCGTACCCTGCACCGGCCGTTCGGCGAGCCCACCTTCGCCCGCGAATTCCGCAATATCAGCCGCTACGAAAAGCTCAACATCCCAGCACTGCAGGCAGTGTTCTATGGCGAGCGCAAGCAGGGCGGCCAGCATCGGGCGATCCTGATGACCCGCGCGCTCGACGAGTGGAACGACCTGGAGAGTTTCCTCGGCCAATGGCCGCAACTGCCCGAGCCTCGACGCCAGGGTATTCTCGCGGCCTGTGGCGAGCTCGCGCGTACCCTGCACGGCGCCGGCCAGGTGCATGGTTGTTTCTATCCCAAGCATATTTTCCTGCGCGAACGCCGCGAAGGCTGGCAGGCCCAGCTGATCGACCTGGAAAAGACCCGGCCACTGCTGTTCGGTATGCGTGACCGCCTCAAGGACCTCGAGCCCTTGCTGCGTCGTGCCCGTGCCTGGAGCGAGGCGGACGTGCGCCGCCTGCTCGCCGCCTACCTGGCGCAGCCGGCCGACAGCGCGCTGGTCGGCACCTGGCTGCAACGCCTGACGCAACGCCGTCGTGAAAAAGAGGCCCGCTGATGCGCTTGTCTGAACTGAAGGATGCCGGGCGCAGCCCGAGCCTGCCCTTGAGCGTGACGCTCGAAGATGCTGCCGGCAGTGCCGAGCTGCAGTTGCTCAGCCTGCTGCGCGTACTGCCAGGGCAGCGCTATGTCGGTGCCGGTATCTGGCGCGGCACCCCGGTGCTGGCCAAATTGCTGGTCGGCAGCAGCGCCGCCCGCCATTTCCAGCGTGAGCTGGAGGGCGCGCGCTTGATGGCTGCGCAGGGGTTGACCACGCCCCGACTGCTGGCCGATGGCCTGAAGGATGGCGAGGGTGGCTGGCTGCTGTTCGAGTTCCTTGAAAACGCCGAAAACCTGGGCGACGCCTGGGCCAAGGTCGAGCATCTGCCGATGCTGGCGGACGAGCAGCATGGGGTGCTCGGCGAGGCGCTGACCGCAGTGGCGCAGATGCACGCCAAAGGGCTGTGGCAGGAAGACCTGCACTTGGACAACCTGCTGCGCCACGAGGGCCACCTCTACCTGATCGATGGTGCCGGCATCAAGGCTGAAACGCCGGGCCAGCAACTGTCGCGCCAGCGCGTGCTGGAAAACCTCGGGGTATTGTTCGCCCAGTTGCCCAAGCGCCTGGAACCCTTCATCGAAGAGGCGCTGGTGCATTACCTGCTGGCCAATGGCGAGCATGCGCTGCCGCTCGAAGCCCTGCAGAAGCAGGTCGACAAGGTGCGCAGTTGGCGCTTGAAAGACTACCTGGACAAGGCCGGGCGCGACTGCACGCTGTTCAGCGTCGAGCGCAGCCTCTCGGGCCTGCGTGCGATCCGGCGCGAGGAGGTGTCTGCCCTGGTGCCGGTACTGGAGCAGGCCGATACGCTGATCGAGCAGGGCCACCTGTACAAGACCGGTGGTGCCGCCAGCGTGGCACGTATCGAGGCCGGTGGCCGCACGCTGGTGCTCAAGCGCTACAACATCAAGAACACCGCCCACTGGTTCAAGCGTTTCTGGCGCCCGAGTCGTGCCTGGCATTCCTGGATCGAAGGCCATCGCCTCGAGTTTCTCGATATCGCCACGCCGCGCCCGCTAGCGGTGCTCGAGCAACGGGTGATGGGGTTGCGCAGCACCGCCTACCTGGTGACCGAATACGCCGACGGTCCTGATCTCACGGCATGTTTTTCGCCCTACGTCGAGAATGGCGAAGTGCCTGAAGAACAGGTTCAGGCGTTGGTCAAACTGATGCAGAGGCTGATTGCCGAACGCATCAGCCATGGTGACTTCAAGGGCCACAACCTGTTCTGGCAGAACGGCCAGTGGTCGCTGATCGACCTCGACGCCATGACCCAGCACGCCACTCAGCTCAGCTTCGCTCCTGCCTACGCACGTGACCGTGCGCGCTTGCTGCGCAACTGGCCAAGCAGCAGTGCCTTGCACCAGCGCCTCGATCAGTTGCTGCCTCGGCTCACCGAATAAGCCTGCGGCAGCGTCAGCCAGTCGCTGCTGCGACCGGCCTGGCGCACGCGAAGGCTCCATTGTCTGTCTTGCCAACGCAAGATGGCCGAGGCGGGGCTTTCGCGGTTTTGCCCGGCAAGCAGCAGCCGGTAGTGGTTCTTGAGCAGATGCGCGCGCAGCGGCAGGGCATGGCCACCGGCAAGCAGGTAAAGCCCTTGGTCGCTTTGGTACAACCCGTCGGCATCTTCGTGTTTTTCCCCCGCAGGCACTTCGGCGAGCCGACAGGTGTCGAACAGTGCCTTCAGGTCTGGCAGTCCGTCGTACCACAGCACGGGGGAGTCGACGACCCATTCGCCGTCCTCGCGACGCTTGACCGGGACCTTGGTGTAAGCGTCCGGCTTGCGCGGATCGACCACTCGCCAGCGGTAACCGTCGAACGCGACCTGGTAACTCTGGCCGGCGTTGTCCTTGATGAAGTAGAAGGTCAATCCTGGATAGGGTGAGGGCTGTTCATAGATGCCCTCCTTGTGAATGCCGTCGACTCGGTAGCGAAGCTTGCTGGTATTGACCGCGCTGACCATGGCCGGGGGGAGTGACAGTGGCGGCGTCGGTGGCATGGCTCGAATTGCCCGGCGAAGCACCGTTGAACCGGAGACGCTGTTGATGCCGTCGCTGGCATAGCTGAAGACATCGACCAGCGAGCGCAGCATGCCGATGCGGTCACCTTCGACGTACGCCTTGTGGGTATCGATTATCGAGATCGCGGCACGGGCGAACGACAGCACTGCCAGGGCACGAAGGGGCAGAACCAAGCTGAGCAGGTCGAGGATGACCCACAGCACATGCAGGCTGAAATCGCCCAGCAGCTCCAGTTTCGTATTGGTGGCCGCGTCCACCGCTGAGAGTGCGGCGTGGACCTCGGCCCGATAGCGTGCGTGCTGAAAGTCGCCGGTGATTTCCGGACGGCTTATCCGTGAGCCCAATCCTCCCTTGGACAGCCAGCGTTCGACATTGGCCGGGTTGGCCAACGGCATGCGGTCTTTGACATAGTCACGCAGAGCTGGTTTTTCGCGTAGCGTGCGCAGCATTTGCCGAGCGTTGCGATACTCACGCCAGGCGCGGCGATCCGGGGCATCCGGTGTATAGACCAGAAAGCGCTGCATGCCGGCGTTCTCCGGGGTGACGAGTATGACCCCTTGCACGGTGTGGCCGTCGATCAACAGTTGTCGCACGCTCAGGCGCGTAACCTTCAGTGCCTTGCGCTGCTCGCTGTCGGGATGGTCGAGCACGGTGCTGGTCCACAGATAGCCGCGTTCGAAGGGGTCTTCCAGGTAATGGCCGGCGTATCGCGCCTTGGCCGCCTCGGCGCGCATGCGCGCTCTGCTGATTGCAGCGTAACTGTCGCGTCGCCACTTGGCCGTCGGTGACTCCAGCAGGTGCGTGCGCAGGTAGCGGCTGTAGCTTTCGCCAACGTCCAAGGCACGAACCATCTGCTTGATCTGCGCCGGGGTGATCTCTGTCACAGGGCTGTCGTCCGCGCGGTGTACTCGTGCCGTCAGCCAATAGTCGACGTCAAGCCAGCCGACGTTGAGCATGGCCAACTGATCGAGGCTATAGCTCTGCGATACCAACTCGACGGTGTCGCCGACCTGCGGGCGGCTGGCGGCGGGGATGTAGCCGGTAGTGAGTCCGGGATGGAGGACAGGCCCTCTCTGGCGCGCCATTGTCACGCTGACATGGATCTCACGCGGGTCGGCATCGAATTGATACTGCTGGCGCATGGCTGTACGCAGTTGTTCGCAAGTCCAGGTGCGCAGACCCTCACGGTCGAGGAACTGATCGTGACTGAGAATGCCTGGCGCGGCAGCCTTGTCGATGGCAATCACCAGCTCCTGCATGGTTTGCATGATATGGGTCAGGCCTTGTGCCGACGCGTTCTTGAGCCAGGCGGGGCTGTTTCTCTCCAGCAGCAGGGCATAGCGTGTCTGCAGGGCCGCCCTGCTGTCGGCCAGGGGCAGCAGGTCGGCAGCTGTGTCCAGTTGGCTGGTCAGGGCAGGCCAATCGATTGGCGATGTCTGGGCTGCGTTTTCCCAGACCTGCGTCAGGCTTGCATGTTGGCTATCTATCAGGGCCTGTACCTGCAGCTGCAACGGATCATCGTTGAACCATTCGTAGCGCAGGCGCTCGGCGTTGCGCGCACGCTCTCGCTGTTCATCACCGGCCATCAACCGCAGTAGCGGCCTGCTCTGCTGCAGGTCGTCCAGGCGCTCGCACAGTTCGGTGTGCAGCTCTGCCAGGTCGTCGAACGGCTCGATGCCATGGGAAAGACTGCACAGCAAGGCGTAGTCGCTGGACTCAGCGGGGTCGGGCATGCTGCCCTCGGGGCCGCCTTCGACAATGACGAAGGCGCCGGGCAGGTACTCGCGCCAGTGAGGGGTGCCGATGTCCAGCAGTGGGCGGTAGATTTGTGGGCGCTCGGCAGGAGGCAGGTGCTGGCGTTGCCCGGGCAGCGGCATTTCTATGCTGGTTTTGAGCAGTTCGGCGTGGTTCGAACCGAGGGTGTGGTCATCGACACGCAGGGTGATCTGTGCGAGCAGTTGCGCGCGTAGCAAGCTGACCAGTCGTGCTTTACGACTTTCGCCGGTGACGCCGGTGTCGAGCCAATACTCGGCGAGGTCTGCGAAATACCGCTGGCGTGCCTTGAGCCAGGGCTGCGAGGTTTCAGGCCGGGGCGGCGACGCAAGCAGGTCGCTCAGCTGTTGATCGAAGGCTTGGAAATGTTGCAGGCTCATTAGCTGCGCTCCGTAGTGATGGAGCGGCCAGCTTGGCGTGCCAGGCCTCAGTGGGCGCGTTAGCCGATTACCTCATCGTCTCGACAGGCCGCGCACTCCAAGTAGCGCCGGTATCCCCAGCCCCGCCCAGGACAGCACATCCCAGGCACCATCACCGAGCAGAGCCGCGAACAGCCCTGCAGCGCTCAGGAGGGCGATGGCGGTCGGCCAGGCGAAGATCCGGCGAGTACTTTGCGAGCGGTGGCTCATGTCCGCACCTCGCGGGGCTTGCGCTGCTTGCCCCACCACAGGTACAGGCCACTGAGCAGGACGACGATGGTCAGCACATCCAGTACCGCCCAGAGGATCTGCATTGGCCGTCCGCCATAGTCGCCGAAGTGCAGCGGCTGCGACAGGCCCATGGCGTCCATGTACCAGGGGCGATCGCCAATGGCGGTGACTTGCAGGGTACGGGCATCGATCAGTACCGGCGTCAGCAAGTGGGACGTCAGGTGTGTCGCGCCTTTCATGAACACCGCGTAGTGGTGTTCGCTGGAAAAGCGTGTGCCGGGAAAGGCGATGAAGTCTGCACGCATGCCGGGTGCGGCCTGTTCGGCGATCTGCAGCAACTGCTTGGCAGGCGCGCGTTCGGTGAGTGGCGGGGCATCGCGATAGGGCGCAACCATCGCCGCCAGGCTGTCATTGCGCCAGGCGGCGATGACCAGGTCGGACAGTGCGCTGATCACCCCGGTGACACCGACCACCAGCGCCCAGGTCAGGGTGACAACGCCGATCAGGTTGTGCAGGTCGAGCCAGCGCAGGCGCCGCGATTTATCAGTGCGGACCGTGGCGAACTGCAGGCGGCGCATGAACGGAGCGTAGAGCACCGTGCCCGAGACGATGGCGACGACGAACAGCACGCCCATGGCGGCCAGCAGGAGCTTGCCGGGAAGGCCGGCGAACATGTCCACGTGCAGGCGCAGGATGGTCATCATCAAGCCGCCATTGGCGGCGGGCATGGCCACCGCCTCGCCGGTGCGGGCGTCGAGCATGAAGGTGTGCGAGGCGTTGGGTTCGGTGCCAGCGGTGGCTGCGGTGATCGCCACCACACCGTTGCGCTCGTCATCCTCGAAACCGAAATACTGCATGACCTCGCCGGGGCGGTGTTGCTCGGCCTTGATTACCAGTTGCTGCAGGTCCAGATGCGGCGTGTCGGCAGGCATCTCGCGCAGTTCCGGGGCGTCACCGAGCAGGTGTTCGAGTTCGTGGTGGAAGATCAGCGGCAGGCCGGTCAGGGCGAGCAGCAGCAGGAACAGCGTGCAGATCAGGCTGGTCCAGGTGTGGATCGCCGACCAGCGGCGGATGGTTTGGCTTTTCATCAGGGTTGCAGCCTTTGCAGCTTGTGCTGTTTTTCAGGACGCAATCGCGGGGCAAGCCCGCTCCCACAGGATCGTCGTGTACCTGTAGGAGCGGGCTTGCCCCGCGAGGCGTCACTCAGAACTTGTAGTTGGCGCTGACCACAACGCTACGCTGGTCGCCGTAGTAGCAGTAGTACGAATCGCAGGTCGAAATGTAGTCCTTGTTCAGCAGGTTGGTGGCATTGACCGCCACCGAGGCGCCCTTGAGGCTATTGTCCAGGCGGCCCAGGTCGTAGTGCACCGAAGCGTCGAATACGGTGTAGGCCTTGGCCTTGCCGAGGTAGGTATTGCCCTGGTCACCGTAGGTGTTGCCGGTGTAGCGCGCACCGCCGCCGATGCCGAAGCCGTCGAGTACACCGCTGTGCCAGGTGTAGTCGGCCCACAGCGAGGCTTGCTGGTTGGGCATCAGTTGCAGGCGGTTGCCTTTGTAGATGCCATCCTGTACCTCCGATTTGGCCAGGGTGTAGGCCGCGATCACCTTCAGGTTCTCGGTGACATCGGAGACGGCTTCCAGCTCCAGGCCACGCACTTTCACTTCGCCGGTCTGGCTGGTGACGGTCACGTTGCCGATGTTGTTGGTGACCGAAACGTTTTTCTGCGTCAGGTCGTACACCGCCGCAGTCAAAAGGGTATTGGAGCCCGGTGGCTGGTACTTTATCCCCAGCTCCCACTGCTTGCCTTCGGTCGGCTTGAGACCGTTGGTCGGGTCGATGTCGGCCTTGCTGCTTGGCTGGAACGACTCGGCATAGGACAGATACGGCACGAAGCCCGAATCGAAGACATAGCTGATCGCGGCGTTACCGCTGAATTTCTTGTCGCGCTGGGTGTTGGTGGCATCGCCCTTGTTGAAGAACTTGGTGCCGGTGTGCACCCAGTCCTCGCGTCCACCCAGGGTCAGGCGCCAGTTGTCGAGGGCCATCTGGTCCTGGACGTAGAGGCCTGTCTGGCGGGTCTTCTGGTCGTAGTCGTAGAACGCTGTAGAACGATCCGGGCGGGTGATGGGCAGGCCGTAGGCCGGATTGTTCACGTTGATCGGCGGCGCACTGCCGAAGATGGCCAGATAGTTGTTGTTCATGCGCTGGTGATCCAGGCCGATCAGCAGGGTGTGGCTGATAGCGCCGGTGCTGAAGTCGCCCTGGAAGTTGTTGTCGACAGCGAACTGGCTGATATCTTCGTCGACGTTGGTGGTACCGCGCCCGGTGTTGCCCTGATCGTCCACCACCATCCCGAACCCTGGGTTGTAGCTGTTGACGGTCACGGTCTGGAATGACAGTTCGGATTTGGTGTAGCGCAGGTTCTGGCGGAACTGCCAGACATCGTTGAAGCGATGCTCGAAGGCATAGCCGACGGCGTAGTAGGTGCGGTCGTAGAAGTCGTAGTTCGGATCTCCCAGGTTCTTGTGGTGCGAGATCTTGCCGAACGGCATGTCGATCTTGGTGCCCTGGATCGGGTAGAACTGGCTGGTGACTCCCGTATCGTCGCGGGTGAACTGGCTGAGGAAAGTCAGCGAGGTATCCTCGTCGATGTTCCAGGTCAGGCTTGGGGCGATGTTGTAGCGTTTGTCTTCGATGTGGTCGATCTGCGTGCCGCTGTCGCGGATCACACCGCTGACGCCATAGAGAAACCGGCCTTCATCGTCGATCTTGCCAGTGCTGGCAAAGTTGATCTGGCGATGGTTGTCGCTGCCGTATTGCACTTCGATCTCGTGAGCGGCTTCGGCTTGTGGGCGGCGGCTGACGATGTCCAGCAGGCCGCCGGGCGGGGTCTGGCCGTAGACCGATGACGCCGGGCCGCGCAGCAGGGCGAGGCGGTCGAGGTTCCAGGTTTCCGGTTTTGGGTTGGCGTACACGCCGCGTGGCAGTGGCAGACCGTCGAGGAACTGGGTCGGCTCGAAGCCCCGCACGCGCATCCAGTCGTAGCGAGTATCGCTGCCGAAGCTGGCGGAAACGATACCTGGCATGTACTTCACCGCGTCATCGAGGCTGTGCACGCCGCGGTCGCTCATCTGCTGGCGGGTGGCAACCGAGATCGAGCGCGGGGCCTCGACCAGTGCGGTGTCGGTCTTGGTGCCGGCAGCGGTGCGCTTGGCCAGGTAGCCATCGACCGGGCCCCAGGCGCTTTCGCTGTCGCTGGATGCGTTCACGCTGGTTTCCGGTAGCGCCAGGCTGCCTTCCGGCACGGCGACCAGGCTGTAGCTGCCTGCGCTGCCCTGCTGCAGTTGCAGGCCGGTGCCGCGCAGGGCGGCCTGCAGGGCGCCGATGCCATTGAAGGTGCCACGGACCGGTGCCGAGGTACGTCCGCTGGCCAGGCTCGGGTCCAGGGCCAGGGCGATGCCGGCCTCGCTGGCGATCCGGTTCAAGGTGCCGGCCAGCGGCGCGCTGGGCAGATCGTATGCCCGCACGCTGGACTGCTCGGCAGCCAGCAGCATGGGGCTGACCAGAGGGGTGGCAAGGCCGATGGCCAGGGCCATCAGGCTTGGACGCAGGTAAGACTCGACAGCACGGGACATGCAGTGGCTCCTAGACGGATAAGTACTAACTGCTTCCTTGCCGAGCGAGATTTGGAAAGTGACAGGGGGGTGGAGATTTTTTTGTCTGGGGTTATCACCGATGTGAAGAACGATAGGGTCGGTACTGATTCACCGCGGCCCGACGGTCACCCACCAGGGCGTCCGCCGTTCGATCTTCACCGGCAAGGCCGGCACCAGCGAAGCCAGCGCCAGGTCGGTATCCGTTAGCGGGAAGCTGCCGGTCACGCGCAGGTTGGCGACTTCATCCGACACCCCCAGGTGCCCGCTGCGATAACGACCGAGCTCGGTCACCAGGTCCGCCAGGCGCACGTTGTCCACCACCAGCATGCCCCGGGTCCAGGCGTCGGCACCGGCGCTGACCGGGCCGATCAGGCCGAGGCCGTTGCTGTGCATCAAGACTTGCTGGCCCTCGTTCAGCACTTCTTCGTTGCCCGTGTTGCTCGGTTGCGCAGCTACCTGGGCCTGCAGCACTTCAAGGCGTGTGCCGGCAGTTTCGCGTTTGACCAGGAAGCGCGTGCCCAGCGGACGCAGCCGCCCATCGTCGGTGCGCACCCACAACGGGCGAGGGTCGTCGTGGCCGGTTTCCACGGAGATCTCCCCCTGGTGCAGCACGATCACTCGTTGTTCGCCCTCGTAGTCGATATCGACTGCGGTGTGGGTGGCCAGGCTCAGCAGTGTGCCGTCCTCCAGGCGCAGGGTACGCAGCTCTCCGGTCCCGGTGCGTTGATCAGCCAGCCAGTAGCTGGGTGCCAGCGAAGGGGCGCCGATCCAGGCCAGCAGGCCACCGAGCAGGAGCATCCCGGCCAGCCCGCCACCGAGCTTGCCAACCCGCTGGCGCAGGCCGGCGCGAGACTGCAGCAGGGCGTGGCGGGCGGGACCTGCAGCCGCGCCCACACGTTGGTCGAGCATGCCAAGCTGGAACCAGGCGCGCGCATGTTCCTCGCTGGCGGCGTGCCAGCGCGTGAATTCGTTGCGCTCATCGGCGGTGCCGTCGCCGCCCTCCAGGCAAAGTTTCCACGCAATGGCGGCTTCCAGGACCTTGGCCGAGACCGGCGTATTGCTCACGTCGGCTCCCCGTACAACGCCACGTAGCACTGGCGCATGCCTTGGGCAATGTACTGGCGCACTCGCGACACCGACACACCCAGGCGTTGGGCGATCTCGGCATGGCCCATGCCGTCCAGACGGTTGTATAGAAACGCGGTACGTGCCTTGCTCGACAGTTTGCCCAGCTGGCGGTCGATGGCCTTGAGGTCTTCGAGGATCAGGTGCTGGGTTTCTGGCGAAGGCTGCTCTGCTTCAGGCAGCAGCGACAGCTCGGCAAGGTACGCCTGCTCCAGGGCGGCGCGGCGGAAATGGTCGAACAGCAGCCCCTTGGCCACCGCGACGAGAAACGCGCGGGGTTCGCGAGGCGCGATCAACTGTTCGCGGCCGAGCAGGCGCACGAAGGTGTCCTGGCTGAGGTCTTCGGCGCGCTGGCGGCAAGCCGTGCTGCGCTGCAGCCAGGCCAGCAGCCAGCTGCGGTGGTCGCGGTACAGGCTGCCGACCAGCTCGGCATGTGGGCTGTGCGCAGAGGACAAGGGCGTTCCCCGGGGAAGAATGCGTTATATAACGATAATGATTCGCGATTGTGGCAGAGGAGGGCGGGGGGATGCAATTGACGCTGGTCAGAATGCCTGTGGGCGCGGGTTTATCCGCGAAAAGGCCAGCGCCTGCCTACAGGCCATGGCTGTGCACGGCGCGCCGCCGCCACTGCCTCAGCCGCTGTTCCAGTTGCAGCGGGCTGTCCAGTTGCTGGCGTCGTGCCTGGCTGAACAGGATCAAGGCCAGCTCTGCGGTGACCTGGGCGTCGGCACTGGCATGATGGCGCGCCTGTACCTCAAGGCCGAAGCGTGCCACCCAGTCGTCCAGGCCTGCCTCACGTAGCACGGTGTCGGGGTTGAGCATCGGTGCCAGTTCCGCCACATCGATGAAGACATGTTGCAGGCGATAGCCGAGGGTTTCCTTCAAGGCGCGCCCGAGCATGCCCTGGTCGAACGGCGCGTGAAAGGCCAGTACCGGGCTGTCGCCGATGAACTCCAGCAAGTCCACCAGCGCTTCGGCCGGGTCGCTGCCTGCCGCCAGTGCGCTGGGCCCCAGGCCGTGAATAAGCACGCTGGCGTTGGTCTTCTGTTCGGGACGGTGCAAGGTGCGTTCGAACTGGCGGCCCAGGTCGATACCGCCGTCCTCGATGGCCACGGCACCGATCGACAGCACCTGGTCACGGTTGAGGTTCAGACCACTGGTTTCGAGGTCCAGTACAACCCAGCGCTGCTCGCGCAGAGGCTGCACGCCGTACGCTGCTGGCCCTGGCAGCGCGGCCAGGCGCTGGCGCAGTTCTTCGTCGAGCGCCGGTGCGCTGGAGCGTAGCCAGGCGAACAGCTTCATAGCTGGTACCGCTGCGCCAGGCTGCTTTGCAGGCGCTGGGCCTGGCGCAGCGATTCACGCAGGATGCGGCGGTCCAGATGGTTGAGGCTGTCCGGGTCGACGCGGTTGGAGTAGGCCAGGTTATCGCGACTCTGGCGCTGGTGCTGTTGCATGCGGGTCTGCTGGATGAAGTGATAGGCCTCTTCGAAGGCGGCGCCATCGAGGGCATCGATGACGCCCTTGGCCACCAGCTGGCGCAAGCGTTCCAGTGTGTTGTTGGCACCGATGCCGTTGGCCAGGGCGAGCAGGCGGGCGCCATCGACGAAGGGTGTCAGGCCCTGGACCTTGAGGTCGAGGGTGGCGGCCTTGTCGTTGCCCTGACGGGTCAGCACGAACTCGCGCAGACGCCCGACCGGCGGGCGCTGGCGCAGGGCGTTGTCAGCCATCATGCGCTGGAAGATACGGTTGTCGGCAACCTGGGCGAGGATGCCCTGGCGAAGCACTTCGCAGCCTTGCTCATCGCCCCAGACCACGCGCAGGTCGAAGTAGATGCTCGAACCCAGCAGGTTTTCCGGGCTGGCTTCGCGGATGAAACCGGCAAAGCGCCGCGCCCATTCGGCACGCGACAGGCATAGCTCGGGGTTGCCGGCCATGACATTGCCCTTGCACAGGGTGAAGCCACACTGGGCGAGGTTGTGGTTGATGTACTGCGCCAGTGGCAGCAGGCGCGCGCGAATGGCGTCGGCTTCGGCGCTGTCGCGGGCCTCGAAGAGAATGCCATTGTCCTGGTCGGTGTGCAGCGTCTGCTCGCGGCGTCCCTCGCTGCCGAAGCACAGCCAGCTGAAGGCCACGCCGGGGTCGCCGCGTTCGGCCAGCGCCAGCTCGATCACCCGGCAGACGGTATGGTCGTTGAGCAGGGTAATGATCTGGGTGATCTGCGTCGAGGAAGCACCATGGGCGAGCATGCGCTCGACCAGTTGGCCGATCTCGCCGCGCAATGCCACCAGTACTTCCAGGCGCGGCGCGTGACGGATGGTGCGCGCCAGATGCACCAGGTCGACCCGCTGCAGGGAGAACAGGTCGCGCTCGGACACCACCCCGCACAGGCGACCGTTGTCCACCAGGCAGACATGCGCGATATGCCGTTCGGTCATCGCCATGGCGGCATCGAAGGCGCTGGCCTGGGGGCTGAGGTAGAACGGTGCGACGGTCATGTGCCGGTCGATCGGTGCGCTGAGCTCGGCGCTGGCGTCGGCGACCACCTGACGCAGGTCGCGCAGGGTGAAGATACCGATGGGGAAGCGCTGCTCATCGACGATGGCAATGCTCCCCACCTGTTGTTCGTGCATCGACCGTACGGCGTCGCGCAGCGGCGTGTCGGGCGTGCACACCACCGGATGACGCATGGCCAGCTCGCCCAGCGGTGTATTGAGCGAATACTGCGTGCCCAGGGTTTCCACGGCGCGCTGGCGCACCTGCTGGTTGACCTGGTCGAGCAGGCTGCTGACGCCGCGCAGGGCGAAGTCGCGAAATACGCCGGACAACGAGAACACGCGGATGAACGCCGCCTTGTTCAGTTGCAGGCAGAAGGTGTCTTCGCCGGCCAGGTGTTCGGTGCGCGTGGCCCGTTCGCCAAGCAGTGCGGCCAGGGGGAAGCATTCGCCGCTGGCGATCTCGAAGGTGGTTTCCACACCGGGGCCGGTGACATGTTGGCGTTCGCCCACCACCCGGCCCTGCTTGACGATGTAGAAGTGTTCCACGGGCCCGTCGGCGGGCTTGATGATGCTTTCGCCGCTGGCATAGAAGCGCAGTTGGCACTGCTCCACCAGATAGGCGAGGTGCCCCTGTTCCATCTGATTGAACGGCGGGAAGCGCTGCAGAAACTGCAGCGTGCCCTGGATGTTCTGCAGCACCGCTGTCCTGCCGGCCTGGGTGTAGGCGTCCTTTTTGCTCATGAAGCTGACCGTATCGCTACGCCGAACTATATATATCTATCTATAGGTATCGGCTTTGTTGTTTTCGGCCTCCATGGTCGGCTGGCTGCCCGTGGATGCCCATTGGACGTAAGTCTATCGGTGAGAGTCGCTGTCAAGGATCCGACGAAAGGTGGGTAGGCTACGCCGGTTTTCGCGGTCCTAAACCTAGCACGAGATTTTTTTGACGAGATGACCATGGCTGAGCATGACGAAATACTGAGTGACGCCGAGCGCGAGGCGTTGGCCGTGGTGAGCGCGCCAGTGGCGCCCAGGCCGGTGGTGCTGGTGGTGGACGACAACCCGGTGAACAGCGAGGCCCTGAGCCTGTACCTGAAAAGCCGTGGCATCGACTGCATGATGGCCGATGGTGCGCAGGAGGCGATGTTCAAGTTGCACTACGAACCGCGCATCGCGCTGATGATCACCGATCTGCGCATGGAGCCCAAGGATGGCCTGGAGCTGATTCGGCAGATTCGCGAGTCGGAGCGGGCGGCGTTGTCGATCATCGTGGTGTCGGGCGACACCGATGTGAAGGAGGCGGTGGACGTGATGCACCTGGGGGTGGTGGATTTTCTGCTTAAACCGGTGGATCTGGGGAAATTGCTGGAGTTGGTGAAGCGCGAGTTACGCATCGAATAACCGTGTAACGGCATTCGCGGGTAAACCCGCTCCCACAGGGCCTGCACTGCCTTGAAGGCAGCAGTGGATCTGTGGGAGCGGGTTTACCCGCGAATAGGTCTTACAGCCCGTTACGCGCCTTGAACTCGCGACGGCGGCGATGCAGTACCGGCTCGGTATAGCCGTTCGGCTGCTTCGCACCCTCGACGACCAGCTCGACCGCGGCCTGGAACGCGATGTTGTCATCGAAGTTCGGCGCCATCGGGCGGTACTGGGCGTCGCCGGCGTTCTGCTTGTCGACTACCGCTGCCATGCGCTTGAGGCTTTCCAGCACCTGCTCCTGGGTGACGATGCCATGACGCAGCCAGTTGGCCAGCAACTGGGCGGAAATGCGCAGGGTGGCGCGGTCTTCCATCAGCCCGACGTTATTGATGTCCGGCACCTTCGAGCAGCCCACGCCGTGGTCGATCCAGCGTACGACGTAGCCGAGGATGCCCTGGGCGTTGTTGTCCAGCTCGTTGCGGATCTCGTCGGCAGACCAGTTGGTGTTGGCCGCCAGCGGAATGGTCAGGATGTCGTCCACCGAGGCCGGGGTACGCGAGGCCAGCTCGCGCTGGCGCGCCTGGACGTCGACCTTGTGGTAGTGCAGCGCGTGCAGGGTCGCGGCGGTCGGCGAAGGGACCCAGGCGGTATTGGCGCCGGACAGCGGGTGGGCGATCTTCTGTTCGAGCATCGCCGCCATCAGGTCAGGCATGGCCCACATGCCCTTGCCGATCTGGGCACGGCCTTGCAGGCCAGTCGCCAGGCCGATATCGACGTTGTTGTTTTCGTACGCGCCGATCCACTTCTCGCTCTTCATGGCGCCCTTGCGCACCATGGCGCCGGCTTCCATCGAGGTGTGGATCTCATCGCCAGTGCGGTCGAGGAAACCGGTGTTGATGAACACCACGCGCTCGGCTGCCGACTTGATGCAGGCCTTGAGGTTGACCGTGGTGCGGCGCTCCTCGTCCATGATGCCCACTTTGACGGTGTTGCGCGGCATGCCCAGCAGGTCTTCGACGCGGCTGAAGATCTCGGCGGCGAACGCCACTTCCTCAGGGCCGTGCATCTTCGGCTTGACGATGTACACGCTGCCGCTACGGGTGTTCTTGCGGCTGGTGTTGCCGTTGAGGTTGTGCAGGGCGATAAGGTTGGTGAACAGGGCGTCCTGGATACCTTCGGGAATTTCGTTGCCCTGGGCATCGAGGATCGCCGGGTTGGTCATCAGGTGACCGACGTTACGCACGAACAGCAACGAACGACCGTGCAGGGTTACGCTGCCGCCATTGGGCGCTGCGTACTCGCGGTCGGGGTTCATGGTGCGGGTGAAGGTCTTGCCACCCTTGGTCACGCTTTCGGCCAGGTCGCCCTTCATCAGGCCCAGCCAGTTGCGGTAGACGACGACCTTGTCGTCGGCATCGACGGCGGCGACAGAGTCTTCGCAGTCCATGATGGTGGTCAGTGCCGATTCCATCAGGATGTCTTTCACGCCGGCGGCGTCGGTGCTGCCGACCGGGGTGCTGGCGTCGACCTGGATCTCGAAGTGCAGGCCGTTGTGCTTGAGCAGCACGGCTGTCGGCGCTGCGGCGTCGCCATGGAAACCGATCAGCTGGGCGTCGTCGCGCAGGCCGCTGTTGCTGCCGCCCTTGAGGGCGACGATCAGCTTGCCGGCGTCGATGCGATAGCCGGTGGAATCGACGTGGGAGCCGGCAGCGAGGGGCGCGGCCTCATCGAGGAAGGCGCGGGCGAAGGCGATGACTTTGTCGCCGCGTACCTTGTTGTAGCCCTGGCCTTTTTCGGCGCCGCCTTCTTCGCTGATAGCGTCGGTGCCATACAGTGCGTCATACAGCGAACCCCAGCGGGCGTTGGCGGCGTTCAGGGCGAAGCGCGCGTTCATCACCGGCACCACCAGCTGCGGGCCGGCCATGTGGGCGATTTCTTCGTCGACGTTTTGCGTGGTGGCCTGGAAATCGTCGGCTTGTGGCAGCAGGTAGCCGATTTCCTGGAGGAATGCTTTGTAGGTCGCGGCGTCGTGGGCCTGACCCTGGCGTGCCTGGTGCCAGGCATCGATCTTGGCTTGCAGCTCGTCACGCTTGGCGAGCAGGGCTTTGTTCTTTGGAGCGAGGTCGTTGATGATCTTCTCTGCACCGGCCCAGAACTGCTCGGCGACGATGCCGGTCCCCGCAATGGCTTCGTCGTTGACGAAGTCGTACAGGACCTTGGCGACCTGAAGGCCACCGACTTGAACGTATCCAGTCATTGCTTGCCTCACTCTGCTCAGCTATTTCGCTCTTCTGTATTAAGCCTGTAGCGCTTCTCTAAACACGCGGCCAGTACATGCCCTCGTCATGCAGCCCGAGCGCGGCTGGGTGCAGCCTGCCAGACAGGCTGGCGGGCGATTCGCGTATTTTCACAGGCGCCTTGGCAGACATCCAAACGACGTTTTGTAGTCCGCGCTGGCGCATACTACATGATGCAGTAGGCGGGTGAACATCAGACTAAAAGCGTCGTTGTGCGACCCATTGGTCGCATGGGGTCACGCTGGGAGACAGTATGTTCGCAAAAAACCTGTAGATTGTTCCAGATAAATCTCTAAACGGTACACGATTTGTTGCTTGGTCTGCCCTGCGGCAGGTTGCCGCGCCTTGCCTATACTGATTCGATGCCCTTGTACGAGCAGGTAGAGGAGTGGCCCGTGGATCATCTTGTACTCACCGTGATCGCCCCTGACAAGGCCGGACAGGTCGAACGCATCGCCCAGTGCATCTCCGATCACAGCGGTAACTGGCTGGAAAGCCGCATGTCGCGCATGGCCGGGCAGTTCGCCGGGATCCTGCGGGTGGCGGTGCCGGCGGAAAACTATGACGAGCTGGTCGAGTCACTGCAGAAGCTGGGCGACCATGGCATCCGCGTGCTGATTGCCGAGAGCGGCATCGAACCGTCCTGCACCTGGAAACCGATCGCGATGGAGCTGGTGGGCAATGACCGCCCCGGGATCGTTCGTGATATCACGCGGCTGCTGGCAGAGCAGGGCGTCAATCTCGAGCGCTTGAGTACCGAAGTGCGCCCGGCACCGATGAGCAGCGAGCCACTGTTCCACGCCGATGCCTTGCTGGCATTGCCGCTGACCTTGTCGCTGGATGACCTGCAGCAGAAGCTCGAAAGCCTCGCCGATGACCTGATGGTGGAGTTGAAGCTCAGGCCGGAGGAATAGCGGGTTATCCCGATTTAACGGGGAAGCCCCTGTGGATAACCTGAGGGTACTCCAGGCCAGCCCCGATAGATCGCGGGCTGCAGCGGATTGTGCAAAAAATGTCCATATTTCAGGGGCTTGTGCACAAAGCGCGGGGATCAGGGTGTGGATAACCTCTGGAGACCTTGCTGCAGGCCATGTGATCCGTGGCCTGCATGGATTTGATCGTTTTTTGATCAGGCGCGTTTGCGCAGGCTCAGCCAGGCGTCGACGCTGTAGATCGCCAGGCCCGCCCAGATGAACATGAAGGCGATCAGGGTACTCGAGGACAGGTGCTCGTCGAACAGCAGCACCGCCTGCAGCAGCACCAGGGTCGGCGCCAGGTATTGCAGGAAGCCCAGGGTGGTGTAGGGCAGGTGGCGCGCGGCGGCGTTGAAGCACACCAGCGGCACCAGCGTGACCGGTCCCGCAGCCATCAACCACAACGCTTCGCTGCTGCTGAAGAATGCTAGGTTGGCGCTGTCGGCTTGCGGGTGCAGCAGCAGCCAGCCCAGTGCCAACGGCACCAGCATCCAGGTCTCCACCACCAATCCCGGCAGCGCCGCCACCGGCGCCTGCTTGCGGATCAGGCCATAGAAACCGAACGACAGCGCCAGCCCCAGCGACACCCAGGGCAGACCACCGACCTGCCACACCTGTTGCGCCACCCCCGCTGCGGCCAACCCGACCGCCAGCCATTGCAGGCGGCGCAGGCGTTCGCCCAGCAGAAGCATGCCCAGCAGCACGTTGACCAGTGGGTTGATGTAGTAGCCCAGGCTGGCCTCGAGCATGCGCCCGTTGTTCACGGCCCACACGTAGGTCAGCCAGTTGCCTGCGATCAGTGCGCCGCTCAGGGCAAGGATCGCCAGGCGCCGCGGGTTGTCGCGCAGCTCGCGCCACCAGCCTGGGTGTTTCCATACCAGCAGCAGGAGCGAACCGAACAGTGCCGACCACAGTACCCGGTGGACGATGATCTCCACCGCCGGGACGCTCTGGATGGCTTTGAAGTAGAGGGGGAACAGCCCCCAGATGATGTAGGCGCTGAGGCCCAGGATGTACCCGCGCTGCGGGTTTGCGGCGTGCATGCAGATTCCTTGCTTTGGCAGCTGATATCGCGGCGCCTATTGTAGACAGCGGCGCCTTGCAACTAGAACAATTTGAGTGGCGCTTCATCCAGCGCCGCCATCTGCTCGCGCAGGGCCAGGATCTGGTCGCCCCAGTAGCGCGGCTGGCCGAACCAGGGGAAGCTGCGCGGGAACGCGGGGTCGTCCCAGCGCCTTGCCAGCCAGGCGCTGTGATGCAACTGGCGCAGGGCGCGCAGCGGCTCGATCAGCGCCAGTTGGCGCGGGTCGAAATCGTGGAACTCGTTGTATCCGTCGATCAGTTCGGCCAACTGCGTCAGGCGCTCTTCGCGGCTGCCGGCCAGCATCATCCACAGGTCCTGCACTGCCGGCCCCATGCGGCAGTCGTCGAGATCGACGACGTGGTAGACGTCGTCGCGGTGCATCAGGTTGCCAGCGTGACAGTCGCCATGCAGGCGGATCGCCTCGAAGGGCGTGCGTTGGTAGATATCCTCGACCCGCTTGAGCAGGTCGCGGGCCACGGATTCGAACGCCGGCAGCAACTCGCGCGGGACGAAATCGCCGTCGAGCAGGGTCTTGAGCGAGGCATGGCCAAAGTTGTCCACAGCCAGCGTTTCGCGATGCTCAAAGGGGCGCGTGGCGCCGACGGCATGCAGGCGTCCGAGCAATTGCCCGAGGCGATACAACTGATCGAGGTTGCCAGGTTCGGGCGCATGGCCGCCGCGGCGGGGGAACAAGGTGAAGCGAAAGCCCTGGTGCTCGAACAGGCTGCGACCTTCATGCTGAAGCGGGGCGACGACCGGCACCTCGTGCTCGGCGAGTTCGAAGCTGAAGCTGTGTTCCTCGAGGATGGCTGCATCGCTCCAGCGCCCGGGGCGGTAGAACTTGGCGATCAGCGGTTGTTCACCTTCGATGCCCACCTGATAGACGCGGTTCTCATAACTGTTGAGCGCCAGCACCCGGGCATCGCTGAGAAAGCCCAGGCTTTCGACGGCGTCCAGGACCAGGTCGGGGGTGAGGGTATCGAAGGGGTGGGACATGGGAGCTCCGGCAGGGGAATGCATGCGCGGCATGGTAACGCATTCCATGGCGGCTTCAGGTGCCAACGCTCCCAGCATTCGTGTGGGAGCGGGCTCGTCCCGCGATCGGGCGCGAAGCGGCCGTAAACCAGCCGCTACAATGCTTCAGGCCCATCACGTCGCCTGCCAGGTAGCCGCTTCGGGTGATCGCGGTGCGAGCCCGCTCCAACGCATTGCGCGCTACACCGGCACCCCCAGCAGCACGAACGAAGGATGAAACTGCGCTCGCACCTTGCTGCCTGCCGCGACTGCCTGGTGCTGCAGCCATTGCGGTTCGGCAAAGGCGCACAGCGTCTGTCCGTTCTCCAGCGCCAGCCGCATTTCACTGCTGCCGCCTTCATTGGCCAGTACTTCTTCCACCTGGGCGTGCAGGCAATTGCTCTCGGCGTCCGGCTGATCACCGTCAGCCAGCACTTTCACCCATCCGGCCTTGAGCAGGGCCACCACCGTGCTTCCCAGGGCCAGCTCCAGCCGTTCGGTACTGTCCGGTGTGATCAGCGCATCGATTTCCAGCCCGCTGCCCAGTGCCAGGCTGACCCTGTCGTAACGCCCCTCGCGGCGCAGCCCGCTGATCTGCCCGCGCAACTGATTGCGAGCGCTGGTGCGCAGCATCAGGCGGCCGAGCAGGTCGAGGTCGCTGTGTTCTTCGGTGGATTCGAGGATTTCGCTCTGCAACGCCTGGATGCGCTGATACAGGCGCAAGACCCTTGCGCCCTCCGTCGACAGCTTGGCACCGCCACCGCCACGCCCGCCGGCACTGCGCTCGACCAACGGCTGCGCTGCGAGGTTGTTGAGCTCGTCGATGGCATCCCAGGCGCTCTTGTAGCTGATCCCGGCCGCCTTGGCGGCGCGGGTGATCGAGCCTTGTTCAGCGATGTGCTGCAGCAGGGCGATGCGCTGCGGACGACGGAAGATGTGCTGGGCAAGCAGGGCGGGCAAGGACATTGGGCAGGTTACCGGCGGTGTGATGCGGCGAAAGTGCCTTCGAGACCGAGTCTAGTCAACCCTGCCCAGGCCTGGGCGTGCGTGCCAGGCAGTACACATCGACCCGGCGCGCCCCGGCCTTGCGCAGCAGGCTCGCCAGCGCGCGGGCAGTGGCACCGGTGGTCAGCACGTCGTCGACCAGGGCCACATGGCGCCCGTCGAGCGTGGCGTGCGGTGCGACGGTGAAGGCCTGGCGCAAGTTGCGCCAGCGCGCTTTGGCGTCGAGAGTCTGCTGCGCCGCGGTGTCACGTGGGCGCAGCAGCACGCGCTCGTCGCAGGGGATGTGCAACTGGCTCGATAGCCAGCGTGCGAGCATGGCGGCCTGGTTGAAGCCGCGTTGGCGCAGTCGACGTGCAGCCAGTGGCACGGGCAACAGTTGGTCGGGTTTTGTCAGGCCTTCGTCATAGCGGTGCTGCAGGGCTTGTGCCAGCAGATCTGCCAGCAACCGCCCCAGCGGCCACTGGCTGCGGTGCTTGAAGCGGCTGATCACAGCGTCCAGCGGATACCCGTAATGCCACGGCGCAATGACCCGTTCGAACGGCGGTGGCCTGCGGCTGCACTGCCCACAGGTCAACGCCCGCATCGCCAGGGGCAGCGCACAGCGCGTGCACTGGTCGTCGAGCCACGGCAACTCATGCTCGCAGGCCGGACACAAGGGATATGCCTGTTGCGCAGGCTCATCGCAAAGCAAACAGACCTGTTCAATATTTAGCCAGTTGTAAACCAGTGTTTTTATGTTTGGTTGACAGTGCATGGGCCTTCCCTGACTATGCGAGCTATCCGTGAAGCGCTGCGGGCTTTCCTGTCCCGGCGCCTGTCAGAGCCTAGATAAGGAAACGCCGATGAGCGCCAGCACAAATGCAACAACACGTCACGACTGGTCCCTGGCCGAGGTCAGGGCGCTGTTCGAGCAGCCATTCAACGACCTGTTGTTCCAGGCGCAGACCGTGCATCGCGCGCACTTCGACCCGAACCGCGTGCAGGTCTCGACGCTGCTGTCGATCAAGACCGGTGCCTGCCCCGAAGATTGCAAATATTGTCCGCAGTCCGGCCACTACAACACCGGGCTGGAAAAACAGAAGTTGATGGAAGTGCAGAAGGTGCTGGAAGAGGCTGCCCGGGCCAAGGCCATCGGCTCGACTCGCTTCTGCATGGGCGCCGCGTGGAAGCATCCCTCCGCCAAGGATATGCCCTACGTGCTGGAGATGGTCAAAGGGGTCAAGGCCATGGGCCTGGAAACCTGCATGACCCTCGGCAAGCTCGATCAGGACCAGACCCAGGCACTCGCCCAGGCGGGTCTGGACTACTACAACCACAACCTCGATACCTCGCCGGACTTCTACACCAGCATCATCACCACCCGCACCTACAGCGAGCGCCTGCAGACCCTTGCCTACGTACGTGATGCCGGGATGAAGATCTGCTCCGGCGGCATTCTCGGCATGGGCGAGTCGCTGGACGACCGCGCAGGCCTGCTGATCCAGCTCGCCAACCTGCCCGAGCACCCGGAGTCGGTGCCGATCAACATGCTGGTGAAGGTTGCCGGTACGCCGCTGGCCAACGCAGAAGACGTCGATCCGTTCGATTTCATCCGCATGCTCGCGGTCGCGCGGATCCTCATGCCCAAGTCGCACGTGCGCCTGTCTGCTGGTCGTGAACAGATGAACGAGCAGATGCAGGCCCTGGCCTTCATGGCTGGCGCCAACTCGATCTTCTACGGCGAGAAACTGCTGACCACCGCCAACCCGCAGGCAGACAAGGACATGCAGCTGTTCGCGCGTCTGGGCATCAAGCCCGAAGAGCGTGAGGAGCACGCCGACGAAGTGCACCAGGCGGCCATCGAGCAGGCGCTGGTCGAGCAGCGCAGCAGCGAGATGTTCTACGACGCCGCTTCGGTCTGATCATGGCCTTCGATCTGGCGGCGCGCCTGGCCGAACGGCGCGCCGCGGACCTGTATCGGCGCCGCCCCCTGTTGCAGAGCCCGCAAGGCCCGGAGGTGGTGGTCGATGGGCAGCGTCTGCTGGCGTTCTGCAGCAACGATTATCTCGGGCTGGCCAATCACCCGGAAGTGACCGCCGCCTGGCGTGCCGGTGCCGAGCGCTGGGGTGTCGGTGGCGGTGCCTCGCACCTGGTGGTCGGCCACAGTACTGCGCACCACGATGTCGAAGAGGCCATCGCCGAGTTGACCGGACGCCCGCGTGCGCTGCTGTTCACCACCGGCTACATGGCCAACCTCGGCGCCATCACCGCGCTGGTGGGGCAGGGCGATACGGTGCTGCAGGATCGTCTCAACCATGCCTCGTTGCTCGACGGCGGGCTGCTCAGCGGCGCCCGCTTCAGCCGCTACCTGCACAACGATCCGGCGAGCCTGGCGAGTCGCCTGGATAAAGCGGTCGGTGACACGCTGGTGGTCACCGATGGCGTGTTCAGCATGGACGGTGATCTTGCCGACCTGCCCGCCCTGGCGACGGTGGCGCGTCCACACGGCGCCTGGCTGATGGTCGACGATGCCCATGGTTTCGGCACGCTGGGCACCAATGGTGGCGGTATCGTCGAGCACTTCGGGTTGGGCATCGATCAGGTGCCGGTGCTGATCGGCACGCTCGGCAAGGCCTGCGGTACTGCCGGCGCGTTCGTCGCGGGCAGCGATGACCTGATCGAGGCGCTGGTGCAGTTCGCCCGTCCTTATATCTACACCACCAGTCAGCCGCCGGCACTGGCCTGTGCAACGCTGAAAAGCCTGCAACTGCTGCGTGACGAACGCTGGCGGCGCGAGCACCTTGGCGCGTTGATCCGCCAGTTCCGCCAGGGCGCGCAGCAGATCGGCCTGGCGTTGATGGACAGCCCGACCGCGATCCAGCCGATCCTTGTCGGCGATGCGGCGCGGGCGTTGATGCTGTCGAAGATGCTGCGCGAGCGCGGTCTGCTGGTCACCGCGATCCGCCCACCAACCGTACCGGTCGGCAGTGCGCGCCTGCGCGTAACCTTGAGCGCCGCGCACAGTGAAGCGCAGGTCCAGCTATTGTTGAATGCATTGGCCGAGTGTCATGCACAGCTGGAGTCCGCCGATGCGTAACCGACTGATCCTCTTGCCCGGCTGGGGGCTGGGCACCGCTTCACTGGAACCCCTGGCTGCCAGCCTGCGGTCGCAGGATCCACGCCTGCAGGTCGATCTGGCAGCGTTGCCGGAGCTGCCTGATGCTGACGTCCAGGCCTGGGTCGATCACCTCGACCGCAAGCTGCCGACGGATGTCTGGCTGGGTGGCTGGTCGTTGGGCGGCATGCTTGCCAGCGCCTTGGCGCACAAGCGTGGCGACCATTGCTGTGGCCTGCTGACGCTGGCCAGCAATCCGAGTTTCGTGGCCCGCCACGACTGGGCCCACGGCATGGCCGAAGACACTTTCGGCACCTTCCTCGATGGTTGTCGCAGCCACACGCAGGTCACCCTCAAGCGATTTCGCACGCTGTGCAGCGAGGGTGCGCAGCAACCCCGCACCTTGCTGCGCCAGCTCGGCGTGGGCGTGCCGGACACCGATCCCTTGTACCTGGCCACCGGCCTGCAAGTGTTGGCCAAGCTGGATACCCGCCAGGCGCTCGAGCAGTACGGCGGCCCACAGTTGCACCTGTTCGCAGGTAGCGATGCACTGGTGCCGGCGGATGCGGCCAAGGCGCTCAGCGAGCTGCTGCCGGATGTTGAAGTCGGCCTGGTCGAAGAGAGTTCCCACGCGTTCCTGCTGGAGTACCCACAGGAGCTGGCGGCGGGTATCAAGAGTTTCTTGCATGAGAGTGGTGATGACTGATCTTTCCCGCCCGATCCTGCCCGGCGCCCTGCCGGACAAGCGCCAGGTGGCGGCCTCGTTCTCCCGCGCGGCGGCCAGCTATGACAGCGTCGCTGCCCTGCAGCGCGCGGTGGGTGACGCTTTGCTCGCGCGCTTGCCGGCGTCGATGGCGCCGATCCGCTGGCTCGACCTGGGCAGCGGCACAGGCCATTTCAGTCGCGCCCTGGCTGCGCGCTTCGAGGCTGCCCATGGCGTGGCAGTGGATATCGCCGAAGGCATGTTGAGCCATGCCCGCGAGCAGGGTGGGGCTCATCATCATGTGGCTGGTGATGCCGAGCGCCTGCCGCTGCGCGATGGTGCCTTCGACCTGATGTTCTCCAGCCTGGCAGTGCAGTGGTGCGACCAGTTCTCCAGCGTGCTGGCCGAAGCCCGGCGCGTGTTGCGACCGGGCGGAGTGCTGGCGTTCAGCAGCCTGTGTGTCGGCACGCTGGAGGAGTTGCGTGCCAGCTGGCAGGCAGTGGATGGGCTGGTGCATGTCAATCGTTTCCGGCACTTCGAGGATTACCAGCGCCTCTGCGCCGACAGTGGCCTGACCCTGCTCGGGCTGGAGCGCCTGCCCCACGTACTGCACTACCCGGATGTGCGCAGCCTGACCCACGAACTCAAGGCGCTGGGTGCGCATAACCTGAATCCCGGGCGCCCGTCGGGCCTGACCGGGCGTGCACGCATGCAGGGGCTGCTGCAGGCCTATGAGCAGTTCCGTGACGACCAAGGTCTGCCTGCCACCTATCAGGTGGTCTATGGGGTGTTGCGCAAAGGCGAAGAGGAGTGACATGAGCCAGGCCTATTTCATCGCCGGTACCGACACCGATGTCGGCAAGACCACCATCGCCACCGGGCTGTTGCGTGCAGCACATAACCTTGGGCGTAGCACGCTGGCTGCCAAGCCTGTGGCGTCCGGATGCACGGTCAGCCCCAAGGGGCTGCGCAACAGTGATGCGCTGGCGCTGATCGACGAAAGCTCGATCAAGCTGCCCTATGAGCAGGTCAATCCCTTCGCCTTCGAACCGGCCATCGCCCCGCATGTGGCCGCGCGCGAAGCCGGCGTGGCATTGAGCGTGCCGACACTGCGCGACGCCATGCAGCAGATACTGGCGCACGGCGCCGACTTCACCCTGATCGAGGGGGCGGGTGGCTGGCGGGTGCCGTTGTCCGATCATGCCAACCTGTCCGACCTGGCGGTTGCCTTGAAACTGCCGGTAATCCTGGTGGTGGGGGTGCGCCTGGGTTGCATCAACCATGCGCTGCTCAGTGCCGAGGCCATCGCCCGCGATGGGCTGCAACTGGCGGGCTGGGTGGCCAATATCGTCGATCCACGCACTGCGCGGCTTGAAGAAAACCTGGCAAGCCTCGCCGAGCGCCTGCCGGCGCCATGCCTGGGGCGGGTGCCCTGGCTGAAGCCTGCCGGAGCCGAGGCGGTGGCCGAACATCTGCATCTGGATCTGCTTGACTGACCGCTCGGTGAACATCCGGTTACGAAAAATGCCCTGATTCTATTAGCTGGCACTGGGCTATTAAGGATTTAAACGGGTAATTTTCCTTGCGGACTGTTTTAATTGAGTCCTCTTCCCTCACCCAGTCTTGTGGAGTCCTGATATGGAAATCACCGGCAGCTCTGCTTTCTACGCAGGCCTCGGCGCCATCCAGAACGGGCAGAACCGCGTCGACCAGGCCGCCAGCCAGATCGCCAGCAATGGCGTCGAGCGTGCAGGCGCCAGCCAGTCCACCAGCTATCAGGCAGAGCGCCTGCGGGGTGTAGACCGCAGCCAACAGCAAGACTTGGCCACCAGTACCGTGCAGCTCGCCTTGGGCAAGCACGAAGTCGAACTGGGCGTGAAAGTCGCCAAGGCCTCCGACGAAATGCTCGGTCGGTTCATCGATACCTACGCCTGACTGCATAACCGTCGGCCAAGTACCTGTGGGAGCGGGTTTACCCGCGAATCAACCAAGCCACGCAAGTGTGCCTGGTTTGTTCGCGGGTAAACCCGCTCCCACAGTCGCATTGGGCCGATGAATCAAGCGCTGGCAGAAACGCCATCGTTCGCGACCGAATTGGCACTATCGTCCCTTCTTGACATTGCCCTGAGCTAAACGTAAGTTTCAAACAACTGTTTGACCGAAAGCCGCCAAGAGCTGGTCGGTACCCGCGGTCTCCCCAACGAACTCAGCCCAGAGGTTCATCGCCATGCCTGAATACAAAGCCCCCTTGCGTGATATTCGCTTCGTCCGTGACGAACTGCTCGGCTATGAAGCGCACTATCAGAGCCTGCCGGGTTGCCAGGATGCTACACCGGACATGGTCGATGCGATCCTCGAGGAAGGTGCCAAGTTCTGTGAGCAGGTGCTGGCCCCGCTGAACCGTGTCGGCGACCTGGAAGGCTGCACCTGGAGCGAGTCGGGCGTGAAGACCCCGACCGGCTTCAAGGAAGCCTACAAGCAGTTCGTCGAAGGCGGCTGGCCGAGCCTGGCCCATGACGTAGAGCACGGCGGCCAAGGCCTGCCAGAGTCGCTGGGCCTGACCCTGAGCGAGATGGTCGGCGAGTCGAACTGGTCCTGGGGCATGTACCCAGGCCTGTCCCACGGCGCGATGAACACCATCTCCGAGCACGGGACCCCCGAGCAACAGGAAACTTACCTGACCAAGCTGGTGTCCGGCGAATGGACCGGCACCATGTGCCTGACCGAGCCGCACTGCGGCACCGACCTGGGCATGCTGCGCACCAAGGCCGAGCCGCAGGCCGACGGCAGCTACAAGGTGTCGGGCACCAAGATCTTCATCTCGGCCGGTGAACACGACATGGCCGATAACATCGTCCACATCGTGCTGGCGCGCCTGCCCGATGCCCCGGCCGGCACCAAGGGCATCTCGCTGTTCATCGTGCCCAAGTTCCTGCCGAATGCCGAAGGCGGTGTAGGCGAGCGCAACGGCGTGAGCTGCGGTTCCCTCGAGCACAAGATGGGCATCCACGGTAACGCCACCTGCGTGATGAACTTCGACGCGGCCACCGGCTACCTGATCGGCCCGGCCAACAAGGGCCTGAACTGCATGTTCACCTTCATGAACACCGCGCGCCTGGGGACAGCACTGCAAGGCCTGGCTCACGCCGAAGTGGCTTTCCAGGGTGGCCTGAAATATGCCCGCGATCGTCTGCAGATGCGCTCCCTGACCGGCCCGAAAGCACCGGACAAGGCCGCTGACCCGATCATCGTCCACCCGGACGTTCGCCGCATGCTGCTGACCATGAAAGCCTTCGCCGAAGGCAATCGCGCAATGGTCTACTTCACTGCCAAGCAGGTGGACATCGTCAAGTACAGCCAGGACGAGGAGGAGCGCAAGAAGGCCGATGCACTGCTGGCTTTCCTGACCCCGATCGCCAAGGCATTCATGACCGAAGTCGGTTTCGAGGCCGCCAACCATGGCGTGCAGATCTACGGTGGCCACGGTTTCATTGCCGAGTGGGGCATGGAGCAGAACGTGCGCGACAGCCGCATCTCGATGCTGTACGAAGGCACCACCGGCATCCAGGCTCTCGACCTGTTGGGCCGCAAGGTGCTGATGACCCAGGGCGAGGCGCTCAAGGGCTTCACCAAGATCGTCCACAAGTTCTGCCAAGGTCAGGAAGGCAACGAAGCCACCAAGGAATTCGTCGAGCCGCTGGCTGCGCTGAACAAGGAGTGGGGCGAGCTGACCATGAAGATCGGCATGGCCGCCATGAAAGACCGTGAGGAAGTCGGTGCCGCGTCCGTGGACTACCTGATGTACTCCGGCTACGCGTGCCTGGCCTACTTCTGGGCCGACATCGCCCGCCTGGCTGCCGAGAAGCTGGCGGCCGGCACCGCTGAAGAGGCGTTCTACACTGCCAAGCTGCAGACCGCGCGCTTCTACTTCCAGCGCATCCTGCCGCGTACTCGCACGCACGTGGCGGCCATCCTGTCGGGTGCCAACAACCTGATGGCGATGAAAGAAGAAGACTTCGGTCTGTCGATCTGACCCCCGACGCTGTACGGAAAAACGCCTGCCATTATCGGCAGGCGTTTTTTTTGCCTGCTCTCGTTGCATCCGGTAACGAGAAAACCTCAAGACTCGCCCCCCGCCTGCCGTTAAACCCTTCGTTGTATTCATCTATTCATGTGCGCTGCCGATGAAGTAAGGGCACAATGCCATTATTGATCTGCCGGGTCGGAGATTACCCTTGTTTCGTCTATCCGCTGTTCGCGCCAGCCACTTTCTGCCTTCGATCCTGCTGCTGGTGTCGGGGCTTGCGGCGGCGTATGTCAGGGACCTGAGCGTGTTCTTCACGTCCCTGTTCAACGTATTACCTACCCTGGTGCTGCTGCTCGGCGGTGCCTACTGTGCGGTGTACCGCCGCCAGCGTGAACTGTTCCTGATGGTCACGGTGTACATCGCCTACTTCCTGCTCGATACCCAGACCGATTACTACCGCGATCATGGCAAGGTCCGCGAAGACGCTGCAGTGGTGTTCCACCTCGTGTGCCTGCTGCTGCCAGCACTGTTCGGCCTGTTCGGCGCCTGGCAGGAACGCACCCACCTGGCCCAGGACATGCTTGCCCGCTTCGCCGTGCTGTTCGCGGTTGGCAGCGTGACCCTGGCGCTGGAGCAGAGTTACCCACAGACGTTGCTGACGTGGCTGGCAGAGATCCGCTGGCCGTCGCTGCATGGGCAGTGGATGAGCCTGATCCAGTTGGCCTACCCGTTGTTCCTGGGCGTATTCATCCTGCTGGTGGTGCAGTACCTGCGCGAGCCCCGGCCGTTGCACGCCGCGCAGATCACCGGCCTGGTGGGGATCTTCTGGATGCTGCCGCAGACGTTCATCCTGCCCTTCACCCTGAACATCATGTGCAGCCAGGTGATGCTGATGATCGCCGCAGCCGTCTCCCACGAGGCGTACCAGATGGCGTTTCGCGACGAACTGACCGGCCTTCCTGGCCGCCGCGCGCTGAACGAACGCATGCAGCGCCTGGGCCGCAGTTATGTGATCGCCATGACCGACGTGGATCACTTCAAGAAATTCAACGATACCCATGGCCACGATGTCGGCGACCAAGTGTTGCGCCTGGTCGCCAGCCGCCTGTCGAAGGTGACCGGGGGCGGGCGCGCCTATCGCTATGGCGGTGAGGAGTTCGCCCTGGTATTCGCCGGGCAGACCGCCGAAGAATGCCTGCCGCACCTGGAAGCCGTGCGCGAGATGATCGCTAACTATGCCATCCAGCTGCGCGATCAGAACAGCCGCCCACAGGATGATTCCACCGGGCGCCAGCGCCGTGCAGGTTCGGCGGGCAACACGGTGTCGGTGACTATCAGCATCGGCGTCGCCGAGCGCCTACCGGAGCACCGAAACCCGGAAGAAGTGCTCAAATCCGCTGACCAGGCGCTCTACAGCGCCAAGGCTGCGGGTCGTAACTGCGTCATGCAGCAGGGGCAAACTGCACGGCGCGGGGCAGTTCGCATGGCGTGACTATAGTTGACTATATGGTCGCGTGATGACCCTATGTCTCGTAAAAGTTGTTCGGTTACACTGCTTCCAACCCAGTGTGCGGCCCATGGCGGCCGCCCCCGACTCTGCTAGCGAGAGGTTGTCATGGCCGACTATAAAGCGCCCCTGCGCGATATGCGCTTCGTACTCAATGAAGTCTTCAAGGTTGCCGATCTCTGGTCCCAGTTGCCGGGGCTGGCTGAGGTTGTCGACGCCGAAACTGCCCTGGCCGTGCTGGAAGAGGCAGGCAAGGTCACCAGCAAGAGCATTGCGCCCCTGAGCCGCGCCGCTGATGAAGAAGGCTGCCATTGGGACAATGGCGCGGTCCGCACCCCGGCCGGGTTCATCGAGGCTTACCAGACCTACGCCGAAGGTGGCTGGGTCGGTGTCGGCGGGGATCCGCTGTTTGGTGGCATGGGCATGCCCAAGGCCATCTCGGCCCAGGTCGAGGAAATGGTCAACGCTTCGAGCCTGTCGTTCGGGCTGTATCCGATGCTCACCGCAGGTGCCTGCCTGTCGATCAACGCCCACGCCAGCGAAGCGTTGAAGGAAAAGTATCTGCCGAACATGTACGCCGGCGTCTGGGCCGGCTCCATGTGCCTGACCGAGCCCCATGCCGGCACCGACCTGGGCATCATCCGCACCAAGGCCGAGCCGCAGGCCGACGGCAGCTACAAGGTCAGCGGCACCAAGATCTTCATCACCGGTGGCGAGCACGACCTGACCGAAAACATCATCCACCTGGTGCTGGCCAAGCTGCCGGACGCGCCGGCTGGTCCGAAAGGCATCTCGCTGTTCCTGGTGCCCAAGTTCCTGGTCAACGACGATGGCAGCCTGGGTGCGCGCAACCCGGCCACCTGTGGCTCGATCGAACACAAGATGGGCATCCAGGCTTCGGCCACCTGCGTGATGAACTTCGACGAGGCAATCGGCTATATCGTCGGGGAGCCGAACAAAGGCCTGGCGGCGATGTTCACCATGATGAACTACGAGCGCCTGGGTGTCGGTATCCAGGGCCTGGCGTCGGCCGAGCGCTCCTACCAGAATGCCGTCGAATACGCCCGCGACCGCTTGCAGAGCCGCGCACCGACGGGCCCGCAAGCCAAGGACAAGGTCGCCGACCCGATCATCGTCCACCCCGACGTGCGCCGCATGCTGCTCACCATGAAAGCGCTGATCGAAGGCGGTCGGGCGTTTTCCACCTATGTCGCCATGCAGCTGGACAGCGCCAAGTTCAGCGAAGACGCCGCTACCCGTAAACGCAGCGAGGAACTGGTGGCCTTGCTGACGCCGGTGGCCAAGGCGTTCCTCACCGACCTCGGCCTGGAGTGCACCGTACATGGCCAGCAGGTGTTCGGTGGACACGGCTACATTCGCGAATGGGGCCAGGAGCAGTTGGTGCGCGATGTGCGCATCACGCAGATCTACGAGGGCACCAATGGCATCCAGGCCCTGGACCTGATGGGGCGCAAGGTGGTGGCCAGCGGCGGCGCGTACTACCGTCTGTTCGCTGACGAGATCCGTCAGTTCCTCGGCGCTGCCGACGACGAGTTCACGCGGCCGCTGGGCGCTGCGCTGGATCAGCTCGACGGCTTGACCGAGTGGGTGCTGGAGCAGGCGAAAGGCAACCCCAACGAAATTGGTGCCGCCTCGGTCGAGTACCTGCATGCGTTCGGTTACGTGGCCTATGGCTACATGTGGGCACTGATGGCTCGTGCTGCGCAGGTTGGCGAGGGCGACGAGGCCTTCTATGGTGCGAAGCTTGGGACGGCGCGCTTCTACTTCGCCCGCCTGCTGCCAAGGCTGGATTCGTTGGTGGCATCGGTGAAGGCGGGCAGCGAGTCGTTGTACCTGCTGGATGCCGCGCAATTCTGATCGAGGGGCCGGGGTTTTCGAGTGCAAACAGGACGTTCTGAAAACCTCGGCCTTGTAAGCTTTTTCCTACATTACGTGGTGACTTTTCTCCTCTTTCCTAAGATTGGATCCACGGTTAATCTTTCTTACATGGACGGAGCGCAGGAAGCGCAAAGGACAGAACAGGGACACGTAGGATTTCCCGCCAGGATGGTGGGACGATAAGGATGTCAGGGAAACAGTCTGGAGAACCCCGCCTCGGCGGGGTTTTCTTTGTCTGGCGTTTTTATGCGCCGCGCCCATCCAGTGTCTGCACGCCAGCCTGGCGGGCATCGCTCTCCTCCTCAAGCAGGGTGCGCAGCAACTCCACCGATGCCTGCTGGCGCTGGGCATCGCGAAACACCAGGCCCACCTTGAGCGGGACCCGCGGCTCGCTCAGGGGTTTCCACAGCAGTGCCTGATCGTCTTCGGCCGCTTCCTTGGCCCGCCCCGGAAGGATGGTCGCCAGGGCGGTATTGGCCAGGCTGTCGAGAATCCCCCCCATGTTGTTCATCTCTGCCTGCACCTGCGGCCTGCGCCCGAGGTTGGCCAGTTGGGCCTTCCAGATCTGCCGGATCTGAAATTCCTCCCCCAGCATCAGCAGCGGCAGTTCGGCGGCTTGTCTGATCGAGACCTTCTTGAAGTCTTTCAACTGATGCGTATTGGGGATGACAAGCTGCAGTTCATCTTCGTACAACAACAGCCCGTGCAGCCCTGGCTGACGTGGCGGCAGGTAGCTGATGCCGATATCCAGGCTGCCATTGAGTAGCCGCCGCTCGATTTCCAGCCCTGACAGTTCGTAGATCTGCACGACCAGGTGTGGCTGGGCCTTGCGCAGTTTCTCCAGCAGCCGCGGCACCAGGCTCGGGCGTACGGTCTGCAGCACACCGATGGCCAAGGTACGCAAGGACTGGCCCTTGAACCCCTGCATGGCTTCCTGGGCGCGCTGCAGCCCGTCGAGCAGGGGCAATGCATGGTTGTAGAGGGTGTGCGCGGCTAGGGTTGGCAGCAGGCGTTTGTTGCTGCGCTCGAACAGGTTCAGGTCAAGGCTGTGCTCAAGCTGGCGGATCTGTTGCGACAGTGCCGGTTGCGACAGTGACAGACGCTCTGCAGCCCGCCCCACATGGCCTTCTTCATAGACCGCGACGAAATAACGCAGTTGGCGAAAATCCATAAGAAATACTTATCGAAAAAGCTGAAAAAACGAAATGGCCGCGAAGCGCCGGTACGCCTAGTCTATCGCCGTATTCCGGAGGGCTGAAGCGATCCGCCCGGTTCATTGTTGCCCCGGATGAGAAACACTTTTGATAGGCAAGGCAAAATATCCGACCTCAGGCGAAGACCGGGGCGCCTTGCCGTCCCCGTGATTGCCCTGGAGTCATCATGAACCTGTTCAAGCTGCGTCGTTCGGCTGCGGCCGTTGCCGGGCCCGTGCAGAGCCCGACGCATGAGGCGCAGCCCTCGCAGATGTCCCGCGAGTGGCTGATGCCTGGCCGCGAGCGCGCACCTCAGGTGTTCGTGCGGGGCCAGGGTTCGTGGTTGTGGGATGACCAGGGGCATGCGTACCTGGACTTCACCCAGGGCTGCGCGGTCAACAGCCTCGGGCACAGCCCTGAAGTGCTGGCCAGGGCCCTCGGCAGCCAGGCCCAGGCCCTGATCAATCCGGGCGCGGGCTTTCACAGCTCGGCGCTGCTGGCGTTGGCCGAGCGCCTGTGCCAAAGCACCGGCAGCGACCAGGCGTACCTGCTCAACAGTGGCGCAGAGGCTTGCGAGGGCGCAATCAAGCTTGCGCGCAAATGGGGTCAGCTGCATCGCGGTGGCGCCTATCACATCATCACGGCCAGCCAGGCCTGCCATGGCCGCAGCCTTGGCGCGCTGTCGGCGTCCGACCCGCTGCCGTGCAACCGCTGCGAACCGGGGTTGCCCGGCTTCAGCAAGGTGCCGTTCAACGACCTGGCCGCGCTGCATGCCGAGGTCGACTCGCGCACCGTGGCGATCATGCTCGAGCCGATCCAGGGCGAGGCTGGTGTGATTCCGGCAACACGTGAATACCTGCAGGGTGTCGAAAAGCTCTGTCGCGAGCTGGGCATCCTGTTGATTCTCGACGAAGTGCAGACCGGTATCGGCCGTTGTGGCGCGCTGCTGGCCGAACAGACCTACGGCGTGCGTGCTGACATCCTCACCTTGGGCAAGGGCCTGGGCGGTGGGGTGCCGCTGGCGGCCCTGCTGGCCCGCGGTACGGCCTGCTGCGCCGCGCCGGGCGAGCTGGAGGGCAGCCACCACGGCAACGCCCTGATGAGCGCGGCGGGCCTGGCGGTGCTGGATACCGTGCTGGCGCCGGGTTTTCTCGAGAAGGTGCAGGACAGCGGCCGGCACCTGCGCGAGGGTCTTAGCCGTCTGGCGGGGCGCTACGGGCAGGGCGAGGTGCGGGGCCAGGGTTTGTTATGGGCGTTGCAGTTGCGTGAAGCGCTGGCCCAGGAACTGGTCGAGGCAGCTCTGCACGAAGGCCTGCTGCTCAATGCCCCGCAAGCGGATGTGGTGCGCTTCTCGCCGGCGCTGACCGTTAGCCGGGGCAATATCGACGAAATGCTGCAGCGGTTATCCCGTGCCTTCGCCCGCTTGCATTCCCACCAACAGGTTCGCCGCGAAGCGACGGCCTGACCACCGAATTTCAACGAACCGTCTCGCGTTCCTGCGCATCGCCCTTGGCCAGCTGTATTTGGCCCGGGGCGTTTTTTTTCAGGCGTGATATCAGTGTGGAACCTCCAGCGAAGCGCACTAGTCTGTGTTGAGAACCATCCCAGGAGAGCTTCACATGGACTTCATTCGTATCATCATCGCTATTCTTCTGCCGCCTTTGGGCGTGTTCCTGCAAGTTGGCTTCGGCGGCGCGTTCTGGCTCAACATCCTGCTGACCCTGCTGGGCTACATTCCAGGGATCGTGCATGCGGTGTACATCATCGCCAAGCGCTAACGCATGACGGGGCCGGGCGCGGCCCCCTCAACCCGCCAGCACCCGGCAATAAAACCGCCATTCCTCTTCCAGCGCATGGGCAAGGTTCTGTGCCTTGCGAAAACCATGACGCTCCTCAGGGTAGAAGTGCCCAACCGCTTCGATGCCATTGGCTTTCAGCGCCTCCAGCATGCTGCGGGTCTGTTCCGGCACTACCACCGCATCCAGCTCACCCTGGAAGAAGATCACCGGCGCCTTGATCCGCTCAGCATGCAGTAGCGGTGTGCGTTCCCGGTAGCGCTCGGCATCTTGCTGCGGGTCGCCGATCAGCCAGTCCAGGTAATCGCCTTCGAACTTGTGAGTCGCCTTGCCCAGCGCGATGGGGTCGCTGACGCCATAGAGGCTGGCGCCCGCGCGGAATACGTCGTGGAAGGCCAGGGCGCACAGGGTGGTGTAGCCGCCGGCACTGCCGCCGCGAATGAACGCCTTGTCCGGGTCTATCAAGCCTTGCCCGGCGAGGAAGGCAACGGCGGCGCAGGCGTCCTGCACGTCGATTTCGCCCCAGCGCAGGTGCAATGCCTGGCGATAGGCGCGGCCATAGCCGCTGCTGCCGCGATAGTTGAGGTCGGCGACGGCGAAACCACGCTGGGTCCAGTACTGGATGCGTGCGTCGAGTACCGGGTAGCAGGCCGAGGTCGGGCCTCCGTGGATGAACACCACCAGCGGGGGTTTGTGCTGGCTGTCCATGGCTGGGTAGAAGAATCCATGGGCCAGGGCGTCGCCACTCGGGTAGCGGATGGGCTGTGGATAACTGATGCGCTCGGCTGGCAGTACCTCGCCGCCACCTGCCAGGATCCGACTGCGCTGGCCGTCGCGTGCGATGGCGAGGATTGCCGGTGGGCGCGTGGGTGAGGCGGCGATGGCATAGAGGTGCTGTGCGTCCATCGCCAGGCTGCGAAACCGCGTGTAGTCCTCGGCGAACACTTGCAGGTCTTGGTCTTCGCTGCGAATCGCCAGCTTGCCGAAGCCGTTGTCGAACCAGGTCGCGAGATAGCCTTGCGGGCCCAGGGGCAGCCAGGTGCAGGCGCCCAGTTGCCACGGCGCAGCAGCGTGGTCGGCAGCTTCGGCAGGGATAGCCTGCCAGCCGCCGTCGAACTCGCCCCAGGGCTGCCAGAAGCCGTTGCGGTCGGATAGGCAATACAGCCTGCCGTCAGTGTCGAAGCGAGGCTGTTGCAGGGATTCGTCCTCGCCGGCCACGCAGTGCGTCGGCCCCCAGTGTCCGTCGGCTTGCCGCGCGCGGCTCATCAGGCGGGTGAGGGTCCAGGGCTGCGCCGGGCGATCCCATTCGATCCACGCCAGGCGCTGACCGTCGGGGCTCAGAACAGGGGAGGCGTAGAAGTCGGCACCTTCGACCAGTACCTGGCGCGTGCCTGCTGCCAGCGTCACCAGGCGGTGCTCGACGCATTCGCCATGCCGCTCCTCGACCGCCAGCACCTGGCCGTCATGCCATTGGAGGTCGCCATAGCGGCATTCTGAGGCTGCTGTCAGTGCTTGGGGGTGCGAGCCGTCCAGCGCCTGGCTGTAGACCTGCTGGTCCTTCTCGTTGACGAAGACCACCGCTTCTGGGGCCAGGCAGAAACTGCCGCCGCCGTATTCATAGACCCGGCTGCGCGCGCTGAAACCGTCCGGTGTCAGGCAGTGGGCCTGCTGCTGGCGCCAGTGCCAGATGCGGCAGGCGCCATCGGCGGGGCGGAATTCGTTCCAGAACAGCCCCTGCTCGCCGACCTTGAGTTCGGCGAAGTCGGTGCCGGCGGCCACCGCCTGGGTGGCGCTGAACTCAGCCGCGGGCGATGACACGGGAGTTGCGCTCATTGCGGAAGGTCATCTGTTCGATGTTCATCTGAGCGGTCTGCGCCTCCTCGCGGGCCTTGAGAATGATGCCGTGATCCGGCGACTTGGCGCACACCGGGTCGGCCTTGCTGGCATCGCCAGTGAGCATGAAGGCCTGGCAGCGGCAACCGCCAAAGTCCTTTTCCTTTTCGTCGCACGAACGGCAGGGTTCGGGCATCCAGTCGTAACCGCGAAAGCGGTTGAAGCCGAACGAGTCGTACCAGATATGCCGCAGGTCGTGGTCGCGCACGTTGGGAAACTGCACCGGCAACTGACGCGCGCCATGACAGGGCAGGGCGGTGCCGTCGGGGGTGATGGTCAGGAACAGGCTGCCCCAGCCGTTCATGCAGGCCTTGGGGCGTTCTTCATAGTAGTCGGGGGTGACGAAGATCAGTTTGCACGGATTGCCTTCGGCTTTCAGCCGATCACGGTACTGGTTGGTGATGCGCTCGGCGCGTTCGAGCTGCTCTTTGGTCGGCAGCAAGCCCAGGCGATTGAGGTGCGCCCAGCCGTAGAACTGACAGGTGGCAAGTTCGACGAAGTCGGCTTCGAGGGCGATGCACAGCTCGATGATGCGGTCGATCCGGTCGATGTTGTGCCGGTGGGTGACGAAGTTCAGCACCATCGGATAACCGTGGGCTTTCACCGCACGCGCCATTTCCAGCTTCTGCGCGAAGGCTTTCTTCGAGCCGGCCAGCAGGTTGTTCACCTGTTCGTCGCTGGCCTGGAAGCTGATCTGGATATGGTCCAGACCGGCCTGCTTGAACGCGGCGATCTTCTGCTCGGTGAGGCCGATGCCGGAGGTGATCAGGTTGGTGTAGTAGCCCAGGCGCCGGGCCTCGCCGATCAGCTCGGCGAGGTCCTGGCGCACCAGCGGCTCGCCGCCGGAAAAACCGATCTGCGCCGCGCCCATTTCACGGGCCTGAGCCATCACCTCGAACCACTGTTCGGTGCTCAGCTCCTTGCCCTGGGCGGCGAAGTCCAACGGGTTGGAGCAGTACGGGCACTGCAGCGGGCAGCGGTAGGTCAGCTCGGCCAGCAGCCACAACGGCAGGCCGACCGGCACCTCAGGCGAGGGTGATCCAGTGTTCGGCACGGGCCACCTCCATGAACTGCTCGATGTCCTCGGCCACTTCCGGGATACCGGGGAATTGCTGTTCGAGCTCAGCGATGATCGCCGCGACATCGCGCTGGCCATCGACCAGCCCACCTATCAGGCCAGCACTGTCGTTGAGCTTGATCATGCCTTCGGGGTACAGCAGCACGTGGCCCTTTTGCGCGGGTTCGTACTGGAAGCGGTAGCCGGTGCGCCAGTTCGGCACCAGTGTGCGGTCGAGACTCATAGTGCGATCCCCTTGTGCCAGACCCGTTCGCTTGTGACGCTGTGATAGGGCGGGCGGTTCAGTTCATAGGCCATGCTCATGGCGTCGAGCATGCTCCAGAGGATATCCAGCTTGAACTGCAGGATTTCCAGCATACGCTCCTGCCCTTCGCGCGTGGTGTAGTGCTGCAGGGTGATCGCCAGGCCGTGCTCTACATCGCGTCGGGCCTGGCCCAGGCGGGTGCGGAAGTACTCGTAGCCGGCCGGATCGATCCAGGGATAGTGCTGCGGCCAGCTGTCCAGGCGCGACTGGTGGATCTGCGGGGCGAACAGCTCGGTCAGCGAGCTGCTGGCCGCTTCTTGCCAGGAGGCGCGGCGGGCGAAGTTGACATAGGCGTCGACGGCGAAGCGCACGCCGGGCAGCACCAGCTCCTGCGAACGCAGTTGCTCCGGGTCCAGGCCCACCGCCTGGCCGAGGCGCAGCCAGGCCTCGATGCCGCCGTCCTCGCCGGGGGCGCCGTCGTGGTCGAGCAGGCGCTGGATCCACTCGCGGCGTACTTCGCGGTCCGGGCAATTGGCCAGGATCGCGGCATCCTTCATGGGGATGTTCACCTGGTAGTAGAAGCGGTTGGCCACCCAGCCCTGGATCTGCTCGCGCGTGGCGCGGCCCTGGTACATCGCCACGTGGTAGGGGTGATGGATGTGGTAGTAGGCGCCCTTGGCGCGCAGGGCCTGCTCGAACTCGGCAGGGGACATCGGCAGTGCGTCGCTCATCAGGCCTCCTTACAACTCGATGCTCATGCCATCGTAGGCGACTTCCACGCCCCGGCGCTGGACTTCGGCGCGCTCCGGGGAGTCTTCGTCGAGGATCGGGTTGGTGTTGTTGATGTGGATAAGCACCTTGCGCTGGCGTGGGAAGGCATCGAGCACCTCCAGCATGCCACCGGGGCCGTGCTGGGCCAGGTGGCCCATTTCGCGGCCGGTGCGGGTGCCGACGCCGCGGCGCTGCATTTCATCGTCTTCCCACAGGGTGCCGTCGACCAGCAGGCAGTCGGCGCCGTGCATCATCTGCAGCAGCTTGTCGTCGACCTGACCCAGCCCCGGCGCGTAGAACAGCTTGCCACCAGTGCGCAGGTCCTCTACCAGCAGGCCAAGGTTGTCGCCTGGGTGCGGGTCGAAACGGTGCGGCGAATAGGGTGGCGCCGCGCTGCGCAATGGGAAGGGCGTGAATTGCAGATCAGGGCAGGCGGGGATGACGAAGCTGCCTTGCAGCTCGACGCGATTCCACTGCAGGCCACCGTTCCAGTGGCTGAGCATGGTGAACAGCGGGAAGCCAGTGCTCAGGTCCTGGTGGACCATGTCGGTGCACCAGACCTGGTGCGGGCAGCCTTCGCGCAGGCTGAGCAGGCCGGTGGTGTGGTCGATCTGGCTGTCGAGCAGGACGATCGCGTCGATACCGGTGTCGCGCAGGGCTCGTGCCGGCTGCATCGGTGCAAAGGCCTGGAGCTGGGCGCGGATGTCGGGCGAAGCGTTGCACAGGATCCAGTGCTCACCGTCGTCGGACAGGGCAATGGACGACTGGGTGCGTGCCGTTGCGCGCAGGCTGCCATCGCGAAAGCCCTTGCAGTTGACGCAGTTGCAGTTCCACTGGGGGAAACCGCCACCGGCGGCGGAACCGAGAATCTGGATGTACATGGCTACTGTCTTGCCCCTGGTCCATGAAACGAAAACGCCCCGGCGGGCCGAGGCGTTGCACTGCAGCGCTGCTTAGCGGCTGGCGAAGTACATGGTGACTTCGAAGCCGATGCGCAGGTCGGTGTAAGCGGGTTTGGTCCAGGTGGTCATGGTCGAACTCCTTCCGGATGGTGTGGGTGGATGTCAGCTATCTACTTTGGTGCCGCCTGAGTCAGGAGGTTCCATTGGCTGAGATTGCGCTATCTTACAAGAAAAATTTGTACCGAAAGGTTAATTCTTCGAAAAGCGCCCTTGCAGTACAGGTAACAATCCTCGCCTCAGACAGAGGGAATTTGCTCAAAGCGCGCATCCGGTGCTTCGCTGGTGGCCAGGCATAGCCAGCCGTGCTCGGCGTCCAGAAGGCGTTTCACCAGATCGTCCAGTATTGGCTGGTCTGTCCTGAGAATAGACCTGCGCAGATGGGAAAGGTCTGTCGGCTCTGTAGCCAGATATGTCTGCCAGGCCCATTCGGCGACTTCCGCATTGGCCATCGCCGGCTCCTCGAACTGCGCGGCCAGGGCCCGTACGGCGGCGGGGTCGAACGTGACGCCGTCGGCCAACAGGCTGAGCAGGTGTTCGAGAATCTGGCCGGGCGTTGCCTGTGGCGATTGCACACCGAACAGCAGGCCGCCTTGGCCTTCTATCTGACGAAAGGCGCTGAACACGGCATAGCCCAGTTGCAGTTCGACCCGCAGGCGCTGGTAAACCGGCCCTTGCAGCGCTTGCGCCAGTACCCGACCTGCGCCTTCATCGTGTGCGGGAACCGGGCAGAACAGCAGCAGCGCATGCTCGCTGCCGCCCGTGGGGTGATGCAGCCAGCGTCGGGCCGGCAACGACCGGGAGGCCGGCGGTGGCGCCTCCGGCAACCCCGGTGCATGTGCCAATACCGCGCCGAGGGCCGCTTGCGCTGCGCCATCGAAGCCGATGGCGAGGCCGTGTCGAGGCGCGCTGGCCCAGATCTGCCCAAGCATTGTCAGGTCCAGCAGGCAGGCTGGCTGTGGCTGTATGGTTGCCTCGCGCAGGTGATCTGGCAGTGCCTTGAGCAGTGCCCTGATCGGGATGTGCGCTGGCTCGGCGGGCGCAGGTGTGTTCAGCAAGTGGGGTGCAGGGTGGCGCAGGTGTTCCAAGGCCAGGTCGAGGGTGCGGATTACCGCGCCAGACGTGCCCGCACAGCGCAGTTGCCAGTGTTCGCCAATGAGAGAGAAGTCCAGCTGCAGCGAGGCGCGGCGGGCGCGTTCGAGCAGTGGTTGCAGCGCTTGTGACAGCACTGCGTGAAAGCGCTGGCGCAGGGGCGAGGCGATACGCCAGCGTAGATACAGCGTCGCGAATCCTCGCTCGACCGGCAGGATGTCGCTGACGGTCAGATCATCCGGCAGCGCTGCGCATCCAACCGGGAGGTCGGCGATCAGCAGGGGCTCATCGTGCGGTTGCTGCCATTGGCCCTGCTCACCGCTCGGCAGATCATCGAGCAGTGCCTTGAAGGCTTTCAGTGCCTGGGCATCCAGCGCTTCGAACGGCCGCTGGGCACTGTCCCGACGGGCGAGTTCAAGTGCGCTGGCTGCTTGCTTGCGACTGTGTTGAAGGCGCTCGAACTCGTTGTTGAGCGCTGCGGCGTCCAGGCGCCGCAACGCGCCGAACCAGCCGTGCAGCAGTGCGCGAACCTCGGCTGGCGGGGCGTCCGGCTGCAGTTGCAGGCGGATGTGCCAGAGCAACTGGCCGGCAAAGGCATACAGCGAATCGCTGTGAACCTCCTGGAGCCAGCCGCGTTGGCGCAGGGCATCGAGCCAGCCGCCCGGACGGCTGTCGCTCAGGCAGGCTTGCAGCAGGTCCAGGGCCTGCTCGGCACCTGGCGGAAGGTGCTCGTGGGCGAACAGCAAATCAAGGCCGCCTCTGGAGGCTTCGAGCTCGATCAAGGGGGTATCGAGCAAGGGGGCGGGAGGTGTTTGTGCTTGCATTTCGCCCGCCCTGAACAGGCTGCCGAACTGCCGGCCCAGTGCTTCGAGCTGCATCAGCGATTGCGGCCCGCACAGGCTCAGATGGATCTGCCCTCCGCGATAGAAGCGAGCATGGAAGTCGCCCAGCGCGCGCTGGAAAGCCGGGTCCTGCAACGCCAGGCTGTACCGGTTGCCTGCGTGGAACCCGCTCAAGGGATGATGTGGCGATACGCATTGCAACAGCCTGAACTGGCGTTGCGCCTCGGCATTGCGCGACCAGGCGATGAACTCCGCATGGATCACTTCACGCTCGCGGTGCTGGCGTGCCAGGCTCAGGTCCGGTTCGGCGAGCATCTGGCACAGGCGCTCCAGCGCTGAGCCCAGGGCCGTGGGAGGCACTTCGAAGAAGAAATCGGTGGTGCGTTCGCGGGTACTGGCATTGACCTGGCCGCCGAATGCCTGCACATGCCGCATCAGGCCGTCTTCCAGCGGGAAGCGCGCGGTGCCGAGGAACAGCAGGTGCTCGAGAAAGTGCGCTATGCCCGGCCACCTCGCCGGAGCGTCATGACTGCCGGCATGGACCCTCAAGGCGGCGGCGGCGCGCTTGAGGCGCGGGGCGTGGCGCAGGGTCAGGCGCAGGCCGTTGGGCAGGGTGAGTGTGTTGATAGCGTCGGTCATGGAGCGATGCTAGCGCATTTACGGCGGCCGGGCCGGTGCCATCTGCCACGGTGCCGATTTCGTCGGTGAACCCGCGCCTTTGCCGTCGGCTTCAATCCTGACCGCGGTGAAGATCCCGCCGCAGGTCCGCAAGATACGGAAACGCCTCACGCCCCTTCACGACCCGCTCGTGCTCAAGGTCGGCCAGCAATTGGCATTCCTCGCGTCCGGCCATGGCCAGCAGGCTGCCGTCCGGGCCGATGATGCTGCTCTGCCCGCAATACTGGATCTCACCCTCAGCCCCGCAGTAGTTGGCGTATACCAGATAGCACTGGTTCTCCTGCGCCCGCGAGCGCACCGTCACCTGGCAGACGAAGTCGTAGGGCGTCATGTTCGCGGTCGGCACCAGGATCAGCTCGGCACCCTCAAGCGCCAGGCGCCGGGCGTTCTCGGGGAATTCGATGTCGTAGCAGATCAGCAGCCCCAGCTTCCAGCCATCGAGCTCGACCACCGGAAAGTGGTTGGCGCCCGGGCTGAACATCGAGCGGTCCAGCTCGCCGTACAGGTGGGTCTTGCGGTAGTTGCACAGGCTGCGGCCGTGGGCATCGATCAGTTGCACACTGTTGTGAATCGAGCCGTCCTCGGCCCGCTCCGGGTAGCCATAGACGATGGCGATGCGCTGCGCCTGGGCAATCTCCACCACCGCCATGGCCGACGGTCCGTCTTCAGGTTCGGCCAGGCGCTGCACCGCTTCGGCGCCGATGTTGTAGCCGCTGAGGTACATCTCCGGGCACACCAGCAGTTGCGCGCCCCGCGCTGCCGCCAGTTGTGCCTGGTGCTGCAGGCGTTCTAGATTGCCGGGCACGTCCAGTGGCCTGGGCGCTCCCTGGAACAGGGCGATGCGCATGAGCGCCTCCTCGTCTCAGTCAGGCAGGGCGATCGGGCCGATCTCGTGGAACACGTCGCCCGGCCCGGGATTGTCCGCATGGGTCTTGCCGCCGAAGTGGTTCATGATACCCCACACCGCATTCAGCGACGTCTGCACCGCGCCTTCGACCCAGGCCGGGGTCCAGGACACGTCGTCGCCAGCGATGAAGATGCCGCGCTGCTCGGGGGGCAGGTCCTGTTGCATGAAGTGCGCGTACATGCGCTGGTTGTAGCGGTAGTGACCTGGCAGCGCGCCTTTGAAGGCGCCGAGGAAGTAGGGGTCGGCCTCCCAGGAGATGGTGATCGGGTCGCCGATGATGTGCCCGGCGATGTCGGTTTTCGGGTAGATCTTCTTCAGCGCATCCAGGGCAAGCTGCACGCGTTTCTCGGTCGGATGCGGCAGCATCTTCAGCGCATCGCTCATCCATGCGTACGACAGGCAGATCACTCCCGGCTTGTCGTCGCCGTTGTCGAACAGGTAGGTGCCGCGGGTCAGGCGATCGGTGAGCGTCATGCTCAGCAGGTCGCGGCCGGTCTGCGGATCCTTGTCCTTCCAGAACGGGCGATCGACCATGATGAAGGTCTTCGACGACTGCATGTAGCGGGTGCGGTCCAGGGCCATCCACATCTTCTGCGAGAACAGCGACTCTTCGCAGTCGATCTGGGTGGTCAGCAGCCAGCTCTGGCAGGTGGTGAGCACGGCGGCGTAGTGGCGGGTGTCGCCATAGTTGTCGGTAACCGCCAGGCGGCCATCGCTGGCGCGGGCGATGCGCTTGACCCCGGCCCGCGGCGCGCCGCCGTGCAGCGAGCGAAGACTGGTGCCGGCCGGCCAGTGCGCAGCGCTGTCCGGCACATGCCGCCAGATGCCCTGCGGCACTTGCTCCACACCTCCGACCACCAGGTGCTGGTGATCGTCGCAGTTGGTCATGACCACGCGGAAAATTTCCAGCATCGAGTTGGGGAAGTCCGAATCCCAGCCGCCGGTGCCGAAACCGACCTGGCCGAACACTTCCCGGTGTTGGAAGCTCAGCTTGGCGAAGGCTTTGGAGGTGGCGACGAAATCGTAGAAGGTGCGGTCGTCCCACAGCGGCACCAGGGTATCCCACAGGGCCTTCAGGCGCGGTACGTCGCGCTCGCGGATGGCCTGCTGAATCTCGCCGAAGCGTGCGCCGTCCTCCAGCGCATCGGCCCAGGCTTCGGCGACCTCGTGGAACAGGGCCGGCAGGTCGGCGGCTTTCTCGGCGTAGTAGGTCTGGCCTTCGAGGTCGATCACCGTGCTGCCCGACGCCGGGGTCAGCGGGTTGGGGAAGGGTTTCGTTTCCAGGCCGAGCTTGTCGACATAGTGGTAGAACGCGGTGGACGATACCGGGAAGCGCATGCCGCCCAGCTCGGCGACGATACCGTCGGTGCCGTTGAAGGCCTGCGAGCGCAGGCGCCCGCCGAGCTTCGAGGCTTCGTAGACGACCGGCTTGAGGCCCAGCTTCATCAGCTCGTAGGCCGCCACAAGCCCGGCGATGCCGGCACCGACGATCGCCACTTCTTCGCCATGCCTTTCAGCGGGAATGCTGCCAAGGCCTGCGGGATGCTCGAGCCAGTCATCGAAGGCGAAGGGAAAATCAGGGCCGAAGATGGTGACCGGCGGCTTGCCGTCGACGGGGTGGCGGTTTTTCTTGTTCATCTGATGACCTTGCCAGAGCGGCTGCGCTGAGGGCGGAGCCTGAGTATAGGAAATGCGTGGCGGTCATTTTATGAAGCGTGGCGTTCGTAATTAAGAGCAATAGTGGCGTCGATATGCAGGCTGATATGTCGATATGACGATCAGGGTTCGCATTATGACAAACGCCTATCCAGGCTGCCCGCGATCCACCTTGCTGCTCAGGATGATCGAGGTGGTGGTCTTTTCCACCCCTTCCAGGCTGCCAATCTGGTCGAGCAACTGGTCCAGCTGTTCCGGTGAGTCACTGAGCAGCCAGGCAACGTAGTCGAACTCGCCACTCACCGCGCACAGCTGCTGTACCTGCCCCATCGCCGACAGGCGGCGCACCACTTCGCGCCCTGATCGTGGTTGCACCGTGATGCCGACATAGGCCTGCAGACCACCCCCGACCAGGCGCTGGCCCAGGCGCACGCCGTAGCCGGTGATCACCTTGTGCTTTTCCAGGCGCGCCAGGCGCGACGTGACGGTGGTGCGGGCGATGCCCAGCTGGCGTGCGAGGGTAGCGACGCTTTCGCGGGCGTTGATCTGCAGCAGGGCAATGAGCTGACGATCGATTTCGTCGAGGGCGATGGCGCGGGAGTCCGGCATGACAAATCTCTGCAATGGGTGCGCTAGCCTAGCCAGACCTGGGCTCGGGCGGCAAGATGAGCCGTTCGCACGATGATGGCAAAATGATTAAATCGATTTCACTTCTGTCCTTGAGCGGGTGCGTATTATGATGCGGCACTTGGTATTTGATAATCATTCTCGCTAAAGAATTGACGCCAGAAATCCCCTCTGCCTAGCTGTAGGTGCCACGTGTCCAGCCTGTTCAAGTTCGACGTCGATGCGGCGTTCTGTGTTTCCTTGCGCGATCGGCAGGACAGCCGCGAGCGCTTCATGCGGGAAGTGGGCAGCAGGATTGGCAATCCACTGGTCTTCCACCTCAGGGACAAGGACATCAACCCGATTCGGGGCCACTACGAGTCCCATCGCGCCTTGGCGCTGATGGCCCTGGAGCACGGCTGGCAGCGCATCCTGATTTTCGAGGACGATGCCAAGCCCTACGACTGGCGTGCCACGTCGATCAACTGGATCAACCGCTTCATCGCCACCCGGCCGTTCGAGAGCCTGCACCTGGGCTATACGATGGGCCGCACCTGGCTGACCTGGTTTCCATTCATCGCCCGTGGGCGGGTCAGTGCACCGCATGCGTACATTCTTTCCCAGGAAGGCTGTCGAGTGCTGGTTGCCGCGCCCTACGACGGTAGAACGCTGGACAGCCTGTTCAAGCGACGGATCAAGCAGCACTGCGCCTACCCGATGCTGTTCCGCCGCATCAGCACTGCCGCCTCCCAGGATGCGCGTGTCGCCCGGCATGAGGATGCGCAGTGGCAGCAGAACTGGGGGCGCCACCTGCGCTCGCCGCTGAAGTATTTCTGGAAAACCTTGTTACGCTGGGGCTTTTGATAACGCAGGGGAAACCGGCATTGACCTTCGAACATCTGCTGGAGTGCTGGCGACTGGAAGTCTCCAACAAAAAGAAGCCGGGACGGTTGGTCAGTTTGCTAAGTAACGTCCTGCGTCGGTCGCGCAGGGATAACAAGCTGCGCTTCCTGTTTTCCTACCGTCTGGCTCAGTATCTGGATGGCAGAGGGGGGCTGGCCCGCCGGTATGCCCGTGGCATGCAGCAGCGACTCAATCTGAAGTATGCGGTGGACATCGACATAGGCGCGCAGATCGCGCCCGGATTGCGCATCGCCCATCTGCCAGGCGTTGTCATTACTCGGCATGTACGGATCGGGCGCAATTTCTTCATTCGCCAGAACTGCACGATCGGTATCAAGACCTTGGGGCTGGAGCACTACGCGCTGGAGATCGGCGACAACGTCAGCCTGGGCGCCAACAGTTGCATCATCGCCGACCGCCTGCGCATCGGCGACAACGTGGTGATCGGTGCGATGTCACTGGTCACCCGCGACATTCCCGCCGACACGACGTTCTACAACCCGCGGCAGGCGACGCTGCTGCAGCGCTGACGGTTGCCGTGAGGTTCAGCCGACCGACGCTGCAGGCGAACGATTGCTGCGACTGCCCGACAAAAGCACCATGACTGCCGCCAGCAGCAACACACAGGCATAGGCATTGGTGGTAACGACCAGCCCGACATGCTGGGTGGCGATGCCGGCGGCAACTGCCGGCAGGCTGAAGGCCAGGTAACTCAGCACATAGAACCCGGCCATCAGCCCGCCGCGTTCGTGAGCGTGGGCCAGCGGCACGACCGAGCGCAAGGCGCCGAGAAATCCGCCACCAAAGCCCAGGCCGGCGACTGCGGTACCGAGGAAGAACAGCCAGGCCAGACCGCAGTCCACGCCGATCAGGGTCAGCAGCAGGCCGGTGACCAGTGCCAGGCTGCCGCGGCGCAGGATCACCTGGGCCTCGCTGTTGCGCAGGACGAAGATGCCCAGCGCGCCGCAACTGGTGAGGAGAAAGACCAAGGTGCCGCCGACCAGCGGTGCCTGCAGCCCTGTGACCTGGCGCGCGAGCGTCGGCCCCAGCGACAGGTAGAAGCCCCCCAATGCCCAGAGACTCGCATTCAGCGGTGCGATCCGCCAGAAGGCCCGCCGGGCCTGCGGCGGAATCCGCACCCGTGGCCGCAGCGAGGCCCATGCACCGGGCTGACGGCTGATGCTTTCCGGCAGGCGCGCCAGCACCAACGCGAACAACGCAAAGATCCCCAACAGAACCAGGAACACCCGGTGCAGTGGTTCGCCGGAAAACTGCATCAACGCACTACTGCCCAAAGCGCCAAGGGCCAGGCCCAGCATCGGTGTCACGCTGTTGAGCAGCGGCCCGCGCTCACGGTCGAAATCCAGCAACGCGGCGCCCAGCACACTGGTGGCAAGCCCTGTGGCGCAGCCCTGCAGCAAGCGGGCGACGATCAACGCCTCGACCGATTCTGCACGCAGGAATACCGCCATGGCCAACACCTCCAGTGCCAAGGCGGCTGCTATCACCGGGCGTCGGCCGATGTGATCGGACAGCGAGCCGCACACCAGCAACGTCAGCAGCAAACCGCCCGCGTAGATGCTGAAGACCACACTCAGCAAGGCCGGCGAGAAGCCCCAGGTTTCGCGGTAGAGGGCGTAGAGAGGTGTCGGCGCGCTGGCCGCAGCCGAGAAGGCGATCAGTATCGCCCCCAATAACCACAGGGAGGCAGCGCGAGACAGACCGTTGCGGCGTTCGCGCATGCTTTTGGGTAAGGTATCGCTCATGGTTGCTCTCGCAAAGGCTAAGAGTTAGCTTTTGCAGACGATGAACCTGTTTCGAGATAAAAGCAAACTCTTTGCGTTAAGGTGCATATGGCGATCAATCAGGGCGTGCGTCCAGGCGGGCGTAGTGCGAGGGTCCAGGCCTCGGTCCACAATGCGGTCAATCAGCTGCTGGAGGAGCGCGAGCGTGGCGAACTGACCGTGCCGCTGATCGCTGCCCGCGCCGGAGTAACGCCTTCGACCATCTATCGACGCTGGGGCGACCTCAACGAACTGCTGGGTGACGTTGCGCTGCAGCGCATCCGTCCGGACAGCGGCCCGACCGACACCGGCAGCCTGGCTGGAGATTTGCTCGCCTGGGGCATCCAGTACATGGAAGAGACGTCATCGGTACCCGGCCGCGCCGCGGTGCTCGACTTGCTGGCGGCTGGTGGCGGCTGCTCCGGACGCTGCCTGGAGATTGCCACGGCACAGTTTGGCGCGATTCTCGAACGCGCAGTGGCACGCGGTGAGCCGGTTCCGAGCAATGATCGCGTGGTCGATAGACTGATGGCCCCGCTGGTGTACCGGATTTTGTTTTCCGGTGAGCCGCTGGAAGCGGCGTATGTAGAGGCGTTGGTGGAGGTGACGCTGGAGGGGATTAACGGCTGAGAGTTTAATCGCCGGACATGGCCGCCAAATGCAAAAAAGCCGCGCATTTGCGCGGCTTTGTCGTATCTGGTGGGCCCACACGGACTCGAACCGTGGACCAAAGATGATGAGTTGCCTGGAGACGCTGCAAACCCAGTGAAACCGTGCGTAGCTTGGCGCAGGCATAGTTAGCTGGAAGTAGCGTGTTTACTGGTGTTTAGCGTAATTTGGCGAAATGGGTGGAAGCTGGGCGCTGTACCGCCAGTGTATTGTTTTTTGTACCGCGGAGCGGTCAGGTTTTTCGGCCATGACGTTGTTCTCCTGGTAAAAATGTGATCAAGGTTGTTGCAAGGTGGCGATTACACACCTACGATATTTGCCTTCTCTCACCCGACAGCAAAGGAGGTACATCATGCAACAGTTGATCACCCTTTGCAGGTCGCGCCTGGCTTGATCGCATTCGCCGCTACTCGTTAGCGGTACCGCAACGCCCGGCCTCTGGCCTGCCAATCCGAACATCTTTTTGTTTCAACCCATCAGGATTGGACTATGGGCACTTGTATCCGCAATTTGTCCGACGGCGCTGTATTGGTCGCTGCGGACGACACCTGGATCGAAGGAAAAGCGATCCAACAACTCGAAACCACCGCTCGTCTAGGGGGCATGCACCGGGTGGCCGGTATGCCGGACCTGCATCCGGGGCGTGGCTATCCGGTCGGCGCGGCATTCTTTTCCGTGGGGCGTTTGTACCCGGCGCTGGTCGGCAATGACATCGGCTGTGGCATGGCGCTGTGGCGGACGGACATCCCGACCGCCAAGCTGCATCTGGACAAGGTGGAGAAACGCCTTGGCAACCTCGACCTGCCGCTCGACGAGACGTGGCAGGAGGCCGTCGCCAGCTTCGGTTTGCCTGCCACAGGGCACGAGCGTTCTCTAGGTACCATCGGTGGTGGTAACCACTTCGCTGAGCTGCAGCAACTCGATGAAAACTACGACGATGCGGCCCTGGCAGCCTTGGGCTTCGAGCGCAAACACCTGCTGTTGCTGGTGCACAGCGGCTCGCGTGGATTGGGCGAGGCGATCTTGCGTGAGCAGGTCGACCTGTTCGGTCATCACGGACTGGAGGCGGGCAGCGAGGCTAGCACTCATTACTTGGGCCGGCACGACGGCGCGCTGCGTTTTGCCGAAGCCAACCGTCAATTGATTGCCCGGCGCATGCTAGACCGCTTGCGTGCCGATGGCGATGTACTGCTCGACATCAACCACAACCTGGTGTCCCAAGCGCAGATCGACGGGCTCGATGGTTGGCTGCATCGCAAAGGCGCCACGCCGTCGAATCAGGGGGCGGTGGTGATCCCTGGTTCGCGCGGCGACTACAGCTACTTGGTACAGCCGATCGCCGACGAGCGCAGCCTGTTGTCCCTGGCCCATGGCGCCGGACGCAAATGGATGCGCAGCGAGTGCAAGGACCGCCTCGCCTCGCGCTACAGCGTCGAGCAACTGAGTCGTACGGCACTAGGCAGCCGCGTGATCTGCGCCGACCGGGCGCTGATCTACGAGGAAGCGCCGGAGGCCTACAAGGCTATCGACTCGGTGGTGGGTGCCTTGCGTGAAGCGGGGCTGGTTCGCGTGCTGGCACGACTGAAACCGGTGCTCACCTACAAGACGCGCGGAGGGTGCTGCTGATGATCCTACTGCAACTCTCGGCGGCTCAGGGGCCGGAAGAATGTGCCCTGGCAGTGGCGAAGGCATTGCTCAGGCTGCAGGCCGAAGCGGATGCCCACGCCGTGGCGGTACGGATACTCGAAGAAGAGCCGGGGCCGCGGCGCGGTACCTTGCGCTCGGTGTTGCTGGCACTGGATGGCGAGCAGGCCGAGCGCCTGGCGGATCACTGGACGGGCTCGCTGCAATGGGCGTGCAGCAGTCCGTACCGGCCGGGGCATGCGCGCAAGAACTGGTTCTTTGGTGGCGCACGGTTTGCGCCACCGGCACCGGAATTGACGAGCGAGATCCACTTCGAGACCTTGCGTTCGTCCGGGCCGGGTGGTCAGCATGTCAATACCACTGACTCGGCAGTGCGCGCCACGCATCTGGCCAGCGGCGTCAGCGTCAAGGTGCAGAGCGAGCGTAGCCAGCACGCCAACAAGCGCTTGGCGCTGCTGCTCATTGGTCAACGCCTGGCGCAACAGGCAGAGCAGGTCCACAGCGAACTGCGCGCGGAGCGGCGGTTGTTCCATCACCGCATCGTGCGTGGCAATCCACGTCGGGTGTTTCGTGGCGAGCGCTTCGAGCCGGCTGACGAGTAGATTGTGTGCGAATAGTCGTCGAGCAAAAATCAGGCCTGGCGGCGTAGGCGATGCCGGCCCCACAAAAACGGATGAGGAAAGGACTCGGCTCGCACTCGGGTTTACGAGTTGCAAATGAGCATTCCGTATCTGAGGTGATCCCGCCAAAAACGCAAAAGCCGCGCATTGCGCGGCTTTGTCGTATTTGGTGGGCCCACACGGACTCGAACCGTGGACCAAAGGATTATGAGCCCGACAAAAAATGGCTGTGGTCGTTGTGAAAACCCAGCAATACACTGATTTTATTGAATATGTACGTACATGCGGGTCGGGTTTCGGTTGGCGGTGTGGACGTAATGTGGACGCTTGCAGCTGTACCTGAGTGCACACCTGTTCAAATCGTTGCACAGCGTGCAATGCCCATTCCTTCCCAGCGGCCTGCGCCGTGCTTGCTGTAGCCCTCAGTTGCACCCCCCTGATCCTTTTCACTTTTCTACGAGGCAAAGCGCGTCGGCGGGAGGGGATAAGTGATTTCCCATCTCGATTTTTTTCGCAGCTCCCTGTTTTCCCAAATCGCTTGGCACTGTGTTGGCAGGCTTTTCGCTAGTATTGAAGAAAGCTTATGCTTTGTAAGGCCCCATCGCCTGAAGGCAGATGAACTAAAATCTCCTATGAAAAGGTATGGGAACAACGGAGTGTTACAGTGGAGGAAAATAGGATGTTAAATGTGGGTTTGAGTGTTGAGTGTCTAATATATGGATATTGAAAGCTTTTCGCAGTGTATTGACTATATGCAGGTGAATCAGGTCAAGATGACTGTAGATAAATTTATTCCTGTTGCGTCTGCTCTCAGTGGGGCGCTGATGGGGTTTTACTTGAATTACTTAAGCTCTTCGCGTAAGGAGGGGCGTGCAAGTAAAAATAAACTTATGTGTTGTGGTGAGAATGTCCGTCAGATACAAGGTTCAGTGGTTCAGTTGCTCTTGGAACTTTGTAAGTTGATGGAGTGCGTCGCTTTCAAGAAAAAACCTGCACGTCACAATCTTCCAGGAAGTATCAGTTCTCTCTATTTAAATGAATACTTTTCCGATGTTGCGCATAAGTTTAGTAAGGAGCAAAGGGAGTGGGTGCAGCAGCTACTTACAGAGGTCGAGATTATAAATAAAGCTCTACCCGAGCTTTGGGAGAAAGATGTTTCTTCATTTTATGGTCACTCTTTGGCGCTTCTAAATTTATCAAGTCGAGCTATGACGGCATGGAACAAGTGTGAAAATATAGTTAGAGGTGTGTACTTCGATACCACCAACAAGGATCTTTTGGAGTTAATAGGTGCCACTAATGATCAAGTGTATTGCTATTTTGCATTGGTTGAGAACGCCGAGGTAACGGATGAAAAGCTAGGGCTTAACAAGGTTTAGTGGCGTGCGCTGTTCTTATGGTTGATTTTTGAAAGGGTATAAGGTTATGAGCGGTGAGTGTAAGTTTTATTTGAGACAAAACTTCCTGGGCCCTATGAAATCTCTTGAGGTGAGTGAGGCTGAATATAAATTGCTGGTCAGGTCTAGGAATGTCCTCAGTGCAGCGCTTTCGATTGAGGAAAAGTATGATATGGTTTTAGGTAATTTTATAGACTTTGAGCGTGAAGCTGTGTTGTTAACACTGGATAGTCTGACAGATTTGTCGTTCAACTATAGTAGAGCTTATACAGTTTTGTCGGCCCTAAATAGAAAGGTGGCAAATTTTATATTTTTTGGGAAAAATTACACAGAGTTAATTCCTAGTATGGCTTCTAAGTGTGTTGATGATAAAGCTTACATAATAAAAAGAGTCGAAGATTTGAGGAGTAAGATCTACGATGAAAATTTGGAATATCGGTTTGCTGAGGCTCTTCGAGGCCACATAACTCACTGTGCTGATGCCGTGCACTCGGTGACCAATCCCACTAGATGGACTATGAATGCAGATAAACAAGCAGATAAGCTGGTATTCAATATTGGAGTGCATTCTATAAAAGACAGGCTTCGAGAAAATTCAAGGTTCAAGAAGTCAGTATTAAATGAGATGGGGGATAAAATAGATCTGAAGCAGGTTGCAAGAAAGTACATGGGATGTATTAGCGAGTTGCAAGAGCAGGTCCGTTCTTTTGTTGAGGGCTCGGTGCGTGAGGCTCGGGAAGTTATTCAAAATTACACTGATAGGTATGCAGCGATTAATGATGGTGAAAGTTTTGGGTTGGCTGCATTTTCTCAGAATTCTGCAATCAGCAGACCGCTATCGCTTTCTCTTGAGTGGGATGATGTCAGGATAGAGTTGGAAGAGAGAAATCAGCCTATTCAGAATATAGATAGGAGGTACTTAAGTAGTGATGTGGTTCCAAAATAGATTCTGCTGTCGTTCATTCATCTGTTAGTTGACGCTTTAATTGATTTTTTGAGTGGCGCTCTATTTGGGGCGCTATCAGAGTTTGATGGAATCAATTTTTAACATTAAAACTAATGAGTCGGACGCGGCTTTCATAAAAGTTTCAGCATTACTAGGCGGTGGTGTTAGTCCATGAACGTGCCCTGCCAACTGAGTGTTCATCTCCTGGACCAGGTCCAATAGATCGCACAGAACCTGCAGCACGTTCACCCCTTCAGACCCCAGCCAAGTCTTCGGCGCCTGCAGACGCTGACTGCTTGCCGTAATGCTCTTGCGCATCCCCTCGATCCGCTCCTGCAGGTCACCCCCGATCTCCGCGTTGAGCTTCTGCCCCACTACCAGGTTCAGGTCGCGCCCAGTCGCCTGGTGCAGGTCATCCACCGCGGTCAGGCTCGCGGATCCGCCCGACAGCAGTTTGAGTGCGTCCAGGGCCTCGATCTTCTTCATCCCGCCCACCGTCTCGGTTGAGTGGTCGTCCACGTTCCTGGTGTGGCTCTGGAACTGCTCGCGGTTGGCCAGCGATGCCACTTCGCGCACGATCGCCTTGTCCTGGATCTTTCCGTCCGTCTGGCGCAGCCAGTTGCCGTCCGCGTCCACGCGCTGCTGGCAGGCCTCGCTATGCTGCCAGACCTGGTCCCCTTTCGGTACCCGGGGCAGGCCCAGCCCGTGCGGCAGGATCTGCTAGATGAACGGCTTGTGCGGGAGGCCGTAGGCGTACGACCACGGTCGTGCCTTCCTCGGGGAAGCCGAACATACCCGCCTCCTGGCCGCCCATCGGCGCCGGCAGCGGCAGGCTGGTGAACATCGGCAGCGCTGGGTCCGGCTCACCGTCCGGTAGCAGTACCTGGACGTCGACGCCGAAGCGCGGGCGGAAGTCGTCACACAGCCCGGGCGCCGCCGGCGTATCCGGTACCGCAACCACGCGACCGAAGCGTGGCAGGTGGTAGCCCCCGGTGATTTCGGGGAATTGGCGCTCTACAGCGCGGCGGATTGCGTCTTCCATCGGATGGCCATCTGGTTGCCGGCGAGCGCGACATGGGTCACGCGCTCGCCCTGGTTGATCGTTGCGCCAGGACGCAGCCCGGGCAGGGCTGCAATCATGGCGCTCTGGTTGCCCTGGTGAACGTGCTGAGGGAAAGCACACCAGAAGTACACCAGGGCGCGGTTTTAGCAAGAAGACCGATACGGCAAAGCCGATAAGCGCCAATATGCTGAACCATGAGTTGGCTTACCTTCGAGCGGTATTCAATGAGCTGGAAAGGCTAGGAGAATGGTCTGGCGAGAATCCTTTAACGAAGGTGCGCAAACTGAAATTTGATGAGGCGGAAATGGCTTACCTTGATCGCGATCAAATTTCCACGCTTCTAGAAGCCCTGTCTGACAAGGGGCAGGATGTTCGTTTGATCGCCGAGGTATGTTTATTCACACGGGCGAGCTGGGGCGAGGCTGAAGGTCTGACATTGCGTCAGGTGAGAAACTGCTTGATTCACTACAGTAAAACGAAGTCGAGCAAGAATCGCACCGTTTCAATTTCTGAGAATCTTCAAAGGCGCTTAAGTGATGCCCTGCCATTCACTTCCAGCTACCCGAAATTTCGTGACGTGGTATTGGCAATCAACTTGGAGCTTCCTGAGGGGTGGACTGGCCCCTACAAAACCGAACACCGCCACCCCGTTAACTTGATGCCGTCTTCATGCGCCTGAACTCTCTCGGAGAGCGGTTTTTCAGCGCGCTGTGTGGATGCTGCTCGTTGTAATGTTCGAAAGCGATTGCCAGGTTGCGTAACGCCGTTTCGCGGTTCGGGCGAGGCATGTGGGCCACGTAGTCGCGCTTGATGGTCTTCACGAAGCTCTCGGCCATCCCGTTACTCTGCGGGCTGCGAACCGGCGTCGTGACAGGCTGCAAGTCGATTTGCTGTGCAAAGAGCCGAGTCTGCTCTGCGATATAGGCCGAGCCATTATCGCTCAGCCACTGCACAGGCGTGCCGGGGAGCTGATCACCAGACCGCTTCTCTACGCTTTCCAGCATCAGGTCACGAACATCGTCGCCACTGTAGCCGGTCGGACTGGCCACCCAGCCAATCGCCTCTCGGTCGCAGCAGTCCAGTGCGAAACTCACACTCAGCTTGGCGCTGTCGTCGCAGCGAAATTCAAACCCATCGGAACACCATCGAGTATTACTGGTAGCAACAGCGACGCGACCTTCATGCTTGCGAGCAACACCAGGCTGTTTTACACGACGTGCCAGCAAAGGTCGGTGGTCACGCATCACACGGTAGACCCGCTTCACATTGATCGCAGGCAGTACCAATTGCTCGCGGGAGCAGCGCAGCAAGCCCCACATTCGGCGATAGCCATACGTGGACAGATCCCCAAGATACTCCCGAATTTCAGCAACTACAGCCGTGTCATCCGAATGCCTGGCACGTCGTGCCTTTGGCTGCGCGCCTTGTTTGAGCCGAACCGTTACTGGGAGCGCGACACACCGAGACTTTCGCTGACCAGCTTCACTGGTCGTCCCCCGGCAACAAGGGTGAGTGCGCAATCCATTTTCGCGAACGAGCGATCTCGACGGCCTCTTTGAACACTTCAGCTTCCATGGTCTTTTTGCCAAGCATTCGCTGGAGTACGCGGATTTGCTTCAATGCATCGTTCAGCTCAGAAGCCGGAACAACGGCTTCGCCGGCACTGACTGCCGACAGGCTGCCTTCTTGGTAAAGCTTGCGTCACAGGAAAAGCTGGTTGGCATTTATGCCGTTGCGCCTGGCGACCACCGAAACGCTTTGCCCGGGTTCCAGGCTTTCGCGCACCATGGCCAGCTTCTGCTCGGGGCTCCAGCGCCGCCGGCGCTCCTGGCCAAGCAGTTCGCCGCCACCCTTATCGTTGCTGTTAGTCATAAACATATCCGTTTGCCTACCCCTTATCCTAAGGGGGAAACGGTGTCCTGTCTTTCAAGGGCTCGTTCAAGGGGCAACTGACTCACGTCTTACGGCACACATTTGCCAGTCATTACATGATGAATGGCGGCGATATCCTGACACCCAGCGTGTTTTGGGTCATGCTACGTTGGCTATGACTCAGAAGTATGCCCACTTTAGCCCTGGGCATTTAGCAGAAGTAGTAAATTTGAACCCTATCGCAACCAATGCAAGGAGCATCACGAAGTGACACAGTTTCTCGAGATTGAAGACGCAAAAGGTCGCCACATCATTGTCAACAAAGACTTCATCATTGGCTTGTCGCCATTGACAGGGGAGCTCAATTTCCAGAAGGGTGCAGTCCTCATGGTTCACCGGGGGACTAAGGAGGGGAACTTCGCGAAGGTCGCCTTGAAGCCTCAGGCTTATAAAAAGGTCCGGGAGTTCATCATCCCAACGGCTAAGTAGTCGGGCTTAAAGAGCTCGGGGTGTGGACGTTTTGTGGACGTTTTGTGGACGTTTGCTGCACCTCAGAGAGCCAAGCTCTTCATCTGTAAAACGCGAAAGCCGCGCATCGCGCGGCTTTCTGTTTGGTGGGCCCACACGGACTCGAACCGTGGACCAAAGGATTATGAGTCCTCTGCTCTAACCAACTGAGCTATAGGCCCCAGAGGTCGGCCGGATTATAACGAGGGTTTGCTAAGGGTGCCATCTGAAAGATCCGATAGTGCTATACGAAGAAAGGTGGCGGCGAACTCGTCAGCGGGCAGGGGCAGGCTGACGATGTAGCCCTGGATCTGTTCGCACCCCTCAGCGGCCAGGAAGCGTTGCTGGGCCTGGTTCTCCACGCCTTCGGCGATGATGGTCAACTGCATGCTGCGGCCCAGGGCAATGATGGCGCGGGCGATGGCGGCGTCGTGTGGATCGTCGGGCAGGCCGCGGATGAACGACTGGTCGATCTTGAGGATGTCCAGCGGCAGGCGCTTCAGGTAGCTCAGCGAGGAGTAGCCGGTGCCGAAATCGTCGATCGCCAGTTGCACACCCAGGTGCTTGAGCTGATGCAATATGGCCAGGGCTTCCTCGGCCTGGCTCATGATGAAGTTCTCGGTGATTTCCAGCTGCAGGTCGCCGGCCTTGAGGTGGAAGGTCTTGAGCAGGTGTTCGATACGTCGGGTCAGGCTGGGCTGGCGTAATTGAGCGCCCGCGAGGTTGATCGACAGTGGGCCGAATGCTTGATAGGTGCGCTTCCAGGTGTGCATCTGCCGGCAGGCCTGCTCCAGCACCCAGTCGCCGAGCTGGAGGATGCTGCCGTTCTCTTCGGCCAGGTGAATGAACTGCTCCGGTGGTACTTCCCCGAAGGTCGGGTGGTTCCAGCGGATCAGCGCCTCGGCACCGACCAACCCCTGGGTCTTGAGGCTGAACTTGGGTTGGTAGTACAGGCTCAGTTCGTTGCGTTCGATGGCGCGGCGCAGCTCATGCTCGAGGAAAATACGTTCGCTGGCTTGGGCAGTGAGGTCGAGAGTGTAGCTTTCGACGCGGTTGCGGCCCTTGGCCTTGGAGCGGTACATCGCGGCGTCGGCGTTGCGGATCAATGTGGCGACGTCGGTGCCGTCCTGCGGGTACAGGCTGATACCGATGCTGGCACTGGTGAAGAACTCGTGCTCGCCGGCCTGAACCGGGGCGTGGAAACAGGCCAGCAGCTTGTTGGCGATGGCGCTGGCGTCGCTTGGGCGATGCAGGCCAGGCAAGAGGATGATGAATTCGTCGCCGCCCAGGCGGGCGACGGTGTCGACATCGCGTACCTGCTCTTTCAGGCGTTGGGCGATGCCTTTCAGCAACAGGTCGCCGACCGGGTGGCCGAGGCTGTCGTTGATGTGCTTGAAGCGGTCGAGGTCGAGGAACAGCACGGCGCCCTGGCGGCTGGAGGCCTGGGCGCAGGTGAGGGCAGCCTGCAGGCGGCTCTCGAACAGGGTGCGGTTGGGCAGGCCGGTGAGCGGGTCGTGGTGGGCCTGGTAGTCGAGCTTGGCCTGGGCGTGCTTGAGGCTGGAGATGTCGGCGAACACGGCGACGAAATGGGTGGTCTCGTGTTCGCTGTTGCGTACGGCGCTGATGGTCAGCCAACTGGGGTAGAACTCGCCGTTCTTGCGTCGGTTGCAGATCTCGCCCTGCCAATGCCCTTCGGCGGTGAGCTGATGCCACATGGCGACGTAGAAGGCGCTGTCGTGTTGGCCGGAGGCGAGCAGACGCGGGGTCTGGCCGAGGGCTTCGAGCTCGCTGTAGCCGGTGATCTCGCTGAAGGCGCGATTGACCGCACTGATGCGCTGCTCGGTGTCGGTGATCAGAACGCCCTCGGCGGTGTTCTCGAAGACCGTGGCGGCCAGTTGCAGTTTTTCCTGCATCAGGTGGCGCTCGGTGATGTCGCGGGTGATGGTCAGCATGCAGTCGATGCCGCCGATTGGCAGCGGCCGGGCGGACATTTCGCACAGGCGGATCTGGCCGTCGCTACGGCGGATATGGCAACTGAAATCGCGCGCGAAACCATCGCGCTTGAGCAGTTCGATCAGCCGATCACGTTCGTTGAGGTCGACCCAGATGCCCAGATCAAGGCTGTTGTGGCCAAGGCTTGGGTTGATGTCGTAGCCGGTCAGGCGGCAGAAACCTTCGTTGGCTTCCAGCAGCAGGCCATCGCTCTGGCGCGACAGCAGCAAGCCGTCGGGCGATGCGTGGAAGGCCTTGGCGAACTTCTCTTCGGAAGTCTGCAACTGTTGCTGGGTTTCCTTGAGCTGGCTGATGTCGCGCACGGCAACCACCAGCGCCGGTGTGCCATCCAGGTCGAAGCTTTCAGCGGAGGTGAGGCCTGTGAACAACTCGCCGTTGCTGCGCCGGAAGCTCATTTCCAGGTTGCGGATGCCGCCACGCTGCACGCGTTCGAGGATCGTCGGGCCGGTGCCCGCGACACCCCACAGGCCCAGTTCGGTGGCGGTGCGGCCGATGACCTGGGCCGGGCTCAGGCCGATCTGTTCCTCGAACGCTTCGTTGACCTCCAGCAGGCAGCCATCGCTGTGGCGGGCGATGAGCAGGATGTCGGGGCATTGCTGGAACACTGAGGCGAACTTCTGTTCGGAAAGGCGCAGGGCATCCTCGGTGCGTTTGGTTTCGCTGATGTCGATCATCAGGCCGCGCATCAGAGGCTTGTGGCCGTGCTCGATCATGCTGACGATATTGCGCACCCAGAGGATGTGCCCGTCGGCACGTATTACGCGATAGTCGAGGCTGTGGTCGCGCCCGGCAGCGGTTTCGGCGTCGCAGTAGGCCTGGGCCCAGAGGGCGTCCTCGGGGTGCAGGATACCGCGCCAGAAACCAGGTCTGAGCCATTCCCTCAGCGGATAGCCAAGCAGGCCCTCGGCGTGCGGGGAGACGTAGCTGTAGGTGAAATCGTTGGCGTCGGCTTCCCAGGCGATGGCCGAAAGGCTTTCGATCAGGCTGCGGTAGTGGTATTCGCTGCTGCGCAGCTCTTGCTCCAGGGCGATCCGCCGCGAAATCTCCGAGCTGAGACGCCGGTTGATGCGCAGCATGGCGGCGAGGATCAGCAACACCACGGCCAGTGTCGGCAGGCCATAGACCAGCAGATCGCGCCATAGGCTCCGTTGATCGACGACGTTGCCGACCCAGCGCTGCTGAATGTCGCTGATTTCGGCGCTGCTCAGGTCGGCCATGACTTTGTCGAGAATACCGATGAGGATTTTCTGTTCCCGTGGTGCGGCCATGGCCAGCTGATAGCGGTAGGGCGTCTCGCCACTGACGTACAGGCCATCGAGCTTGAGCTGGCGCAGGCTCCAGATGCTCGAAGCAAGGTCGCCAACCACCGCATCCACTTCGTCAGTAGCCAACGCCTGCAGGGCTGAACTCACATTGGGCAAGGCCACCAGATTGAGGTCCGGGTGGTGGGTGCGCAGCAACTCATGGGGAGCGTAGTTTTCCACGACCGCGATTTTCAGGCCGTACAGGTCTTTGAGGGTGCGTGGCTGAGGGCCGCCCTCGTGGGCGAGGATGACGATGGGGAAATCGAGGTAGGGGCGGGTGAAGGCCAGGTAGGACTGGCGTTCGGGTGTCGACATGATACCCGGGAGCAGGTCGATGCGGTTCTGTCGCGCCTGCTCGAGTACCTGCGACCAATTGCTCGGCTCGATTGGCTGCAGCGAAACGCCCAGGCGTTGCTGGATCAGGGCAATGTAGTCGGCGGCCAATCCCTGGTAGCGACCTTCCTGGTCGCGGAACTCGAATGGCGGCCATGAAGCATCCACGCCCAGACGCAGCTGCGGATGGGCGCTGAGCCAGGCTTTTTCTTCGTCCGTCAGGGTCAGGGCGCCGGCCGTTGTGTTCCAGATCATCAGGAGCAGCAACAGAAGTGCCGGCATCAGGGGCATGGCGACCTCTCTATCAGGGGGCTGATTCGAGTGTAGACGGACGCGGGTGAAGAGTGCCGGTGAATGCGGCAGATTGCCTGCAGCTTTTTGTCGCCCATGAAAAACCCCGGCCTGGGCCGGGGTTCGTCATCACTCGTCGAGGAAGGAGCGCAGATGCTCGCTTCGCGTCGGGTGGCGCAGCTTGCGCAACGCCTTGGCTTCGATCTGACGGATCCGCTCGCGGGTCACGTCGAACTGCTTGCCGACTTCTTCAAGTGTGTGGTCGGTGTTCATGTCGATACCGAAACGCATGCGCAGCACCTTGGCTTCGCGTGCGGTCAGGCCCGAGAGCACGTCACGGGTGGCTTCCTTGAGGCTTTCGACCGTGGCCACGTCGATCGGGGACTGCATGGTGGAGTCCTCGATGAAGTCGCCCAGATGCGAATCTTCGTCGTCGCCGATCGGGGTTTCCATGGAGATCGGCTCTTTGGCGATCTTCAATACCTTGCGGATCTTGTCCTCAGGCATTTCCATGCGCTCACCCAGCTCTTCCGGGGTCGGTTCGCGGCCCATTTCCTGCAGCATCTGCCGGGAAATACGGTTGAGCTTGTTGATCGTCTCGATCATGTGCACCGGAATCCGGATGGTGCGCGCCTGGTCGGCGATCGAACGGGTGATCGCCTGGCGAATCCACCAGGTGGCGTAGGTCGAGAACTTGTAGCCACGACGGTATTCGAACTTGTCCACCGCCTTCATCAGGCCGATGTTGCCTTCCTGGATCAGGTCGAGGAACTGCAGGCCGCGGTTGGTGTACTTCTTGGCGATGGAGATCACCAAACGCAAGTTCGCCTCGACCATTTCCTTCTTGGCGCGACGGGCTTTCGCCTCGCCGATCGACATGCGACGGTTGATCTCTTTGATTTCTGCGACGGTCAGGCCGGTCTCGGTCTCAAGGTCGATCAGCTTCTGCTGGCAGGCGACGATCGCGGCGTCCTTCTCACCCAGGGCAGCGGCCCACTTGGTGCTGCGCTTGGCGAGGTCACCGCTCCAGGTCTGGTCGGTCTCGTTGCTCGGGAACAGGCGCAGGAAGTCGGCACGCGGCATGCGGGCATCACGTACGCACAGTTGCATGATCGCACGCTCCTGCTGACGCAGGCGGTCAAGGGCACCGCGCACACGCTCGACGAGTACGTCGAACTGCTTGGGCACCAGCTTGATCGGCATGAACAGATCGGCCAGGGCCTGGAGCGCCGCAACGCTTTCCTTGCCACTGCGACCATGTTTCTTCAGGACCTTGTTGGTGGCCTGGAGCTGGTCGGAGACGGCACCGAAACGCTGACGCGCAACTTCTGGATCGGGGCCGCTTTCGCCCTCTTCCTCGCTGTCGTCGCTGTTTTCGTCACCTTCTTCTTCGTCTTCCGACTCTTCCTTCGCCGCTGCAGTCTTGGCGCCTGGGATCGGTACTTCTTCGGTAGGCGCGGCGATGTTGTCGTCAGGGTCGATATAACCGCTGAGGACATCCGACAGGCGGCCGCCTTCGGTCGTTACACGGTCGTACTCGCCGAGAATGTGATCGACGGTGCCCGGGAAGTGAGCGATGGCGCCCATGACTTCGCGGATACCTTCCTCGATGCGCTTGGCGATTTCGATCTCGCCTTCGCGGGTCAGGAGCTCGACGGTACCCATTTCACGCATGTACATGCGTACCGGGTCGGTCGTGCGGCCGATATCGGTTTCAACGGCCGCCAACGCTGCGGCGGCTTCTTCGGCTGCGGCTTCGTCGGTGTCGGCTTCCGCCAACAACAGGGCATCCGCATCCGGAGCACTCTCGAATACGTTGATCCCCATGTCGTTGATCATGCGGATGATGTCTTCCACCTGTTCCGGATCTGAAATATCCTCAGGCAGGTGGTCGTTGACCTCCGCGTAAGTCAGGTAGCCCTGCTCACGACCGCGGGTGATCAACTCTTTGATACGAGATTGCTGTTGCGCTTTTCCGGACATAACACCCTATCCACTGAAGGTCTTGGCGGGCAAAAAACAAGCCGAGGATTATACCCGAGCATGGACCTCACGCGCCAGATGAGGTCGGGGTTTGTGCGGGAACATTCCTGCTGAGCAGGGCAAGCAACTGGGATTTTTCCTCGGTGCTCAACTCACTTTGACGTGCTTTCCTGAGCAGATGTTCCAAGCTTCGCTCGCGCTGGCGGGCTGACAAGCTAGTTATAGTGTCGAAAAACTGTTGTTCAAGGTTATCGGCATCGATCAGCCATTCCTTCTCTGCCAGCGCCCGCAACAGACGCCCCTGTTCGGTGCCGTGCCAGCGTGCGATCAGCTGCATGGAGCTTAGCCCAGGATTCTTCTGCACGGCTTCGATCAGGGCCACCAGCAACTGGCTGTAAAGATGTTCTTCGTCGGCGAAATGGCTCGCGTCCTCGACCTTTCCGGCCAGCAGCGGATGGTGCAGCAATGTGCGCAAGGCCGCGAGCGCCGGGGGTTCGACCGGTGCCGGCGTGCGTGGAGGCGCTTCGTCGCGCTGCCAGCCCTTGCCGCCCTTGCGGTTCTTGTCCCAGGGCTTGCCATTGCCATCCCAGGGCTTCTTGCCCCCCCCTTTGTTGGGTGTCCAGGGGCGTTGCTCCTGCTGGACGGGAGCGTAGTCGTGGTGCTGTTCGCTGAAGTCCGGCGTGTAGCTGGCCATGGCATCGTAGTCATAGCCTGGATCGTAGTCCGGTACGCTGGGCGCGGGCGCTTTCTGTGCCAACTGCTCCATTTGTTGGACATCAAGACCAGTAATTTCCTTCAAGCGATTGCGCATTAACTGACGCAGATTGGCGCCCGGAATCTTTTCGATCAACGGTGCAGCCAAGGTCGCCATGTGGGCCTTGCCTTCCAGCGAGCGTGGGTCGGCTTCGCTGCCCAGTTGCTCGAAGAAATAGTCGGCGAGCGGTTGGGCGTGCTGATGGATGCGGGCCTGGAAGGCGTCGGTGCCTTCGGCGCGGACCAGCGTATCCGGATCTTCCCCTTCGGGCAGGAACAGGAAGCGCGCACGCCTGCCATCCTGCAGGTTCGGCAGCGTGGCCTCCAGTGCACGCCAGGCCGCCTTGCGCCCGGCCTGGTCGCCGTCGAAGCAGAACAGCACATGGGGCACCACGCGGAACAGGCGCTTGAGGTGCTCTTCGCTGGTCGCGGTGCCTAGAGTAGCCACAGCATTGCGCAGGCCTTGCTGGGCGAGGGCGATCACATCCATGTAGCCCTCGACCACGATGATTTCGTCGAGGTTGCGGTTGTGCTTGCGTGCCTCGAACAGCCCGTACAGCTCCTGGCCCTTGTGGAATACCGGGGTTTCCGGGGAGTTCAGGTACTTGGGCTTGTCATCGCCCAGCACGCGCCCGCCGAAGGCGATCACCCGGCCACGGCTGTCGCGGATCGGGAACATGACCCGGTCGCGGAAGCGATCGTAGCGCTTGCCGGTCTCGGCATTCTCGATCAGCAGGCCGGCGTCGATCATCACCTTCTGTTGCAGGGTGTCGGCGCCCAGGTGCTTGAACAGGTTGTCCCAGCCCGGCGGGGCGAAACCCAGGCCGAAATCACGGGCAATTTCGCCGGACAGGCCGCGGCCCTTCAGGTATTCGACCGCTGCCTTGCGTGTCGGATGGTTGCGCAGCGCCTGGCGATAGAACTCGGCAGCTGCTTCGAGCAGCGGGTACAGCGGAGAGTCGGTGGGCTGGCGCGGCTTTTGTCCGCGTCGTCCCTCTTCGCGCGGCACTTCCATGCCTGCGGCGCGGGCCAGTTCCTCGACTGCCTGGGGGAAATCCAGGTTGTCGTGGTCCATGATGAAGCCCAGGGCGTTGCCCCCGGCGCCACAGCCGAAGCAGTAGTAGAACTGCTTGTCGGGGCTGACAGTGAAGGACGGCGTCTTTTCCTTGTGGAACGGGCAGCAGGCCGAATGGTTCTTGCCGGTCTTCTTCAGCTGGATGCGCGAACTCACCACGTCGACAATGTCGGTGCGGTTGAGGAGGTCGTCGATGAAACTCTGGGGAATCAGCCCGGCCATGGCAGTCTCGTTATCTGGCTACTGGCAAGTCTAATCGCTGGAGAGAGCAACAAGGGAGATGCGTGTCGGCCTATCACCTGCCGCATCGGGCATTCTGGTGAGGCGTATGAATTCTGCCCATGGGCGAGTGCCGGGGCCTCCAAGGCACATGGCCAAGGGTGTGAAGCGACAACTGCCATTAGCCCGGCACGAGGCCGGGCTGGGCAGAAGCTTTGCGTAGAACGTCTGTATTAGTACAGACGAACGGCGCGGCGCTGTTCGCGCTGAACTTTCTTGGCGTGACGCTTAACAGCGGCAGCAGCTTTGCGCTTACGCTCAGCGGTCGGCTTCTCGTAAAACTCGCGGCTACGAACTTCAGCCAGTACACCGGCTTTTTCGCAGGAGCGCTTGAAACGACGCAGAGCTACGTCGAAGGGTTCGTTCTCTTTAACTTTGACGGCTGGCATCCAGGGCTACCTTAATTCATTACCGGGGTAGACGTGCTCCTGGCAAAACAAAGGTGTGCTGGAGAACGTCGGTTTTCAAGGGTTGCGGATGTTAACCCTTAGCGGGGAGGAATGCAAAGCCTCTGATCGAAAACCGCTGGTCGGCACTCTGTACGGGGACTAGAATGCGCGGCTTCGAATTCAGCCTCCACAAGGCACGGACCCATGCTAGTACTGGGATTGGAAACATCCTGCGACGAAACTGGCGTCGCATTATACGACAGTGAGCGCGGCCTGCTGGCCGATGCGCTGTTCAGCCAGATCGACCTGCACCGCGTCTACGGCGGCGTTGTGCCCGAGCTCGCCTCGCGCGATCACGTCAAGCGCATGCTGCCGTTGATCCGCGAAGTGCTGGATGAAGCTGGCTGCGTCGCTGCCGACATCGATGCCATCGCCTACACCGCCGGCCCTGGTCTGGTCGGTGCACTGCTGGTTGGCGCTTCCTGTGCACAGGCGCTGGCGTTCGCCTGGGATATTCCGGCGATCGGCGTTCACCACATGGAGGGCCACCTGCTGGCGCCGATGCTCGAGGAGCAGCCGCCGCAGTTCCCGTTCGTCGCCTTGCTGGTATCCGGTGGTCACACTCAACTGGTGCAGGTCGATGGCATCGGCCAGTACGCGCTTCTGGGCGAGAGCCTGGATGACGCGGCGGGCGAGGCCTTCGACAAGACGGCCAAGCTGATTGGTCTGAATTATCCCGGCGGACCCGAGATCGCGCGTCTGGCCGAACAGGGTACGCCCGGGCGCTTCGTGTTCCCGCGGCCGATGACCGACCGTCCGGGGCTCGAGTTCAGCTTCAGCGGTCTCAAGACCTTCGCCCTGAATACCTGGCAGCAGTGCCGCAATGCGGGTGACGACAGCGAGCAAACCCGTTGCGACCTGTCGCTGGCATTCCAGCAGGCGGTGGTGGAGACTCTGACCATCAAGTGCAAGCGTGCCCTCAAGCAGACCGGTCTCAAGCGCCTGGTCATCGCCGGAGGTGTGAGCGCCAACAAGGCGCTGCGGGCATCGCTCGAGGACATGCTCGCGAGCATCAAGGGCAATGTGTACTACGCACGTCCGAAGTTCTGCACCGACAACGGCGCGATGATCGCCTACGCCGGCTGCCAGCGCCTGTTGGCCGGACAGCAGCAGGATCTGGCGATCAGCGTGCAGGCGCGTTGGCCGATGGAGCAATTGCCGCCGCTGTGAGGCTGCGTTTTCCCCGCGAGTGATTCAGAAATGTCGTTCGCGGCCGGCAAACAGGTCGCGCAGATTGCTGCGGTGTCGCCAGACTATAAGTACTGTCAGCACCGTCATTGGCAGTAGCGCGGCCGGCTCGCGCCAGGCCAGCAGCGGCAGGGTCAGAGGCGTGGCTATCAAGGCCGCCAGCGAGCTGGTACGGGTGAGGTAGAAGGTCAGCAACCAGGCGCCGATTGCCAGCAGCGCGGCGGGAAAGTACAGCCCCATGAGCATGCCCGCCGCAGTGGCTACGCCCTTGCCGCCCTGGAAACGGAAGTACAGCGGAAACAGGTGGCCGATCACCGCGCACAGACCTATCCAGGCCTGGGCCTGCAGGCTCAGGCCTGCAAGTCCGGCCAGCAGCACTGGCAGCAAACCCTTGCACAGGTCGCCGAGCAGGGTGAGGATGGCCAGCTTGCGGCCTGCCAGGCGCAGCATGTTGGTCGCGCCGGCGTTGCCCGAACCACTGGAGCGAGGGTCGGGGTTGCCACTGAGGCGGCTCAGGACAATGGCGAAGGACAGCGAGCCGAGCAGGTAGGCGAGCAGCGCCAATAACCAAAACATGCTAACTATTCCGGGCGGGGACGCCCTGATTCTAACGGCGCCAGTCGCCCTTGTCGTCTGTGGAGAGAAGTGCTTGGACAGAGTGTTCATCGAGGGACTGGAAGTCGATACCGTCATCGGTGCCTATGACTGGGAGCGGGATATTCGCCAGTGCCTGCGCCTGGACCTGAGTTTCGCCTGGGACAACCGCCCGGCGGCGGCCGGTGACGACCTCAACCTGGCGTTGGACTACGCCAGTGTCTCGGCCCGTATCCAGGCCTTTGCCGAGCAGTCGCGCTTCGAGCTGGTGGAAACCTTCGCCGAGCGTCTGGCGGCGACCTTGATGGAAGAGTTCGGCATCGTGTGGATGCGGTTGAAGCTGACCAAGCCCGGTGCCGTTCCTGCGGCCCGGGGTGGCGTGGGCGTGGAGATCGAGCGCGGATGTCTCTGAGCACGGTTTACCTGGGGCTGGGCAGCAACATCGACCGCGAGCGCCACCTGTGCGCCGGGCTTGATGCGCTGGCCGGCATCCTTCAGGACATGCGCTGTTCGGCGGTGTTCGAGAGCCAGGCGGTAGGGATCAAGAGCGGGCCTTTCTTCAACCTGGTGGTGAGCGGGCAGACCGCGCTGCCGCTACTGGAGCTGGATCGCCGGCTCAAGTTCATCGAGGCGGAAAACGGCCGCTATGCCCCGGATCGCAAGGGTTTGCCGCTGGATATCGATGTGCTGATGTTCGATGAGCTGCACGGTACTTTCGACGGGCTTGTACTGCCGCGCGCCGAAATCCTGAAAAACGCGTTCGTGCTCTGGCCGCTGTCGTTGCTCGCGCCCGATCTGGTGCATCCTGGAGCAGGTAAATCCATGGCCGAGTTGTGGCAGCAGGCGAATATCCAGCAGGAGCTGGCGCCAGTGCCGTTCGAGTGGCGTGGGTTGCAACTGACGCAGCCATTTTAGCCACGACTGCGTTGTCCAGAATCTGAAGGCCGTTTCCATGTCGCGGCCTTTTCTCACCTGGCGGTGGCGGTTTGCCGCTGCGACTTGCGCCGCGATCGCCGGCAAAGCCGGTGCCATCCACCGCTGCTCCACAAGGATCAGGCTCGCTGCGCAAGGTCAGCCTTTGTAGCGTGTCAACACCTGCAAGCGCTCTGCCTTCAGTGCCTCTCCCAATGCCTGTCCGCTCAAACCCTGTGCAACCAGCGGTTTCACATCGACGTCTCGTGCCGCCGACGCCGCGCCGCGCAGGTAGGCGGCCTGTGGATAACGCTCTGCTTGCCGCGCAAGTGCCTCCATCTCGCAGGCGGCGATGAAGTCTTCGAAACGCTGCGGCCTGCGATACACGTCGAACTTCTGCAGAAGCTCCAGCAATGCCGCCGCTTCCAGCTCCATTGCGCGATGCGCCAGAGGCAGGCACTCACCAACCAGCAGTGCCAGTTCCTGGCATTCACGCGGCGCCTTGAAGCGCTGGTTTACAGCTTTCAGTTGTGAGGTGTCCCGAACGCCTTGCAGAAGGCAGGCCCAACGCACGTGCAGTGGCTGCCGATGCTCTGCCGCCTGTTGCAGCGGGGCGAGTGCCTGCGGGCTGGGGTCGAGCTCCGGCATCAGTTGTTGCAGCGCGTCGCAGTCGCGCAGCACTTCGATGAACACCTGTGGCTGCGCTTCCATCAGCGCACGCTCGATCTCTTTCCAGCTCCGTTCGGCAGTCAGTGCCTGCAGTTCGCCGCTGGTGCTGATCTGGCGCATGAGTTCAAGGGTTTCATCGGCGACGTGAAAGCCCAGCGGCGCATAGCGCGCGGCAAAGCGGGCAACCCGCAGCACACGCAAAGGATCTTCGGCGAATGCCGGAGAAACATGGCGAAGAATGCGTTTATCCAGATCGACTTTGCCACGGTAGGGATCATGCAGATTGCCTTGGTCATCCTCGGCCATCGCATTGATGGTCAGATCGCGGCGTATCAGATCTTCCTCGAGAGTGACTTCGGGGCTGGCGTGAAAGGTGAATCCGCCATAGCCGCGACCGCTCTTGCGCTCGGTGCGCGCCAGGGCGTATTCCTCGCCGGTTTTCGGGTGGATGAAGACGGGGAAATCCGCGCCTACCGGGCGAAAGCCCAGGGCCTGCATTTCTTCGACCGTGGCGCCGACTACCAACCAGTCGATATCGCTGACCGGGCGCCCGAGCAGGCGGTCGCGAACCGCGCCGCCAACTTTATAGATGTGCATGTACAACCTCCGTGACTGCCGACAGCATACCTTGTCGGCAGTCACGAGGTCTCAGAGGTGGTGGATGACGGCGAGATCCATGCGGCCGTAGTCGCCTGGTTCTCCATGCTCGCCACGGGGCGGCATATGGTGGGTTTTCACCACCTGGTCGCCCTGCACGGTCTCCAGGTGGATGTCGAAGCCCCACAGGCGGTGCAGGTGCTTGAGCACTTCCTCGGTGGAGTCGCCCAGCGGTTTGCGGTTGTGCTGCTGGTGGCGCAGGGTGAGCGAACGGTCGCCACGGCGGTCGATGCTCCAGATCTGTACGTTGGGCTCGCGGTTGCCCAGGTTGTACTGCGCCGCCAGTTGTTCGCGGATGACGCGATAACCCGCCTCGTCGTGGATGGCCGGTACCAGCAGGTCGTCGCGTTGGTCGTCGTCGAGGATGCTGAACAGTTTGAGGTCGCGGATCACCTTGGGGGAAAGGTACTGAAGGATGAAGCTCTCGTCCTTGAAGCTGCTCATGGCGAACTTGATGGTCGACAGCCAGTCGCTGCCGGCGATTTCCGGGAACCAGCGGCGATCCTCTTCCGTTGGGTGCTCGCACATCCGGCGGATGTCCGTGTACATGGCAAAGCCCAGGGCATAGGGGTTGATGCCGCTGTAGTAGGGGCTGTCGAAGCCGGGCTGGAACACCACGCTGGTGTGCGATTGCAGGAACTCCATCATGAAGCCGTCGGTGACCAGGCCTTCGTCGTACAGGTCGTTCATCAGGGTGTAGTGCCAGAAGGTTGCCCAGCCTTCGTTCATCACCTGGGTCTGGCGTTGCGGATAGAAGTACTGCGCGATCTTGCGCACTATCCTTACCACCTCACGCTGCCAGGGTTCGAGCAGCGGCGCGTGTTTTTCGATGAAGTACAGGATGTTTTCCTGGGGTTCGGCAGGGAAGCGCGCGTCGTCCTTGTCGCTGCCCTTGTCGGCGCCCTTCGGGATGGTGCGCCACAGGTCGTTGATCTGCCGCTGCAGGTGTTCCTCGCGCTCCTTCTGGCGCCGGCGCTCTTCCTCGGCGGAGATGGGGTAGGGCCGCTTGTAGCGGTCGACGCCGTAGTTCATCAGGGCATGGCAGGAGTCGATGAGGTCCTCCACCGCGTCGATGCCATGGCGTTCCTCGCACTGGGCGATGTACTGCTTGGCGAATACCAGGTAATCGATGATCGAGCTGGCGTCGGTCCAGGTGCGGAATAGGTAGTTGCCCTTGAAGAAGCTGTTGTGCCCGTAGCAGGCGTGGGCGATCACCAGCGCCTGCATGCAGATGGTGTTTTCTTCCATCAGGTAGGCGATGCAGGGGTCGGAGTTGATGACGATCTCGTAGGCCAGGCCCATCTGCCCGCGGCTGTAGGACTTCTCGGTGCTGAGGAATTGTTTGCCGTAGGACCAATGGTGATAGCCCAGCGGCATGCCCACCGAGGCGTAGGCATCCATCATCTGCTCGGCAGTGATCACCTCGATCTGGTTGGGGTAGGTATCCAGCGCATAGCGCGCGGCCAGGCGGCTGATTTCCCGGTCGTAGGTCTGGATCAGCTCGAAGGTCCATTCCGAGCCGGTGGAAATGGGTTGGCGTCTCTGTGCTCTGGCGGTCATGTGGCTAACCTGCGCTGGAAGAGTTCACGGAAGACCGGGTAGATGTCACCGGCCGAGACCAACTGTTGCTGGGCGAAGGTGTCGGGAAACGCCTCGCCGATACGTTCGTACTCGTACCACAGTGCCTGATGCTCGCGGGGGGTGATCTCGACATAAGTGTAGTACTGCACGTGCGGCATGATCTGCTTGGTCAGGATATCGCGGCAGATTGGGGAGTCGTCGTTCCAGTTGTCGCCATCCGACGCCTGTGCGGCATAGATGTTCCAGTCGCTGGCCGGATAACGCTCGGCCATGATCTCCTGCATCATTTTCAGGGCGCTGGAGACGATGGTGCCGCCGGTCTCGCGCGAGTAGAAGAACTCTTCTTCATCCACTTCGCGGGCGCTGGTGTGATGGCGGATGAACACCACCTCGATGCGTTCGTAGTTCCGCTTGAGGAACAGGTACAGCAGGATGAAGAAGCGCTTGGCGATATCCTTGGTGGCCTGGGTCATGGAGCCGGAGACGTCCATCAGGCAGAACATCACCGCCTTGGAACTGGGGTTGGGCTGCTTGACCAGCAGGTTGTATTTCAGGTCGAAGGTGTCGAGGAATGGCAGGCGGTTGATGCGTGCCTTGAGACGCACGATCTCGGCTTCGACTTCCTGGATGTCGGTGAAGTTATCGGGTTCCTCGACTTTCAGCCGCTCCAGTTCCTTTTGCGCAGCGCGCAGCAGGCCGCGGCTGCTGCCGGTCAGGGCGATGCGCCGGGCATGGGCCGAGCGCAGTGTACGCACGATGTTGATGCGCGACGGATTGCCCTCGTTGGCGATACCTGCGCGTACGGTCTTGAAGGTGTCGGCACCGGTCAGGTGACGCTTGACCAGGTTGGGCAGCTCCAGGTCCTCGAACATGAACTCGAGGAATTCTTCCTGAGTGATCTGGAAGACGAATTCGTCCATGCCCTCGCCGGAATTACCGGCCTTGCCGCGTCCGCCACCGCCACCACCGCCTTGCGGACGGGCGATATGTTCGCCTGCGGTGAATTCCTTGTTGCCCGGATGAACGATGGTCTGCTTGCCGCCACGGCCGTGGTGCAGCACCGGTTCGTCGATATCGCGCCCGGGAATGCTGATCTGCTCACCATGCTCCATGTCCATGATGGAGCGGCGGCTCACCGCCTCTTCGACGGCCTTCTTGATGTGCTCACGGTACCGGCGCAGAAAGCGCTGGCGGTTGACCGTGCTCTTGTTCTTGCCGTTCAGGCGTCGGTCGATTACGTAGCTCATGGGGCCTCCGCTAAGAGCAGCTGCAAGCGTCAAGCTGCGAGACACAGCAGCCACCAGCACTGCAAGCCAAGGCGCAGACCTGACGGTCGCGCCGTACAGCTTGCAGCCTGTGGCTGACAGCTTGTCGCTTTATTGCGATTTCCTGACCCGCAGGTACCATTCCGACAGCAGGCGGACCTGTTTGTCGGTGTAGCCACGTTCCACCATCCGCGTGACGAAGTCGTTGTGTTTCTGTTGGTCTTCCTTGCTTGCCTTGGCGTTGAAACTGATGACTGGCAGCAGGTCTTCGGTGTTGGAGAACATTTTCTTCTCGATCACCACCCGCAGCTTCTCGTAGCTCAGCCAGCTTGGGTTCTTGCCGTTGTTGTTGGCGCGGGCACGCAGCACGAAGTTGACGATTTCGTTGCGGAAGTCCTTCGGATTGCTGATGCCGGCCGGTTTTTCGATTTTCTCCAGTTCTTCGTTGAGGGCGATCCGGTTGAGAATTTCGCCGGTTTCCGGGTCGCGGTATTCCTGGTCCTGAATCCAGAAGTCTGCGTACAGCACATAACGGTCGAAGATGTTCTGGCCGTATTCGCTGTAGGACTCCAGGTAGGCGGTCTGGATTTCCTTGCCGATGAACTCGATATAGCGCGGTGCCAGGTATTCCTTGAGGTAGCGCAGGTAGCGTTCGCGCACCTCGGCCGGGAATTGCTCCTGTTCGATCTGCTGCTCGAGCACATAAAGCAGGTGCACCGGGTTGGCCGCGACTTCGTGCGGGTCGAAGTTGAACACTTTGGAGAGGATCTTGAAGGCGAAGCGGGTCGACAGGCCGTTCATGCCTTCGTCGACGCCAGCGGCATCACGATACTCCTGGATCGACTTGGCCTTTGGATCGGTATCCTTGAGGTTTTCGCCGTCATATACCCGCATTTTCGAGTAGATGTTCGAGTTTTCCGGCTCTTTCAGCCGTGAGAGCACGGTGAACTGGGCGAGCATCTTGAGGGTGTCGGGCGCGCAGTGGGCCTTTGACAGCGAGCTGTTGACCAACAGCTTGTCGTAGATCTTGATTTCGTCGCTGACCCGCAAGCAGTAGGGCACCTTGACGATATAGATCCGGTCGATGAACGCCTCGTTGTTCTTGTTGTTGCGGAAGGTGTGCCACTCAGACTCGTTGGAGTGGGCCAGCAGGATGCCCGAATAGGGAATCGCCCCCAGGCCCTCGGTGCTGTTGTAGTTGCCTTCCTGGGTGGCGGTGAGCAAGGGGTGCAGGACCTTGATCGGCGCCTTGAACATCTCCACGAACTCCATCAGGCCCTGGTTGGCCCGGCACAGAGCGCCCGAGTAGCTGTAGGCGTCGGCGTCGTTCTGCGGGAATTCCTCGAGCTTGCGGATATCCACCTTGCCGACCAGTGCAGAAATGTCCTGGTTGTTCTCGTCGCCGGGTTCGGTCTTGGCGATAGCGATCTGGTTGAGGATCGATGGGTACAGCTTGACCACCCGGAACTTGCTGATATCGCCGCCATATTCCTGAAGACGCTTGGTCGCCCAGGGCGACATGATGGTGTTCAGGTAACGCCGCGAGATACCGTACTCCTCTTCGAGGATGGCGCCGTCCTCGGTGGCGTTGAACAGGCCCAGTGGCGACTCGAATACGGGCGAATCCTTGATGGCGTAGAACGGCACTTTCTCCATCAGCTGCTTGAGTTTCTCGGCCAGGGACGATTTGCCGCCCCCTACCGGGCCCAGTAGATAGAGGATTTGCTTCTTCTCTTCCAGACCTTGGGCGGCGTGGCGGAAGTATGAAACGATCTGGTCGATGCACTCTTCCATGCCGTGGAAGTCGGCAAAGGCCGGATACCGGCGGATCACCTTGTTGGAGAAGATCCGCGACAGTCTGGAGTTGCTCGAGGTGTCGATCAGTTCCGGCTCACCGATGGCCAGCAACAGCCGTTCAGCGGCCGATGCGTAGGCACTGCGATCCTCTTTGCACAGCTCGAGGTACTCCTGCAGCGAGAGTTCTTCCTGGCGCGTTGACTCGAAACGTTGTTGGAAGTGGCTAAAAATGCTCATGACGTCACCTCGCTCGATACGTGGAGACGACGCCGGATCAGTCAGCTGATGCTGGCATGCAAGCGGCTTTCACCGATTGCTGTTTACCCCCCAGAACACCTTGGAACGCTACCGATGACCCGCACGCCGGTGTACCGGCTCTCCCCTTTTTTGGATGGCCTGCGCTTAAGGATAGTTGGTAATACGCAAGGTCAAGGGCGAGGGGCCGAGAAGTTGCTTCCGACCGTTCGTCAGGTAAGGCGCAAGCCCGCAGGTGACGCGGGCTTGAGGGGAAATGAAAAAAATTATTCGGCGTCGCCCTGGGCGGTTTCGGCCGGATAGGTAGCGCGCCACAGCTCGAAGCCGCCGTCGACGCTGTAGACCTCGGAGAAGCCCTGGCCCACCAGGTAGGCGGCGGCACTCTGGCTGGAGTTACCGTGATAGCAGACCACCAGCGTCGGCGCGTCGAGGTCGGCGTTGCGGATGAAGTCGGCCACCGAATGGTTATCCAGATGGCGGGCGCCGGTGATATGGCCGGCAGCGAAGGCCTGGGGATCGCGAATGTCGACCACCACCGCACCTTGTGCACGCAAGGCCAGGGCCTGTTCCGGAGGGATGCGCTTGAATTCGCTCATGGGTACGTTTTCCTTCAGGTTCGGTCGTTGATTCTAGTGGGTTCCGGTGCCGTACGTACGGTGCCTTCGTCGGTGCAGTCGCAGCGGTGGTATTGACCGCTGTCCAGGTTGTACAGGGTCATGGCGCCGCCCCATACGCAACCGGTATCCAGGGCGATGACGCCCGGCTCTTCGACGTTGCCTTCGAGGGCGGCCCAATGGCCGAAAATGATCTTCACGTGGCGCGAGCGACGGTCCTTGTGGGCGTACCAGGGCTTGTAGCCCTTGGGGGCGCTGTCCAGGCCTTCCTTGCTCTTGAGGTCGAGCTTGCCGTCGGTGGTGCAGAAACGCATGCGGGTGAAATAGTTGGTGATGACACGCAGGCGCTCGACGCCGCTGAGGTTCTTGCTCCACTTGTTCGGTTCATTGCCATACATGCCGTCGAGGTAGAGCTTGAGGCGGTTGTCGTCGCGCAGCACCTCCTCCACCTCTGCTGCCAGCTCCAGGGCCTTGCCCAGTGTCCACTGGGGCGGGATGCCAGCGTGAGCCATGGCGATACCCCGGGCCTCGTCATAGTGCAGCAGCTTCTGGCGGCGCAGCCAGTCGAGCAACTGATCGGCGTCTGGTGCCTCGATGATCTCGCGCAGGGTGTCACTTTTCTTCAGGCGCTCGATGTTATGCCAGGCTGCGAGCAGGTGCAGGTCATGGTTGCCGAGCACGCAGACCAGCGACTCGCGCATCGCATACAGGTAGCGCAGGGTTTCGAGCGATTCCGGGCCACGGTTGACCAGGTCGCCCACCAGCCACAGGCGATCGACCTTGGGATCGAAGTTGACGCGTTCGAGCAAGCACTTGAGCGGTTGCAGGCAGCCTTGCAGGTCGCCGACGGCGTAGGTGGCCATCAGTGCAGAGCTCCAGGCACAGCCAGGCGGAACGGCGCGATCTCGGCGTCGAAGCGCGTACCGTCTTCGGCGAACATCTGATAGCTGCCTTGCATGGTACCGACGCGAGTGCTGATGACTGCGCCACTGCTGTAGGTATAGCTCTGCCCGGGGTCGATGGTCGGTTGTTGGCCAATGACGCCATCGCCGCGCACTTCTTCGACGGCGCCGTCACCGTTTGTGATCAGCCAGTGGCGCGCCCTCAGCTTGGCCTTGAGCGTGCCGTTGTTCGACACCGTGATGGTGTAGGCGAAGGCGAAACGGTTGTTCTCGGGGTCGGATTGCTCTTTGAGGAAGCGGGTCACGACGCTGACGTCGATCTGGTAGCGGGGGTCGGACATGCAAGGGCCTTGGGCGAACGGGAGCATTAACGCGATTGTCGCAGTCTAGGCCATTGAGAGGGGGAAGGGCCAGCGGTGGGCGCTGTCATCGGTGTGGGGTACTTCGCGGGTAAACCCGCCCCCATGAGAGGTGCGGGTTGCCCGCGAAGGGGCAGGAAGGGCCGAGTCAGCCTTGCTGCAGTGCCAGTTGATCAGCCAGGCGCACGAAGGCCGCCAGGTCCAGCTGTTCAGGGCGCAGGCTGCCATCGACGCCAGCCGCCTCGATGGCCTGGCTGTCGAGCAGCCCCTTGAGTGTGTTGCGCAGTGTCTTGCGGCGCTGGTTGAACGCTTCGCGCACCACGCGCTCAAGCAGTGCCGGGTCTTTGGCCGGGTGCGGCAGCACTTCGTGCGGCACCAGGCGGACGATGGCCGAATCCACTTTCGGTGGCGGATTGAACGCACCAGGGCCGACGTTGAACAGGTGTTCCACGCGGCAGTGGTATTGCACCATGATCGACAGGCGCCCCCAGTCCCCGCCGCCTGGGCCTGCGGCCATGCGCTCGACCACTTCTTTCTGCAGCATGAAATGCATGTCGCGGATCAGTCCGGCGTGAGCCAGCAGGTGGAAGATCAGTGGCGTGGAGATGTTGTAGGGCAGGTTGCCGACGACTTTCAGGCTGCGCGGCGGCACGCCCAGGGTGTTGAAATCGAACTTCAGCGCATCGCCTTGATGCAGGCGGAAATTGTCGCGGTCGGCGAACTTGTGCTGGAGGATGGGCACCAGGTCCTTGTCCAGCTCGACCACGTCGAGTTGTGCGCCGCTGCCCAGCAGGCCCTCGGTCAGGGCGCCTTGGCCCGGGCCGATTTCCAGCAGGTGCTCGCCGGCCTTGGCGTTGATCGCCCGCAGGATGCGGTCGATGATGCCGGCGTCGTGCAGGAAGTTCTGGCCGAAGCGCTTGCGCGCCCGGTGTTGGTAGTGCTCGTTCATGGTCGGTTCTCGGCCATCTGGTAGGCGGTTTCCAGGGCGACGCGCAGGCTGCCGGTGTCGACCTTGCCGCTACCGGCCAGGTCCAGGGCAGTGCCATGATCGACCGAGGTACGGATGATCGGCAGGCCCAGCGTCACGTTGACTGCGGCGCCGAAGCCCTTGTACTTGAGTACGGGCAGGCCTTGGTCGTGGTACATCGCCAGCACTGCGTCGCAGTGCTCCAGATATTTGGGGGTAAACAGGGTATCGGCCGGCAATGGACCGCGCAGGTCCATGCCCTCGGCGCGCAGGCGCTCGAGCGCGGGCTCGATGATGTCGATTTCTTCGCGGCCAAGGTGGCCGCCTTCGCCGGCATGCGGGTTGAGGCCGCAGACCAGGATGCGTGGTTGGGTGATGCCGAACTTGTCGCGCAGGTCGGCATGCAGGATGCGGGTGACGCGCTCCAGGCGTTCGGCGGTGATGGCGTCGGCGATATCGCGCAGCGGCAGGTGCGTGGTGACCAGCGCCACACGCAGCCCGTGGGTGGCGAGCATCATCACCACCTGGGCCGTCTGGGTGAGGTCGGCGAGGAACTCGGTATGCCCGGAGAAGGCGATACCGCTCTCGTTGATCACGCCCTTGTGCACCGGGGCGGTGATCATCCCCGCGAAGTCACCGTCCAGGCAGCCTTGGCCCGCGCGGGTCAGGGTCTGCAGGACGAAAGCCGCGTTGCGTGAGTCCAGTTGGCCGGCAGTCACAGGCGTTGCCAGCGGCGTGTCCCACACGTAGAGGCTGCCTGCGGGGGCCGGTTGGTCTGGCCAGGCATCCGGCGACACCGACAGCAGCGCAACCGCCAGCCCCAGCTGCGCGGCCCGCTCGGCGAGCAGGTCACGGCTGGTGATGGCGATCAGGGGGTGCGGCTGAGGTTCTGCGGCGAGCAGCAGGCACAGGTCCGGACCTATGCCGGCCGGCTCGCCGGGGGTGACGGCGAAGCGCAGGGGCTTCACTGGGTCGCCTGGTCGGCGCCAGGCAGCTTGATCTCAACGTAGGCTTCGTCGCGGATCTGGCGCAGCCAGGTCTGCAGCTCTTCGTCGTATTTACGGTTGCGCAGTACGTTCAGCGCCTGCTGCTCGCGGGCCTGTTCGGTGCTGTCGGTAGCGCGACGACCGAGTACTTCCAGCACATGCCAGCCGTACTGGGTGCGGAACGGCTTGGTTACGACGCCTTGCTCGGCGTTGGCCATCTGCTCGCGGAATTCCGGTACCAGGCTGTTCGGGTCGACCCAGTTCAGGTCGCCGCCGTTGAGTGCGGAACCTGGATCTTCCGAGAAGCTTTTCGCCAGTTGGGCGAAGTCTTCGCCATTCTTGATGCGATCGTACAGGCGTTCAGCCAGTTGCTCGGTCGCCGCATCGCTGCGGATCTCGCTGGGCTTGATCAGGATGTGACGCACGTGGACTTCGTCGCGCAGTACGCTTTCGCTGCCGCCGCGCTTCTCCTCGAGCTTGAGGATGATGAAGCCGTTGGGGATGCGAATCGGCTGGGTGATGTCACCGATGGCCATGCTGCTGAGCATCTTGGCGAAGTCAGGTGGCAGTTGGCCGGCCTTGCGCCAGCCCATTTCGCCGCCTTCCAGGGCGTTTTCGCTGGCCGAGCGGGCGATGGCCAGTTGACCGAAGTCGGCGCCCTGGCGCAGTTGCTGGTAGACCTCGCCAGCCTGGCGTGCCGCGGCCTGGATAGCGTCCGAATTGGCGCTCTCCGGGGTCGGGATCAGGATGTTGGCCAGGCGGTATTCTTCCGACATCTGCATCTTGCCCAGGTCGGAGTTGAGGAAGTTCTTCACTTCCTGCTCGGACACCTGGATGCGCTCGGCCACGCGACGCTGGCGAACGCGGCTGATGATCATCTCGCGCTTGACCTGATCACGGGCGTCCTCGAACGACAGACCATCGTGAGCGAGGGCAGCACGGAACTGATCCAGCGACATGCCGTTGCGCTGCGCGATGGTGCCGATGGCCTGGTTGAGTTCTTCGTCGGTGATACGAATGCCCGAGCGCTCGCCGATCTGCAGTTGCAGGTTCTCGACGATCAGGCGTTCCAGCACCTGCTGTTCCAGGGCGCCGGCAGGCGGCACACCACCGCCGCGCTTGGCGATGGTCTGCTGCACTTCGTGTACGCGCTGGTCCAGCTGGCTTTGCATGACCACGTCGTTATCGACGATGGCCACCACGCGGTCCAGGGGTTGCGGCGCGGCATGCACCGCACCGCTCAGCATTACGGCGCCCAGCATCAGCGGGCGCAGACGATCAATAAGCTTGCTCTTCACGGGTACGGTAACCTTGAATGCCTTGGTCCAGGAACGATTCGACCTTGTTGCCCACGACGCCGCCGAGGCCTTTGAGGACGATCTGCAGGAATACGCCGTGGTCGCCTTTCTCGTTTGCCGGCAGGGCCTGGCTGAAGTCGTCGGTGTCGAGCCAGTAACGATTGATCAGGCGCAGCTTCCAGCAGCAGCTGTCGTACTCGAAACCGCCCATCGCTTCGAGGGTGCGGTTGCGGTTGTAGTCGTGCTGCCAGCGGGCAATGACGCTCCATTGCGGCACGATCGGCCAGATGACCGAGAAGTCGTGCTGCTGGATCTTGTAGTAATCCTTGATGTAGTTCGGATCGCCCGGCGTGCCGTAGTCACCGCCGCCGACCTTCCAGGTGCCGGTAAGCGAGTCGTACGAAATGGTGTCGTTGCGGTAGCGATAACCGAGGTTGACCACCTTGTTCGGGTTGTCTTCAGGCTGGTAGTGGAACATCGCGCTGCCCGAACGGGTGCTGCGGCTGTCCGGATCCCAGTTGAAGTCCGAATCGAAGCGCCAGTCGCGGTTGAAGGCGTAGCGGTACACCAACGCATACGGCGAGACGTTGGAGCTGGCATCGTCGCGAGTGCGGTAGTTGATGCCTGGCAGTTGCACCTTGCGGTCTTCGAAGTAGTAGGCCTGGCCAATGCTGAAGCTTTGGCGCTCGAAGCCGTTTTCCTCGATCCAGCGAGTGGTCACGCCCAGCGAAAGCTTGTTCTCGTCGCCGATGCGGTCGACACCGCTGAAGCGGTTGTCGCGGAACAGCGAGTCGTAGCTGAACAGGGTTTCAGCTGTGTCGAACAGCGGGATGTCCTTCTGATCTTCGTTCGGGACGTAGAGGTAGAACAGCCGTGGTTCGAGCGTCTGACGGTAGTTCTTGCCGAACATCGAAGTGTTGCGGTCGAAGTACAGGCCACTGTCGACGCTGAAGATCGGGATGCTGCGGTTGATCGAGCTATGGTAGCTACCGAAGGCCGGGTCGGCTGAGTCCGTAGCAGCGTCGGCCTTGCCTCTGCCGTCGAGGTCGAGGTCGTAGCTGGTGTAGGCGTACTTGAGCTTGGGGGTGACATAGCCATAGGTCGCCTGCATCGGGAGGCTCATAGCCGGCGAAATATTGAGGCGATTACCGTTAGCCCGCGCGATCCCGCGAACGTTGTAGTCTAGACGCCGACCGTCGGGGCCTGCGGTCAGGTCCAGTTGACCGTCCTTGTTGAATACCCGGTCATTCTTCAGGTCACGCTCGAAGCGGACAGCTTCGGTCTCGTAATCGAAGTTCAGGCCGGCCGGGTGATAAGGCAGCATGCCGTTCAGGGTGATCTGCGGCAGACGGTCGTACGGCGTAATCTGCGAGATGGTCGCCAATTCGTAGGCATGCAGGTTCAACCGGGCGGTATAGCTGTCACCCCGGTAGCTGATCGCGCCTTGCTGGTTGATGAAGTCGCGCTTCTGCACGCCGATCTGGTCGGTCTCGAGGTCCTGGAAGTAGAACGGGTCGCTGATGTCGGTGTAGTCCACCTCGGTCATGATCCGGTCGTCCAGGCCGCCCTTGTGCTGCCAGTTGACCATCCAGCGTTCTTTCTTGTAGTCCGTCTGCAGCTTGCGGTCATCGTCCTCGTCGTTGAGGTACGCGCCGCCGAACTGACCTTCGCTCGACTTGGTCAGGTAGCGGAATTCGCCTTCCATCAACAAGCCGCGCTTGGCCATGTAGCGCGGATACAGGGTGGCGTCGTAGTTCGGCGCCAGGTTGAAGTAGTACGGCGTGACCAGCATGAAGCCGGTGTCGCTGCTGGTGCTGAATGACGGCGGCAGGAAGCCGGACTGGCGACGGTCGTCGATCGGGAAGTAGATGTACGGTGTGTAGAACACCGGAATATCCTTGACCCGAAGGGTGACGTTGGTGCCGGTACCGAAGCCGGTGGCCGGGTTCAGGGTGATGTTGTTGCCTTTGAGCTGCCATGCGTTGCTGCCCGGCTCACAGGTGGTATAGGTACCGTCCTTGAGGCGGATGATGGCGTTTTCGGCACGCTTGGCGTACAGGGCCGAGCCGCGGATGTGCGACTTGTGCATCACGTATTCGGCGTTGTCGACCTTGGCTTCGCCAGTATCGAGCTGGACTTCGGCCTGGTCGCCCACCACCAGCGTACCGTTGTCGCGAATCTTGACGTTGCCCTTGAGCTCGCCGCGGTTCTCGGTCTGGTAGAGGTTGGCTTCGTCGGCTTCGGCCTGCATGCTGCCCTGGCGCATGACCACGTCACCGGCCAGGGTAGCGATCTGCTGCTCCTGCTGGTACTTGGAGACCTTGGCGTTGAGGTAGGTCGGCGACTCGTCCTTGGGCGTGGAGTCGTTCATGCCCGGACGGGTCGGCTCGATGTACGCGCCGCCGCAATACGGGCCGGTCTCGGCCAGTTGCGCAGCGGTGAGCTTCTCGCGGGGTACCCAGTCCAGATGGCTGTAGTCTTCGCTGCGCGATTTCAGCGCGCGGCCCTTGCTCTCGGTGACCAGCACCGGCTTGGGCTCGGCACTGCCAGCCGCCTCGGCGGTCTGGGCCTCGGTGCCGCCACTGAGCGCGGCGCCATCGTGCACAGGGCGCGGCGGCAGAGTGCTGGCAGCGGTCTTGGGCTTGCAGTCCCAACCACCGGCGGCGGACACTTGGCAGTCGAACTGCTCGGCAGCCACCACGTACGATGTGGCCAGAGGTTGCAGGGCCAGCAGACCGCCAGTCACCAGCAATGGAAACTTTCTACGAAACGCGGGGGATTTCAATGCCATCTTATTAGTCCGGGCTTCCTGCGTGCCATCTGCCCGCGTGTGGGGCCGCACGCCTCTCGATGGTCTGAAAAAGATGCTGGATAATAAAGCATGACCCGCTTGACGGCTAGGGGCCGTCGGAGACCCTTGTAATGCCTGATCATGATGTACGCCTGCAACAGCTGACTGTGTGGCTCGAACAACAGCTTCAGAATCTTTTCCGCGAAAACGCCTGGGGCGACGTGCCTGCGGGCAACCTGACCGCCGCCAGCAGCGACGCGAGCTTTCGCCGCTACTTCCGCTGGGAGGGCGGCGGACACAGTTTCGTGATCATGGATGCGCCACCGCCGCAGGAAAATTGCGCACCTTTCGTCGCCATCGACCACTTGCTGGCCAGCGCGGGTATCAACGTGCCGGTGATCCATGCCCAGGACCTGGAGCGCGGCTTCCTGCTGTTGAGCGACCTGGGGCGCAAGACATATCTGGAAATCATCGGCGACGACAATGCCGATGCGCTGTTTGCCGATGCCATCGACGCGCTGCTGGCCCAGCAACAACTGCCGATGCAAGCGCCGCTGCCGAGCTACGACACCGCCTTGCTGCGCCGTGAGCTTGAGCTGTTTCCCGAGTGGTATGTCGGGCGTGAACTGAAACTGAGCTTCACCGACGCGCAGCAAGCCAGCTGGCAGCGCATCAGCCAGCAACTGATCGACAGCGCCCTGGCCCAGCCCAAGGTCCTGGTGCACCGCGACTACATGCCGCGCAACCTCATGCACAGCGCCCCCAACCCGGGCGTGCTGGACTTCCAGGACGCCGTCTATGGCCCGGTGACCTACGACATCACTTGCCTGTTCAAGGATGCCTTCCTCAGTTGGCCGCAAGCACGTGTCGATGGCTGGTTGCGTAGCTACTGGGACAAGGCGCAGGCCGCAGGGATTCCGGTACAGCCTGAGTTCGAGGAGTTCCAGCGTGCCAGCGACCTGATGGGCGTACAGCGCCATCTCAAGGTGATCGGCATCTTCGCCCGCATCTGTCACCGCGATGGCAAACCGCGCTACCTCACCGACGTGCCGCGTTTCTTTGCCTATATAGATGAAGTGATCGCCCGTCGCCCTGAGCTGGCCGAGCTCGGTCAACTGATCGGCGAACTCAAGACCGGGGCACACCCATGAAAGCGATGATCCTGGCGGCAGGCAAGGGCGAGCGCATGCGCCCGCTGACCTTGCACACCCCCAAGCCCCTGGTGCCTGCGGCGGGCAAGCCGCTGATCGAGTACCACCTCGAAGCCTTGGCCAGGGCGGGGGTGAGCGATGTGGTGATCAACCATGCCTGGCTCGGGCAGCAGATCGAGGATCACCTGGGCGATGGCAGCCGCTTCGGTCTGAGCATCAGCTATTCGCCCGAGGGCGAACCGCTGGAGACCGGCGGCGGTATCTTCAAGGCGCTGCCGCTGCTGGGGGATGCACCGTTCCTGCTGGTCAACGGTGACGTCTGGACCGATTACGACTTCAAGCGCCTGTGCCAACCGCTTCAGGGCCTTGCGCACCTGGTGCTGGTGGACAATCCAGGGCATCACGGGCGTGGCGACTTCCGTCTCGACGGCACGCACGTCGTCGATGGCGACGACGCTCCCGGCACCCTGACGTTCAGTGGCCTGTCGGTGCTCGACCCGAAGCTGTTCGAAGGCTGCCAGCCCGGCGCCTTCAAGCTCGCGCCGCTGCTGCGCCAGGCAATGGCGGCCGGGCAGGTGACAGGTGAGCATTATCCTGGGCAGTGGATTGACGTCGGCACTCTCGAGCGCCTGGCCGAGGTCGAGCGCCTGATCGGCGAGCGTGCCTGACATGTGGTGGCCGAGCACAGTGATTGGTGCCGGAGCCGGTTTTGCCGTGGCCAGCATTCCTGGCGCCTTGCTGGGCGCCTTGCTGGGACAGGCCATGGACCGGCGTCTGCGCTTGCAGGGATGGGATGATGTGCGCGAGCGCCTGGGTGGGCGTCCGGCCTTGCGCGACGAAGAGTTGCTGTTCGTGCTGTTGGGGCGTCTGGCCAAGAGTGATGGGCGAGTCGCAGAGGGGCATATCTATCAGGCACGTCAGGAAATGACCCGCCTGGACCTTGCAGAGCCCGCCCGCTTGCGGGCGATCGCTGCGTTCAACCGCGGCAAGTCGGGCAAGGACCGCCTGGGGCAGTACCTGCGCCGTATCGGCCAGCAGCCCCACGGCGCCGAAGGTACGCTGCGGGCGTGCTGGCGCATGGTCTGGGCCGATGGCAAGGCGGGGCGGCACGAGCGTGAGCTGTTGCTGGACTGGGGCCAGCAATTGGGCATGAGCCGTAACCAGGTGCAGGCCTTGTCCCAGGAGTACGAACCGAGCCGTTCTGCGGTCGAGGGCGGGGCGATGACCTATGCCGCGGCACTGCGACTGCTGGGCGTCGAGGTCGATACCGACGGTGATCGGATCAAGCAGGCCTATCGCCGACTGGTCAGCCGGCATCACCCGGACAAGCTGGTCGGTAATGGTGCGAGCGAGGCCCGGGTGCGTGAAGCGACCGAGCGCACGCGTGAGTTGCATCAGGCTTATGCCCTGATTCGCAAGCGGCGGGGGATTTGAGGGGCAGGGTGCGGTGGTGAATTCGTCGCGGGCAAGTCGCAGCGGCGAACCGCTGCTCCCACAGGGGGCAACACACCCAGCCCCTTACTGCGCTTCCTGCGGCATCAACCATCCCCGCACCCGACGGAACAGCTGCTCTTGCTCCGCTGCCCTGGCACCCGGCATGGCAATCAGCGACAGCTGCCGATACTGGCTGTCCTTCTCGCGCTTGCTGGCTTGCAGGCGCAGCTTGGCGGCGTTCTGATCGCGGGTGCGGGTCATGACGTAGATGTCGGCGGTGGGCACTTTGAGCGTCGGCACCAGGCTTTCCAGGTCGTGCTCGACCCGTGCCGGTGTCTGCGCCGAGATCAGTGCCAGCTTCTGCACCTGTGGTGGCTGTTTCTCGCTCACATAGCGCGCCGCCCAGTACGCACCGCTGCCATGGCCGATCAAGACGATGCTGTGGGCATTCTGCTGCTGGGCGAAAGCCACGGCAGCGTCGAGGCGGGCGAAGATGCGGGTGGCGTCGGCCGAGTCGTTCTGCTCGTCGGCCTGCACGGCGTCGGTGCCCTGCGCGGTATCGGCATCGGCCGCCGTGGCCTGGGCGACATTGGCGTTGGCGTCGTCCGGCGTATCCTTGGCCGGGGCACTGGTGCCCTTGCCTTCTACCTTGTCGGGCTGGGCGGCGGGTGTGTCGGTGGCGCGTGCCTGCGGGCTGTCGGCCAGCAGATCCGGCAGGCTGAGGCTCAGGCTGTGCCAGCCGACATCGGGAAACTTTTTGCGCAGCGGGCCGACGGCATTGGGCCAGTCGGCGGTTTCGCCGGCACCGGGCACGATGATCACGGCGCCTTTCGGGGCGCTGTCGTTGGCCGGTTTCCACAGCGCCAGAAAGTTTTCGCCGTCGGCCTGCAGGGTCTTCTGCTCGGCCTTGGGCACCAGGCGTTCCAGAGCCTGGGCGTCTTCCTGGCTGCGTTCGGCCAGGGGCGCGCGCACGGCAGTGGTTTCAGCCGGCGCGGCAGGTTTGTCGGGGTCGGCGGCATGGGCCGCGAGCGGTAGGACCGAGGCCAGGCAGAACATGGCCAGCGTCGTGCGATAAAGTATGAACATGGATCAACCCAAGGCCAGAATGATACCGGCAGCCTAATAGTATTTGCCCGCGACGGCCACGCAGATGGCCGTCATTGCCAAGACGAGCGTATCGATGAAGCGAATGCGTTGCCTGTTGGTTATCGGCTGGTTGTGCCTGCCCTTGATCGCCCTTGCCAAAGCCCCGGCACCCCCGTCGGTGGTGCTCGAGCCTGCGCAGCAGCAATGGCTCGACAGCCATCGCAGCCTGCGCGTGGGCCTGGTGCTGCAAGCACCCTATGCTCAGTTCGACCGGCGCCTGCAGCAGTTGTACGGAGCCAACGTCGAGCTGGTGAGCTGGCTGGGGCGGGCTCTGAATCTGGACCTGACCTGGCGAAACTTCCCAGACCAGGCTGCCTTGGAGCATGCGTTGCAGGCTGGCGAGATCGATTTTGCCCCAGGCCTCGCTCAAACCCCGGCAAGCCTGCGCCTGTGGCTGTTCAGCGACCCTTACATGCGTGTGCCGCAGTTGTTGGTTGGCCTACGCAGTGGTGCGCTGGCGGTCGACTTGGAGCAGCTTGGCGCCAGCGACCGGGTGGCCGTGCGCATGCCTGGCAGCCTGGCCGATTACCTGCGTGGCAACTTCGCCAATCTCAACCTGCAGGGCGTGCCCAATGAGCGCGAGGCGCTGCAGTTGGTGCTGGGTGCGCAAGCCAGCTACGCCGTGCTCGACGAGGCGCAGCTCAGTCGCCTCTCGCGCGAGAGCGAATTCGGCGACCTGGTGGTCGTGGGCGATATTGGCCTGCCGCAGTTGCTGCGTATCGGCTCGCGCCGCGATTGGCCGCTGCTGGCCGACGTGCTGGAGCGCGGTCTGCAGGCGATGCCTGCCAAGGAACTGGAGCAGTTGCACCAGCGTTGGTTGCAACCGAAGTACCCGCGCCTGAGCGACTCGGCGGGGTTCTGGCAGAACCTTGCGTTGTTGTTCGGCTTGTTGCTGCTCTGCGCGCTGGCCACCCTGGCGATGCAGCGTCGCCAGCAGCGCCGACTCGAGCGGAGCCTGCTGAGCGTGCGCGAGAGCCTGCTCGAACGCCAGGCCCGTGAAGAGGCACTGCGGCTGAGCCAGTTTTCCATCGACCAGAGCACCGTCGGCATCCTCTGGGTGCATTGGGACAGCCACGTGCGCTACGCCAATCATGCTGCCGAGCGCATGCTCGGCCATGGTGAGGGCGAACTGCTCGAGCGACCGCTGATCGATATCGAGCCGAGCCTGCACATGGACCGCTGGCTGGAGTTGTGGAAGCGTGCGCGCACGGGCGACAGTGGGGCACAAGCGTTCGAGACCCTGTGCCGTCGTGCCGATGGCAGCTTGCTGCCGGTGGAGCTGTCACTGAGCTTTCTGCGTTTTCGTGATGCCGAATACCTGGTGGTGTTCATCACCGATGTCACCGAGCGCCGCCGCGCCCTGGCGGCCCTGCGCGAGAGCGAGGCGCGGCTCAAGGGTATCGCGGGCAACGTGCCGGGCCTGGTCTTTCGCCTGGAGCGTGATCCTGCCGAGGGCGAGCCGGAGTTTCCCTATGTCAGTGAGGGCAGCGAGGCGCTGGTCGGCTATGCCCCCGCCCAGATCCAGCAGGCGGACATGGGGCTGCGCAATCTGGTCCACCCCGATGACCGCGCCGACTATCACCGGGTCCAGGACCTGGCGCTGGCCAATGACCGCGACTGGTCCTGGCAGGGCCGCATTCTCACCCGCGAAGGTCTGCAGCGCTGGGCCGACATCAAGGCCAGCGCCCGGCGTCAGGCCGATGGCCGGGTGGTGTGGGACGGCATTGTCTGGGATATCACCCAGAGCAAACGGGTCGAGCTGGAACTGGCGCGCTCCCAGGAGCAACTGCGTGAGTTGTCGGCGCACCTGGAGAGTGTGCGTGAGGAGGAGAAGGCGCGGATCGCCCGTGAAGTGCACGATGAGCTCGGGCAGATGCTCACTGTGCTCAAGTTGGAAGTTTCGATGTGCGAGCTGGCTTTCGCCGAGCTCGACCCGGGGCTCAACGAGCGGCTTACCAGCATGAAGCGCCTGATCGCCCAGTTGTTCCAGCTGGTGCGCGATGTGGCCACGGCGTTGCGTCCGCCGATCCTCGATGCCGGGATCGCCTCGGCCATCGAATGGCAGGCCCGGCGCTTCGAGGCGCGCACGCAGATTCCCTGCCTGGTGCAGGTGCCGGATAATCTGCCAGCATTGAGCGATGCCAAGGCCACTGGACTGTTCCGCATCCTGCAGGAGGCGCTGACCAATGTCATGCGCCATGCCAGGGCGCACACGGTGCAAATCGAGCTCAAGCATGAAAATGACTGGCTACGCATGACGGTGATCGACGACGGTGCCGGCTTCAGCCCCGCTCAGTCACGGCCCACCTCGTTCGGCCTGGTCGGCGTGCGTGAGCGGGTGCTGATGCTGGGCGGCAGCGTGATCCTGGAAAGCGAGCCGGGCGAGGGCACCAGCCTGAGCGTGGCCATCCCTCTTTATTAGGAGAAACACCTTGATTCGAGTGTTGGTGGCTGAAGACCACACCATCGTCCGCGAGGGCATCAAGCAATTGATCGGCCTGGCCAAGGACATGCTGGTAGCGGGCGAGGCCGGCAATGGCGAGCAGTTGCTCGAAACGCTGCGCCATACCCCCTGCGAGGTGGTGCTGCTGGATATCTCGATGCCGGGCGTCAACGGCCTGGAGGCGATTCCGCGGATCCGCGCGCTGAACAGTCCGCCAGCCATCCTGGTGCTGTCGATGCACGATGAAGCACAGATGGCAGCACGCGCGCTCAAGGCGGGGGCGGCTGGCTATGCGACCAAGGATAGCGACCCGGCGCTGCTGCTGACCGCGATCCGCCGCGTCGCCGGTGGTGGTCGCTACATCGACCCGGTGCTGGCCGACCGCATGGTCTTCGAGGTGGGCCTGACCGAGACCCGGCCGCTGCACACACTGCTGTCGGAGCGGGAGTTCTCGGTGTTCGAACGCCTGGCCCAGGGGGCCAACGTCAACGACATCGCCCAGCAGTTGGCGCTGTCGAGCAAGACCATCAGTACCCACAAGGCGCGGTTGATGCAGAAGCTCAAGGTCAATTCGCTGGCCGAACTGGTGAAGTACGCCATGGAGCACAAGCTGGTCTGATTGCGACATGCATCTGTGGGAGCGGGCTTGCCCGCGAAAGGTCCCTGCCTGTCGATCTCTGTGTCTGTGTCGACCTCTTCGCGGGCAAGCCCGCTCCCACAGGGTTGGAGGTGTCGGGATGAGGAGTATTCCAATCGCGTCATCCTTGTAGGGCAATCCCTACAACAACTCTTCCATCTGGATGATGGCATTCTCTCAGCACCCCCGATTTCCGGGGCTTTGCCGTTCTTCTAGTCTTTTGCCTACGCAGTCATTCCAACAAGAAGGTGCAGGGCATGAGCGAGGCGAATTCGAACGAGACGCTGGTCAGCTTCCGTGGTGTGCAGAAGAGCTACGACGGCGAATCGCTGATCGTCAAGGACCTCAACCTCGACATCCGCAAGGGCGAGTTCCTCACCCTGCTTGGCCCTTCCGGTTCGGGCAAGACCACCAGCCTGATGATGCTGGCCGGTTTCGAGACCCCCACCGCCGGTGAGATCCAGCTGGCCGGGCGCTCGATCAACAACGTGCCACCGCACAAGCGCGACATCGGCATGGTGTTCCAGAACTATGCGCTGTTCCCGCACATGACCGTGGCCGAGAACCTGGCTTTCCCCCTGAGTGTGCGCAACCTGAGCAAGACCGACATCAGCGAGCGGGTCAAGCGTGTGCTCAACATGGTCCAGCTCGACAGCTTCGCCAAGCGCTACCCCGGTCAGCTTTCCGGCGGTCAGCAGCAGCGTGTGGCGCTGGCGCGAGCGCTGGTGTTCGAGCCGCAACTGGTGTTGATGGACGAGCCGCTCGGGGCGCTCGACAAGCAGTTGCGCGAACACATGCAGATGGAGATCAAGCATATCCACCAGCGCCTGGGCGTGACCGTGGTCTATGTCACCCACGACCAGGGCGAGGCGCTGACCATGTCCGACCGCGTGGCGGTGTTCCACCAGGGCGAGATCCAGCAGATCGCCGACCCGCGCACCCTCTACGAAGAGCCCGCCAACACTTTCGTCGCCAACTTCATCGGCGAGAACAACCGCATCAACGGCACTCTGCTGGCGCGCAACGGCGAGCGCTGCCAGGTGCAACTGGCACGTGGCGAGAAGGTCGAGGCGCTGGCAGTGAACGTCGGCCAGGCCGGCGAGCCGGTGACCCTGTCGATCCGCCCGGAGCGCGTGCGGCTCAACGGCCACAGCGAGCACTGCGTCAACCGTTTCTCCGGCCGCGTGGCCGAGTTCATCTACCTGGGCGACCACGTGCGGGTGCGCCTGGAAGTCTGCGGCAAGGCCGACTTCTTCGTGAAGCAGCCAATCGCCGAGCTCGACCCGGCCCTGGCCGTGGGCGATGTGGTACCGCTTGGCTGGCAGGTGGAGCACGCCCGTGCGCTCGACCCGATTGCCGAAGCCCACTGATCGATTGCTTCACCAACCCTGTACTGTGGAGAGAATAATAATGCGCAAGCAGTTGAAACTGACCGCCCTGGCCCTGGGGCTGTTTACCGCGGGGCAGGCCCTGGCCGCGGACCTCACCGTGGTGTCGTTCGGCGGTGCCAACAAGGCGGCCCAGGTCAAGGCGTTCTACGAGCCGTGGGAAAAGGCCGGCAAGGGCAAGATCGTCGCCGGGGAGTACAACGGCGAGATGGCCAAGGTCAAAGCCATGGTCGATACCAAGAGCGTGTCGTGGGACCTGGTCGAGGTGGAGTCGCCAGAGCTGGAGCGCGGTTGCCAGGAAGGCCTGTTCGAGGAACTCGACCCCGCGCCGTTCGGCAACGCGGCCGACTACGTACCCGGTGCGATCCAGGGCTGCGGCGTAGGCTTCTTCGTGTGGTCCACGGTGCTGGCCTACAACGCTGACAAGCTCCAGACCGCGCCCACCAGTTGGGCCGATTTCTGGGACACCAAGAAATTCCCCGGCAAGCGTGGCCTGCGCAAGGGTGCCAAGTACACCTTGGAATTCGCCCTGATGGCCGACGGCGTAGCGCCCAAAGATGTGTACTCGGTGCTGCAGACCAAAGCCGGTGTAGACCGAGCCTTCAAGAAGCTCGACGAGCTCAAGCCGAACATCCAGTGGTGGGAAGCCGGCGCCCAGCCGCCGCAGTACCTGGCCTCGGGTGACGTGGTCATGAGCTCGGCCTACAACGGCCGGATCGCTGCGGTACAGAAGGACAGCAACCTGAAAGTGGTGTGGAACGGCGGGATCTACGACTTCGACGCCTGGGCCATTCCGAAGGGTGCGAAGAACGTGGAAGAGGCGAAGAAGTTCATCGCCTATACCGTGCAACCGGCACAGCAGAAGATCTACTCCGAGAACATCGCCTACGGCCCTGCCAACTCCAAGGCCATCGAACTGCTGTCGGACGATGTGAAGAAGGACATGCCGACCACGCCCGAGAACATCGCCAACCAGGTGCAGATCGACGTGGCCTTCTGGGCCGACAACAGCGAGCAGTTGGAGCAGCGCTTCAACGCCTGGGCTGCGAAGAAGTAACGCGCCTCAAAGGAGCGCCGGGGTTTGACCGGCGCTCCCTCGTTTTCTGTGTTTTTCGGAGTTCGCCATGGCCATTGCAGTGCCCCTGAATGAAGGCGCAGGTCCAAGTCTCAAACAGCGCCTCAAGCGCGCCGAACGGGTCAACCGCTGGAAGGCCCAGGCGTTGATCGCGCCGCTGGCGCTGTTCCTGCTGCTGGTGTTCCTCGTGCCGATCGCCGCACTGTTGTACAAGAGCGTCGAAAACCCTGAGGTGGTAGCAGGCCTTCCGCGCACCGTCGACGCCGTGTTGCAGTGGGATGGCAAGAGCCTGCCCGACGAGGCGGTGTACAAGGCCCTCAGCGAGGACCTGGCCGAATCGCGCAAGAACCAGACCCTGGGAGAGCTTTCCAAGCGCCTGAACATGGAGCTGGCCGGCTACCGCAGCCTGCTGTCCAAGACAGCACGTGCACTGCCGTTCAAGACCGAACCGGCTTCCTATAAAGACGCCCTGCAAACCCTTGATGAGCGCTGGGGCGACCCGGCCTACTGGCAGGCAATTCGCCGTAACACCAGTGAGGTGACACCTTTCTATCTGCTGGCCTCGCTGGATCACCGCATCGATGATCTGGGCGAACTGGCCAAGACCACCCCTGACCAGGCCATTTATCTGGACATTTTTGCCCGCACCCTGTGGATGGGGGTGGTGATCACCGTGATCTGCCTGGTGCTGGCCTATCCGCTCGCCTACCTGCTGGCCAACCTGCCGACCCGGCAGAGCAACCTGTTGATGATCCTGGTGTTGTTGCCGTTCTGGACTTCGATCCTGGTGCGGGTGGCGGCGTGGATCGTGCTGTTGCAGTCTGGCGGCCTGATCAACAGCGCGCTGATGGCCATTGGCATCATCGATCAGCCGCTGGAGCTGGTGTTCAACCGCACCGGGGTCTACATCTCCATGGTGCACATCCTGCTGCCGTTCATGATCCTGCCGTTGTACAGCGTGATGAAGGGTATTTCGCCCAGCTACATGCGTGCGGCGATCTCGCTGGGCTGTCATCCGTTTGCCAGCTTCTGGCGGGTGTACTTCCCGCAGACTTACGCCGGTGTCGGCGCCGGCTGCCTATTGGTGTTCATCCTTGCCATCGGCTACTACATCACCCCGGCCCTGCTGGGCAGCCCGAACGACCAGATGGTCAGTTACTTCGTCGCCTTCTATACCAACACCAGCATCAACTGGGGCATGGCCACGGCCCTGGGCGGGTTGCTGTTGCTGGCAACCGTGCTGCTGTACCTGATCTATAGCTGGCTGGTCGGTGCCAGCCGCCTGCGCCTGAGCTGAGGAGCCTTGTCATGCTGAGCCCTTACATGTCGCCCGTGGAGCGGGTCTGGTTCTACAGCCTGCGCATTCTCTGCGGCCTGATCCTGTTGTTCCTGGTCTTGCCGGTGCTGGTGATCATTCCGCTGTCGTTCAACAGCGGCAGCTTCCTGGTGTACCCGCTGCAGGGCTTTTCGCTGCAGTGGTATCAGGACTTCTTCGCCTCTGCCGAGTGGATGCGCGCGCTGAAGAACAGCATCATCGTCGCTCCGGCGGCCACGGTACTGGCCATGGTGTTCGGCACCCTGGCCGCGATCGGCCTGACCCGCGGCGACTTCCCCGGCAAGTCGCTGGTGATGGCGCTGGTGATTTCGCCGATGGTGGTGCCGGTGGTGATCATCGGTGTGGCCAGCTACTTGTTCTTCGCGCCGCTGGGGATGGGTAACAGCTTCATTTCGTTGATCCTGGTGCACGCGGTGCTGGGCGTGCCGTTCGTGATCATCACCGTGTCGGCGACCCTGCAGGGGTTCAACTACAACCTGGTGCGCGCCGCGGCCAGCCTCGGCGCCTCGCCCTTGCTGACCTTCCGTCGGGTGACCTTGCCGCTGATTGCGCCGGGCGTGATTTCCGGAGCGCTGTTCGCCTTTGCCACGTCCTTCGATGAGGTGGTGGTGACGCTGTTCCTCGCTGGCCCCGAGCAGGCCACCTTGCCGCGGCAGATGTTCAGTGGCATTCGCGAGAACCTCAGCCCGACCATTGCGGCGGCGGCCACGTTGCTGATTGCGTTTTCGGTAATCCTGCTGCTGACCCTGGAGTGGTTGCGCGGACGCAGCGAGAAGTTGCGGACCCAGCAGCCGACCTGATCCTGCGGCAGCTGCACCGGCCTCATCGCGGGGCAAGCCCGCTCCCACAGTTGCCCCGCCGTTCATGAGGGCAGCGCTGTACTGGTAGGGGCGGGCTTGCCCCGCGATGAGGCCGGTACAGACAACCCCGGTTCCGTGCACCGTTCGACACCAATTGATACCAATCAGCCCCCGTCCACTTCCCTGAGTTACAATGCGCGCCACCGTGATTTCCACCACATAGGTGCGCCATGCAGCCCTACGCTATTGCCCCCTCCATTCTTTCCGCCGATTTCGCCCGTCTGGGCGAGGACGTCGACAAGGTTCTGGCCGCCGGGGCCGACATCGTCCACTTCGATGTCATGGACAACCACTACGTGCCCAACCTGACCATCGGTCCGATGGTCTGCACGGCACTGCGCAAGTACGGCGTGACCGCGCCGATCGATGTGCACCTGATGGTCAGCCCGGTCGACCGCATCATCGGCGACTTCATCGAGGCCGGCGCTACCTACATCACCTTCCACCCGGAAGCGTCGCAACACATCGACCGTTCACTGCAACTGATCAAGGACGGCGGCTGCAAGGCCGGCCTGGTATTCAACCCGGCCACCAGCCTGGACGCACTGAAATACGTGATGGACAAGGTCGACATGGTCCTGCTGATGAGCGTCAACCCCGGCTTCGGCGGGCAGAAGTTCATCCCAGGCACCCTCGACAAGCTGCGCGAAGCCCGCGCGCTGATCGATGCCAGCGGGCGCGATATCCGCCTGGAGATCGATGGCGGCGTCAACGTCGGCAACATCCGTGAAATCGCCGCTGCCGGCGCCGACACCTTCGTTGCCGGCTCGGCGATCTTCAACGCCCCGGACTACCAGGAAGTGATCGCCAAGATGCGCGCCGAACTGGCCCAGGCCCGCCCATGAGTGGCTTCGAGCAGCTGTTCCCCGGGACGCTGCCCAGGCTGGTGATGTTCGATCTGGACGGTACGTTGATCGATTCGGTACCGGACCTGGCCGCCGCCGTGGACCGCATGCTGCTCGAACTGGGGCGCCCGGCCGCAGGGCTGGATGCCGTGCGCCAGTGGGTGGGCAACGGTGCCGAGGTGCTGGTGCGCCGCGCCCTGGCCGGCGGCATCGAGCACGATGCCGTCGATGCGCAACTGGCTGAGCGTGCGCTGGCACTGTTCATGGAAGCTTATGGCGAAAGCCATGAGCTGACCGTGGTCTACCCAGGCGTGCGCGACACCTTGCGCTGGTTGCGCAAGCAGGGCGTGGAGATGGCGCTGATCACCAACAAGCCCGAACGCTTTGTCGGGCCGTTGCTGGACCAGATGAAGATCGGTCGCTATTTCCGCTGGATCATCGGTGGCGACACCCTGCCACAGAAGAAACCCGACCCGGCGGCGTTGCTGTTCGTCATGAAGATGGCCGGCATCGCGCCCGAGCAGTCGCTGTTCGTCGGCGATTCGCGCAGTGACGTGCAGGCGGCCAGGGCGGCGGGGGTCAAGAGCGTCGGCCTGACCTACGGCTACAACCACGGTCGGCCGATCGACGAGGAGTCGCCGAGCCTGGTACTCGACGATCTGCGCCTGCTGTTGCCCGGTTGCTTAGTCACCGACACTGGGATAACGTGGGCGGACCTTCAAGCCTCCCAAGACAGAGACTCCACTGTGGGTGTTACCGGCAAATTCTGGATGAAAGTCATCAAGGCCCTGGCCCGTTGGCGCTGGCGCGCCTGACTCCCGCTCGCCGGCGCCTGCCGGCCCGTCCGCTTGCCCGAACCCATTGCTGCTTGCCACGAGGCTACCCATGACCCGCGAAGAATTCCTGCGCCTGGCCGCTGCCGGCTACAACCGCATTCCCCTGGCCTGTGAAACCCTGGCCGACTTCGATACGCCGCTGTCGATCTACCTGAAGCTTGCCGACCAGGCCAACTCTTATCTGCTCGAGTCCGTGCAGGGCGGGGAGAAGTGGGGGCGCTATTCGATGATCGGCCTGCCTTCGCGCACGGTGATGCGCGTGCACGGCTACCGGGTGAGCATCCTGCACGATGGCGTCGAGGTAGAGAGCCACGAGGTCGAGGATCCACTGGCATTCGTCGAGTCGTTCAAGGACCGCTACAAGGTCGCCGACATTCCTGGACTGCCGCGCTTCAATGGTGGCCTGGTCGGCTATTTCGGCTATGACTGCGTGCGCTATGTCGAGAAGCGCCTGGGCGCCTGCCCGAACCCGGATCCGCTGGGGGTGCCGGACATTCTGCTGATGGTCTCCGACGCCGTGGTGGTGTTCGACAACCTGGCCGGCAAGATGCACGCGATCGTGCTGGTCGACCCGTCCGAAGCGCAGGCGTTCGAGCAGGGCAAGGCGCGTCTGGATGGCTTGCTCGACAAGCTGCGCCAGCCAATCACCCCGCGTCGGGGGCTGGACCTCAGCGGGCCGATGGCCGCTGAGCCTGAATTCCGCTCCAGCTACACCCGGGACGACTACGAGAATGCGGTCGGGCGGATCAAGGAATACATCCTCGCTGGCGACTGCATGCAGGTCGTGCCGTCGCAGCGCATGTCCATCGACTTCAAGGCTGCGCCCATCGACCTGTACCGGGCGCTGCGCTGCTTCAACCCGACCCCCTACATGTACTTCTTCAACTTCGGCGACTTCCATGTGGTCGGCAGCTCGCCGGAAGTGCTGGTGCGGGTCGAGGATAATCTGGTCACCGTACGTCCGATCGCCGGCACCCGCCCGCGCGGCGCCAACGAAGAGGCCGACCGTGCGCTGGAAGACGACCTGCTGTCGGACGACAAGGAAATCGCCGAGCACCTGATGCTGATCGACCTGGGGCGCAACGATGTGGGGCGTGTGTCGTCCACGGGCAGCGTGCGCCTGACCGAGAAAATGGTGATCGAGCGTTATTCGAACGTCATGCATATCGTCTCGAACGTCACCGGCGAGTTGGCCGAGGGGCTGACGGCGATGGACGCACTGCGTGCGATCCTGCCGGCCGGCACCTTGTCGGGCGCGCCGAAGATCCGGGCGATGGAGATCATCGACGAGCTGGAGCCGGTCAAGCGGGGTGTCTATGGTGGTGCAGTGGGTTACTTTGCCTGGAACGGCAACATGGACACCGCCATTGCCATCCGTACTGCGGTGATCAAGGACGGCGAACTGCACGTGCAGGCCGGTGGCGGCATCGTGGCCGACTCGGTACCGGCACTGGAGTGGGAAGAGACCATCAACAAGCGTCGGGCGATGTTCCGTGCCGTGGCGCTGGCCGAGCAGACGCCGCGCGGCTGATGGATGAAAAAACGGCGCTCTGATGAGCGCCGTTTTTTTGGTGGTGTGAGTGGGCTGCTGCGCAGCCCATCGCGGGGCCAGCCCGCTCCTACAGGTTCACTGCAATTTCTGTAGGAGCGGGCTGGCACCGCGACGGGTTAACCCTCAAAAGTCCAGGCTCACCGCCAGACTGACTCCCTGCTGACGCAGCTCATCACTCTTGCGCCAGTTGTAATTGCCCCGCAGGTTCACCCCCGGCACCAGTTCATGGCTGAGGCCCAGGCTCGCGCGGGTCAGGTTGCTGTGCGGCGTGTAGCCGGCGAGGGTGAAGTCGTTGCCCGGCAGGGTGGTCAGGTGCATGGTCAGGTCCTGGCGGTCATCCTCGAACTCGTGCTCGCGCGCGACCTCAGCGAACAACCGCGTGCTCGGCAGCACTTGCACACTGCCCAGCAGTCCTGCACCCAGGCGGCGGGATTTGCGGTCCTGGTCGTCGAAAGCCAGGGCCGTGGAGCGTCCGCTCTTCTCGTCATAGCCATCGACCTTGACTCGCGCATAGTCAGCGCTGATGAACGGCGCCAATTGCCAGCTGCTCGCGTCGGCGGCCAGGTTGTAGCCCAGTCGCCCGCTGATGGCCCAGGCCTCGCCATCGGTATCGCCTTTTTCGGTACGCTCGCTGGCACCCAGGGCGAAGCTGCGTTTGAGATCGCTGTAGTCCAGCTGCCCGGCAGTCAGCGTCGCATCGGCCCACCAGCGGTTCTCGCGGAACTGGGCGAAGGCACTGGCCAGGTAGCTGTCGAGCTTGTAGTCCGAGTCCTGTTGGCCTGCCTCCAGTTTCTGTCTGTAGACGCCGGCTGCCAGGCCGACGCGCCACGCATCATCGAGCCGGTAGCTGCCGCCGAGGGTCAGGTTGTAACCGCGGCCATCGCCACTTGCCGAACTGCGCTGGCTGCCGAAGTCCAGATCCTGGGCGCCAGTGGCGACGAAGGCTTGCCACTGACCAACTGCCTGCCAGGGTGTCTGCCACTGGTTGCGCAGCTCATCCTGATGGGCGCGCAGGCTGGCGTGGGCCATTTCCGGAAGCAGCGTCAGTTCCCAAGGGGCGGCGAGGATGGAGTAGGCGTAGTCGGCGATCAGTTGCTGGCCAGCGATGGTTGGGTGTACCGAGTCGTTGAACAGCAGCCGGGTTGGGTCGGGGTTGGTGCCGTTGGCGCCATAGACCGGGTTTTGCACGCAGCTGTCGCCGCTGTAGCAAGTGCCGACCAGGTTCTGGTCTGCGGCCAGGCCGAACTCCGCCGGGCTGCGCAGCGCTTCGCCGAGCAGGGTGGGGATGTTCAGCGGGATGATTTCAGCGTCGATCTGGCGCAATTGGTTCAGTAGCGACTGGTTGAATACGCCCGAGAGCTGCGACAGCGGGCCCTGCTGCGGCGTACCGCTGAAATTCGGGGTCTGCCCCAGGTCGGGCAGCAGCCACACCATGATGTAGCGCGCTCCGCCCTGCTGCAGGGCCTGGGCACTGGCGGCCAGCCGGGCGCCAGCGGCGGCGGCATCGGCGGGGCTGTTGACCTGCCCCTGCAGGAAGTCATTACCGCCACCGGTGACGTAGTAGAGCGCATTCGGGTCGGCTCGCAAGCCGTTGGCCAGGTAGCCGGGGCGCTCACGCAGGACGAGACCTGCGCCAGGGCGCCCGGGTGGAATGACCGCCTCGGAGGTGTCGGTGATCGAGTCGAGGATCTGCTGTGTCGTGTAGCCGCCGACGGCCCAGTTGTTGCCGTCGGGGCGACCTTGCACAAGATTGACCAGCGAGGTGGATGGGCCCAGTTCCGTGTCGGAAAAGCCCAGCTTCCCGCCAAGGATCATGGGCGATACCGGGGCATAGTTGCCGTTCGCATCGCGATTGGTGAAGCGCATGCCTGGCGTGCCACCGGTGAGGTCAGGGAACTGCCCTGCATCGCTCAGGCTGTCGCCGAATACGATCAGCGAAGAGTACGGCGAGGGCGCCGCCATGGCCTGGCTGCAGGCGAGGGTGAGCAGGCACAGGGCCGTGCGCAGGAAAGGTGGCTGTCGCATGTGGAAGTTCCTTTTCATTGTTTTTATGGAGACAAGCCCGAAGACCTTAGCAAAAAAGCGCGCAGTCCGTTCGTTCCCCAGTATTTGCGGCGTATTGCGCCTGTCGTCGCGGTAGGCTACTGTGCCGGGACGTATGAGCGAGAACTACCCCGTGTTGATCGTCAGCAAACTCCTGATGCGCGTTATCAAGGCTCACGCCCGTTGGCGTTGGCGCGCCTGACTCTTTCTCCTGCCGGTCCTGTCCGGCCCGCCCCCGTTTGCCCTCCTGTCGTTCCATCTTCGCTGTCGCGGTAGAGCCGCGCCCATGGTCGAGGCAGGAAGGTTCGAAAGCACAGTCAGTAGATTCAAGAGGTTGAGCCCAGATGTTACTGATGATCGACAATTACGACTCCTTCACCTACAACGTCGTCCAGTACCTCGGCGAGTTGGGTGCCGAGGTCAAGGTCATTCGCAACGACGAACTGACCATCGCCCAGATCGAAGCCCTCAACCCGGAGCGCATCGTCGTCTCGCCCGGCCCTTGCACGCCCAGCGAGGCAGGCGTTTCCATCGAGGCCATCCTGCACTTTGCCGGCAAGCTGCCGATCCTCGGTGTGTGCCTGGGCCACCAGTCCATCGGCCAGGCGTATGGCGGTGATGTGGTGCGGGCCCGCCAGGTCATGCATGGCAAGACCAGCCCGGTGTTCCACCGCGACCTGGGTGTGTTCGCCGGCCTGAACAACCCGTTGACCGTGACCCGCTACCATTCTCTGGTGGTCAAGCGCGAAACCCTGCCGGACTGCCTCGAAGTCACCGCCTGGACTGCCCATGCAGACGGTTCGGTCGACGAGATCATGGGCCTGCGCCACAAGACCTTGAACATCGAAGGGGTGCAGTTCCACCCCGAGTCCATCCTCACCGAGCAGGGCCACGAGCTGTTCGCCAACTTCCTCAAGCAGACCGGCGGCCGCCGCTAAGGATCGATCATGGATATCAAGAGCGCGCTGAGCCGCATCGTCGGCCACCTGGACCTGTCCACAGACGAAATGCGCGATGTCATGCGTCAGATCATGACCGGACAATGCACCGAGGCGCAGATCGGCGCCTTTCTGATGGGCATGCGCATGAAGAGCGAGAGCATCGACGAGATCGTCGGCGCCGTTTCGGTCATGCGTGAGCTGGCCGACAAGGTCGAGCTCAAGAGCCTCGACGGCGTGGTCGACATCGTCGGCACTGGCGGCGACGGGGCCAACATCTTCAACGTTTCCACGGCTTCGGCCTTCGTGCTCGCCGCGGCCGGTTGCCCGGTGGCCAAGCACGGCAACCGCGCGGTGTCCGGCAAGAGCGGCAGCGCCGACCTGCTGGAGGCGGCCGGTATCTACCTGAACCTTACGCCAGTGCAGGTGGCCCGCTGCATCGATAGCCTGGGGATCGGTTTCATGTTCGCCCAGACCCACCACAGTGCAATGAAGCATGCTGCCGGCCCGCGCCGCGACCTGGGCCTGCGTACGCTCTTCAACATGCTCGGCCCGCTTACGAATCCGGCCGGTGTGAAGCACCAGGTGGTTGGTGTATTCACCCAGGCCCTGTGCCGCCCTCTCGCCGAAGTGTTGCAGCGCCTGGGCAGCAAGCATGTGCTGGTGGTGCACTCCAAGGATGGCCTGGACGAATTCAGCCTGGCCGCGCCGACCTTCGTCGCGGAATTGAAGAACGGTGAGATCACCGAATACTGGGTCGAACCGGAAGACCTTGGCATGAAGAGCCAGAGCCTGCATGGCCTGGCGGTCGAGGACCCACAGGCTTCGCTGGCGCTGATTCGTGACGCCCTGGGCCGACGCAAGACCGAAAACGGCCAGAAAGCTGCCGAAATGATCGTGCTCAACGCTGGCGCCGCGCTGTATGCCGCCGACCATGCGATGAGCCTGAAGTCGGGCGTCGAACTCGCCCACGATGTGCTGCACACCGGCCTTGCCTGGGAAAAACTCCAGGAGCTGGGCGCCTTTACCGCGGTATTCAAGCAGGAGAACGGAGCATGAGCGTACCGACGGTGCTGGAAAGGATCATTGCCCGCAAGTTTCAGGAAGTGGCCGAGCGCAGCGCGCGCGTAAGCCTCGCCGAACTGGAGCGTCTGGCCAAGGGCGCCGATGCTCCCCGCGGCTTCGCCAACGCCTTGATCGAACAGGCCAAGCGCAAGCAGCCTGCGGTCATCGCTGAGATCAAGAGGGCCTCGCCGAGCAAGGGCGTGATCCGCGAGCACTTCGTGCCTGCCGAAATCGCGGTGAGCTACGAGAAGGGCGGCGCCACCTGCCTGTCGGTACTCACCGACGTGGATTACTTCCAGGGCGCTGACGAGTATCTGCAACAGGCCCGTGCTGCCGTGTCGTTGCCGGTGATCCGCAAGGACTTCATGGTCGATCCCTACCAGATCGTCGAAGCCCGCGCCCTGGGCGCCGACTGCGTGCTGCTGATCGTCTCGGCACTGGACGATGTGAAGATGGCCGAGCTGGCCGCCACCGCCAAGGATGTCGGTCTCGACGTGCTGGTGGAGGTACACGATGGCGATGAGCTCGAGCGTGCGCTGAAAACCCTCGACACGCCGCTGGTGGGGGTCAACAACCGCAATCTGCACACCTTCGAGGTCAGCCTGGACACCACCCTCGACTTGCTGCCGCGCATTCCGCGTGACCGCCTGGCGGTCACCGAGAGCGGTATCCTCAACCGCGCCGACGTGGAGCTGATGGAAATCAACGAGGTGTATTCGTTCCTGGTGGGCGAAGCCTTCATGCGCGCCGAGCAGCCGGGGTTGGAGCTGCAGAGGCTGTTCTTCCCGGATCAGGTGAAGAAGACTGTTCAGCCTCTGGACTGATCAAAAAACGAAGCCGGCTTGATGCCGGCTTTTTTGTATGACTGTTCTGGCCCTTTCGTGGGCCAGTGAACCAGATTTCCAAGGTGGATCAATGACCGATCAACCCCTGGCCCTCACCGTCGAACAGGGCCTGCATGCCGAACAGGAGCTGCTCGCCGCCGTCTGCCGTGGCGAGCGTGAGTCCGGCGTGCTGTTCTGGCGCCCCACCGATCATGCTCTGGTCATGCCGCGACGAATGAGTCGTCTCGACAACTTCGAAGCCGCCTGTGCCGAGCTGGCGATCGCTGGCTGGCCGGTGTTGCTGCGTGAAACCGGTGGAGAGCCGGTGCCGCAGTCCCATTCGACGGTGAACGTGGCGCTGGTCTACGTCGCACCGCGCAGCGAAGGTGACCACGGGCGTATCGAGAACGCTTACGAGCGCCTGTGCCTGCCGCTGTGCGATGTCTTGCGCGAATGGGGGGGTGTGGCGTCGGTCGGGGAGATCGACGGTGCGTTCTGCGATGGTCGCTACAACGTCAATCTCAACGGCCGCAAGCTGGTCGGCACTGCCCAGCGCTGGCGCCAGGGGCTGGGCGGCAAGCGCCCGGTGGTGCTGGTGCATGGCGCGCTGCTGCTGGAAAACGAGCGCGAGTCGATGGTGGCGGCGGTCAACCGCTTCAACGACTGCTGTGGGCTTGAGCAACGTTGCCGCGCCGACAGCCATATTGCCTTGCATGAAGTGGTGCCCGCAGCCCCTTGGTTCGAACGGCTGTCCCAAGCCTACGCCGAGGTGATCGCGGCGCTGCCCAAGGATTAACGGGTGCCGTAGACCACCATGGTCTTGCCCTTGACCTGCACCAGGCTACGTTCTTCAAGATCCTTGAGCACCCGGCCGACCATCTCGCGCGAACAGCCGACGATCCGCCCGATCTCCTGACGGGTGATCTTGATCTGCATGCCGTCGGGGTGGGTCATGGCATCTGGCTGCTTGCACAGGTCGAGCAGACAACGGGCGACGCGGCCGGTGACGTCGAAGAAGGCCAGGTCTCCGACCTTGCGCGTAGTGTTGCGCAGGCGCTGGGCCATCTGGCTGCCAAGGGCGTAGAGAATGTCCGGATCGTGACGGGCCAGCTCGCGGAACTTGTCGTAGCTGATCTCGGCCACTTCGCACTCGGTCTTGGCCCGTACCCAGGCGCTGCGCTGCTGTTCGGGGCCCGCTGGTTCGAACAACCCCAGTTCACCGAAGAAGTCACCATTGTTGAGGTAGGCGATGATCATCTCATGACCTTCGTCGTCCTCGATCAGGATGGTCACCGATCCCTTGACGATGAACGACAGCGTCTCGGCCCGGTCGCCGACGCAGATGATGTTGCTCTTGGCGGCATAGCGGCGGCGTTGGCAGTGCACCAGCAGCTTGTCGATATTCTTGATCTTGGCAGGGAGTGCTGAGGCTACCATCACGAAAATCCTGTTCGAGCGACGCAGAGGCATTTTTGTAGGAGGTTTCTGACGGCGGGCGCCAGTGATTTGGCGTCAGCTTATCAGACACTTCGGCTTTATCGGCATGAAACCCCAACGTCTTGAGCTTTTCCGACAGCGCTACAAGGTCTAAGCTGACGACCTTTTACGAAATCAGGAGTCCGGATAGATGAAGGCACGCATCCAGTGGGCCGGTGAGGCCATGTTCCTCGGTGAGTCGGGGAGTGGGCATGTCGTGGTCATGGACGGTCCTCCCGAGGCTGGCGGTCGTAACCTGGGCGTACGCCCGATGGAGATGCTGCTGCTCGGCCTGGGTGGCTGCAGCAGTTTCGATGTGGTCAGCATCCTGAAGAAATCCCGACAGGCGGTGGAAAGCTGCGAAGCTTTTCTGGAGGCTGAGCGCGCCAGCGAAGATCCGAAGGTATTCACCAAAATCCACCTGAACTTCGTGGTCAAGGGCCGTGGCCTCAAAGAGGCGCAGGTCAAGCGAGCGGTTGAGCTGTCGGCCGAGAAGTATTGCTCGGCATCGATCATGCTCGATCGTGCGGGTGTGGAGATCACCCATGGCTACGAGATCGTAGAGCTGGGTTGAAGTGGTGGGGCCGCCTGGCGGCCCCTTTTCAGTCGCGCAGGGCCGGTAACGCGTCGAGCAACCATTGCGGCAGCTTTGCCCGCAACGACTGGCTCAGGTGCTCGCGGCGTTTCTGGTAAGCCAACCCAAGGCCGATCACGCCAAGCCCGATCAGTGTGATCACTACCGGGAACAGCAACGACTCGGCGAACACGTCATACGACAGGTAGCCCAGGTACGCCGCCACGCCCATGGCGCCGAATACCATGAACATCGGTCGGCGCAGCAGCACTGCACATCCCATCAGGCCAAGGTTGATCAGACAATAGAGCGCCTTGCCCAGCTCACTGTCGCTGTTCATCGAAGTCAACCCGCCCCAGAATGCCAGAAGCCCTGCCAGATAGCCCCAGTAGGCGTAATCGCGGCGCGTGCGACCATCGACAGCCAGGAACACGGCCAGCAACAGCAGGCCGAACCACACCGAGACCTTCTGGCGCTGCTCCCAACTGAACACTTCGCCGTAGAACCATTCGCTGAGGTCCATGGACATGAACCACAAGGCCACGGCAATTGGCATCACGATGAAGGGGAAAGGCACCAGGCGCAGCATCGCCAGCCCGGCGACGACGGTTGCCGCTTCCATCAGCAGCCAACCGCCCTGTACGTAGGTGTAGTACTGGTGGTAGTCGAACTGCAGGTCATCCAGCGGCCACCAGCCGAGCAGGCGCTCGATGGCGAACACCACCAACGGCACGATGCTCACGGCCACCGCTGCGAGAACGCCAGCAGCAATGGCCTGTCCACGGCGCTGGAGTGACAGGGCGAACAGGGTAAGCGCGGCGATATAGAGGAGGGCGGCGGTCAGCAGTGCTGTATCACCAATGCGCATCCAGGCTTCGGTGAGCAACCAGCCCATGGCGGCCATGATCAGCAGGGCGCCGAAGTAGAAAGCGACATGGGCCAGCTGGAACCGGCCCTGTTGTTGCGGTTGCTGGCGCAGGAACTCGAGCAGCGCTCGATCCTGTCCTGGCTGGAGAATGCCGGCGCTTACGGCGCTGGCCAGGTCCTTGGCATCGAAGCGCTCGGTCATCGGCTCGTCCTAGATTCGGTAGGTGCTCTTGGTCATCACCTTGGCCAGCAGGCTCATGCCGAAACGCACCGGGGCAGGGAAGCGGTAGCCGCCTGCTTCCAGTGCGGATTCGGCGTGTTGCTCTTCATCGACGCGCATCTGCTCGAGAATGGCGCGGGATTTTTCGTCTTCCTCGGGGATCTGTTCGAGGTGCTCGTCCAGGTGCTTGCAGACCTGATGCTCGGTGGCGGCGACGAAACCCAGGCTGACCTTGTCGCTGACCAGGCCGGCGAGGGCACCGATGCCGAACGACATGCCATAGAACAACGGGTTGAGCACACTCGGATGACTGCCCAGTTGGCGGATGCGCTGTTCGCACCAGGCCAGGTGGTCGATCTCTTCCTCAGCGGCATGCTCCATGGCCTTGCGTACCTGCGGCAGCTTGGCGGTCAGTGCCTGGCCTTGGTAGAGCGCCTGGGCGCAGACTTCACCGGTATGGTTGATGCGCATCAGGCCGGCGATATGGCGGGTCTGGGACTCGTCCAGCTCGGCGTCAGGCTGGATGATCGCGGGCGAGGGACGGGAAGGTTGGCCGCTGAAGGGCAGCAAGGTGCGCATGGCGGTGTCAGCCTGCAGCAACAAGCGGTCGAGCGGCGAATAGTGACGTTCGGTAGCCATCGGGCACCTCCACTAAAGTGATGCCCGACAGTTTAACTCAATCATGCCGGATGGGCTTGCCTTGGGTCAGCCCGGTGGCCAGTTCATCTGACGCTGGCCGAGCACGTGCATGTGGATGTGATAGACCGTCTGCCCACCCTTGGGGTTGCAATTCATGACCACGCGGAAACCTTCCTCGCAGCCCTGTTCGACGGCCAGGCGCTGGGCGGTGAACAGGATGTGGCCAGCCAGTGCCTTGTCCTCTTCAGTCAGGTGGTTGAGGGTCGGGATGTGCTTTTTCGGGATGACCAGAAAATGTACCGGCGCCGCAGGGGCGATATCCTTGAAGGCCAGGATCTGGTCATCTTCGTAGATGATATCCGCCGGGATTTCCCGGTTGATGATCTTGAGGAATAGATCGTCCACGTCACTTGCTCCTTGGTGAGGGTCGAAGCGCAGTGTACTCAGCGAAGCGCTGCTCGGACAGAGGTTACTCGGCGCCGATCGGGCAGTAGCGACGATGGATCACGCCCGCCAGCTTGCGGCTCACCCAGCGCGGCAGAAGGCGCGGGGCGAAGGCCAGCCAGCGATTGCGTCGGCCCGGCATGATCAGGGCGCGGTTCTTGTCCAGCGCGCGCACTGTGTACAGCGCCACTTCTTCGGCACTCAGGCAGCGCGAACTGCCCTCCAGCCTTGGGATGTGTCGTTTTGCCGAGCGGATCGGGCCCGGGCACAACACCGACACCTTGATCCCGGTACGACGCAGTTCTTCGCGCAGGGCTTCCGAGAAACTCAGTACATAGGCCTTGCTGGCGCTGTAGCAGGCCATCCACGGACCTGGCGCGGCGCTGGCCAGTGAGGCTACGTTGAGGATCTGGCCGCCACCGTGCACCGCCATCAGGTTGCCGATCGCGTGGCACAGGCGGGTCAGGGCGAGGATATTGACCTCCAGCAGGTCTTGTTCGTCGGCCCACTCATGGGCCAGGAAGGGCCCGTAGGTGCGCTGGCCGGCACAGTTGACCAGCAGGTCGATGCGCCGCTCGCCCTCTTCCAGCTCAAGTACGAATCCCGACAGGCGCAAAGGCTGGCTGAGGTCGCAGGCGCGCAGCAGAACCTCGACACCGAAGCGCTGGGTCAGCTCGATCGCGATCGGTTCGAGGGTCTCACGATGGCGTGCCACCAGGATCAGGTTGCGCCCGCGCCGCGCCAGGGCCTCCGCCAGGGCCAGGCCCAGGCCGCTGGAAGCTCCGGTGATCATGGCGTAACGGGTCATGCAAGGCTCCTGGGGGCGGAAGAGGGCGCCTAGTGTACAGCTTGGCCGGGGCGGTTGTGGTCTTTTGCAGGGGCTTCAGCGCGCCAGTTCAGCGCTGCGAAGCTGGGCTGCCTGGTATTCGTCACGCAGGCGCTCGATCAGCGCTGCCGTATCGGGCAGGTCATGGATACCGCCCGCGCCCTGGCCAGCCGACCACACGGTTTTCCAGGCCTTGGCTTCTTCATCCAGCGGTTTGAGCTTGACCTCGCCCGGATTGTGCTTGAGCGCGGCCATGTCGTAGCCGGCCTGCTCCAGGCTCTGGCGCAGAAAGCTGGCCGGCACACCCGACACCGCTGGGGTGTGGACGATGTCGGCAGCATGGGCATCGAGGAGCATTTTTTTGTAGGCGTCCTGGGCTTGGCTCTCGCGGGTGGCGATGAAGCGTGTGCCCATGTATGCGAGATCGGCGCCCAGCAGACGTGCCGCGAGAATTTCGTGACCGTGGTTGATGCAACCGGCCAACAGCAGGGTCTTGTCGAAGAATTGGCGGATCTCCGCGACCAGGGCGAACGGGCTCCAAGTCCCGGCATGACCGCCGGCGCCCGCAGCCACGGCGATCAGGCCATCGACGCCGGCTTCGGCGGCTTTCTCGGCGTGACGACGGGTGGTGACATCGTGGAACACCAGGCCGCCATAACCGTGCACCGCGTCTACCACCTCCTTCACCGCGCCCAGGCTGGTGATCACGATGGGAACCTGGTGCTCCACGCACAGGGCGAGATCGGCCTGCAGGCGCGGGTTGCTCGGGTGCACGATGAGGTTGACGGCATAAGGCGCGGGCGCATGCAACTGTGCCAGGCCCGCCTCGATCTCCTCCAGCCAGGCCTTGAAGCCAGCACTGTCGCGCTGGTTCAACGCCGGAAAGCTGCCCACCACACCGTTGGCGCAGCAAGCCAGGACCAGCTGCGGGTTGGAAATCAGGAACATCGGCGCGGCAACCACAGGCAGTCGCAGACGGTGTTCAAGTGTTGCGGGCAGGGACATGGCAAGGCTCCTTTGCTCAGGGGGGTATGCTCAGAACGGTTTGACCGCCACCAGAATTACGATGGCCAGTAGGATCAATACCGGTACTTCGTTGAACCAGCGGTAGTACACATGGCTGCGGGTGTTCTGTCCGGCGGCGAAGCGTTTGCGTTGTGCGCCGCATACGTGATGGTAGCCGGTCAGCAGGATCACCAGGGTCAGCTTGGCGTGCAGCCAGCCCTGGCTCAGCCAGCCGGGCGTGAGGTAGAGCATCCAGATACCGAACACGTAGGTGGCGATCATTGCCGGGTTCATGATGCCGCGGTACAGCTTGCGCTCCATGATGACGAAGCGTTCCTGGCTGATGCTGTCCTGGCTCTGGGCGTGGTAGACGAACAGGCGCGGCAGGTAGAACAGACCGGCGAACCAGCAGACCACGCTGACGATATGCAGCGCCTTGATCCAGAGATAGAGCATGGGGGAGTTCCTTCAGGTTTTCACGGTGGTCAGATAGTAGTGGTCCGGCGCTACGAAGGGGTACCCAAGAGTTGTTACAGGCGTCACGTAACCCTATTATCGTGCGCTTTCCAGTGGTCTCGTTGATGAGGGGCAAGCGTTATGATCAAGGTCGGTATCGTCGGCGGCACGGGTTACACCGGTGTCGAACTGTTGCGCCTACTGGCACAGCACCCACAGGCCGAGGTAGCGGTCATCACATCGCGCTCCGAGGCGGGTGTCGCGGTGGCCGACATGTACCCGAACCTGCGCGGCCACTATGACGGTTTGCAGTTCAGCGTCCCGGACAGCAAGACGCTCGGCGCCTGTGACGTGGTGTTCTTCGCCACACCGCATGGCGTTGCCCATGCCCTGGCCGGTGAGTTGCTGGCTGCCGGGACCAAAGTCATCGACCTGTCTGCCGACTTCCGTCTGCAGGACGCCGTCGAGTGGGGCAAGTGGTACGGCCAGCCGCATGGCGCGCCGGAACTGCTCAAGGATGCCGTTTACGGCCTGCCTGAAGTGAACCGCGAGAAGATCCGCCAGGCGCGCCTGATCGCCGTGCCGGGTTGCTACCCGACCGCGACCCAGCTTGGTTTCCTGCCACTGCTCGAAGCGGGTCTGGCCGATCCGTCGCGCCTGATTGCCGACTGCAAGTCCGGTGTTAGTGGCGCAGGCCGCGGTGCTGCAGTGGGCTCGCTGTTCTGCGAGGCCGGCGAAAGCATGAAGGCCTATGCAGTCAAAGGGCACCGCCACCTGCCGGAAATCAGCCAGGGCCTACGCCTGGCAGCGGGCAAGGATATCGGTCTGACCTTCGTGCCTCACCTGACTCCGATGATTCGCGGTATTCATGCCACCCTCTACGCGAATGTTGTCGACACCTCGGTCGACCTGCAGGCGCTGTTCGAGAAACGCTATGCGAACGAGCCGTTCGTCGACGTGATGCCGGCCGGTAGCCACCCTGAGACCCGCAGCGTGCGTGGCGCCAACGTCTGCCGTATCGCCGTCCATCGCCCGCAGGGTGGTGATCTGGTGGTGGTGCTGTCGGTGATCGACAACCTGGTCAAGGGCGCGTCCGGCCAGGCGGTGCAGAACCTGAACATCCTGTTCGGGCTGGATGAGCGCATGGGCCTGTCCCACGCTGGCCTGCTGCCTTAATCGTAAAGCAGGTGAATAGGCCCGCCTCGTGCGGGCCTTTTCGTTTGTGTCGACCAAAGCCGCACAATTCTTGACCAATTTTCTCGGAGAAGCGGATAATGCGCGTCATCGAGTTTTATGGCGGCTTACGCCGGGAGAACCAACATGAGCGTTGAAACCTTCACCCCCACCGCTTTGGAGTTTACCCAAGGGGCTGCGCACAAGGTGAAGACCCTGGTATCCGAAGAAGGCAATGATCGCCTCAAGCTGCGTGTGTTCGTCACAGGCGGCGGCTGCTCGGGTTTCCAGTACGGCTTCACCTTCGATGAGGACGTTGCCGAGGATGACACCATTGTCGAGCGCGAAGGCGTTTCGCTGGTCGTTGACCCGATGAGCTTCCAGTATCTGGCGGGCGCCGAAGTGGACTACCAGGAAGGCCTGGAAGGCTCGCGCTTCGTGATCAAGAACCCGAACGCCGCTACCACCTGCGGGTGCGGTTCGTCGTTTTCGATCTGAGTCGCGCTTGAACGAAAACGCCGCGCAATTGCGCGGCGTTTTCGTTTCTGTCGTTCAGGCTGGGTAGATCGCACCCAGTACTCGTAGCCCTCTGGCAGCCGTGACACTTGGGCGGTTAGCCGGGATGCCTTCGAGGCAGCAATGAGCCAGCCATGCGAATGCCATTGCCTCGACCCAGTCCGGATCGACACCTTGGGCGCTGGTGATGGTCACTTTCGCGGCAGGCAGCAAGGCGGCCAGCCGGTTCATCAGGGTGCCATTGCGCGCGCCACCGCCGCAGACCATCAGGGCCTCGGTATCCTGCTGGGCATTGCGCAAGGCATCGGTGATGCTGCGTGCAGTCAGCTCCAGCAGCGTGGCCTGAACGTCTTCGTCGCGGTAGTGCGGCAACGTTGCCAGGTGGGCATCGAGCCAGGGCAGGTTGAATACCTCGCGCCCGGTGCTCTTGGGGCCGTTGCCGGCAAAGAACGGGTCGCTCAGCAGTGCCGCCAGCAATTGGTCCTGCACCTTGCCACTCGCCGCCCATGCGCCATCGGCGTCGAAGGTCTGGCCGCGCTTGCGCTCGATCCATGCATCCAGCAGCACATTGCCCGGGCCGCAGTCGAAGCCATGTACCGGAGTGTCCTGGGCAATTAGGCTCAGGTTGCTGAAGCCGCCGACGTTGAGTACGGCCAGGCGCTGTCCCAGATGGCCGAACAGCGCTTCGTGGAAGGCCGGGACCAGCGGTGCGCCCTGGCCACCTGCAGCCACGTCGCGTCGACGGAAATCACCTACCACGCAGATGCCGGTCAATTCGGCGAGCAAGGCAGGATTGCCGATCTGCACGGTGAAGCCTCGGGCCGGTTCGTGGCGGATGGTCTGGCCGTGGCTGCCGATGGCGCGGATGGCGCTGGGCTCGAGTTTCTGCTCGGCCAGCAATTGCCGGGTGCCTTCTGCAGCAAGGCCAGCCCAGCGGTTCTCTGCCAGCGCTGCCCGTGCGATCTCGTCAGGGCCGCTGGCGCAGAGGCTCAGCAGGTCCTGGCGAAGGTCGGAGGGCATGGGCAGGTAGCGGGTGGCGAGCAACCGGGGCTGCTCGCGTTGTTCGATCAGGGCAATGTCCAGGCCGTCAAGGCTGGTGCCGGACATCACCCCCAGGTAGAACGCCATGAATCAGCGCTTGTTGGCGGCGAGCAGCGTGGCCTTTTCCTGATCCATGCGAGCGATCAGGGGTTGGCTTTGCTGCATGAAGCGCTGGCGCTCGGCTTTGGCGATCGGATCGGCCATCGGCACCTTCTGGCTCAGCGGGTCGACATGGACGCCGTTGACCTGGAACTCGTAGTGTAGGTGTGGGCCAGTGGAGAGACCGGTGGTGCCGATATAGCCGATGATCTGGCCCTGCTTGACGTTGCTGCCGGTCTTGATGCCTTTGGCGAAGCCCTGCATGTGGCCATACAGGGTCTTGTAGGTGTTGCCGTGGGCGATGATGACGGTGTTGCCGTAGCCGCCCCGGCGGCCGGCCAGCTCGATGCGGCCATCACCGGCTGCCTTGATTGGCGTGCCGCGAGGCGCTGCATAGTCGACACCCTTGTGGGCGCGAATCTTGTTCAGGATCGGGTGCTTGCGTCCGGCGGAGAAGCGCGAGCTGATGCGGGCGAAGTCTACCGGTGTGCGGATGAACGCCTTGCGCAGGCTGTTGCCGTCAGCGGTGTAGTAGCTGGTATTGCCCTGTTTGTTGGTGTAGCGCACGGCGGTGTAGGTCTTGCCGCGATTGGTGAAACGCGCCGAGAGGATGTTGCCGGTGCCGATCACCTTGCCATCCATGACCTTCTGTTCGTAGACCACGTCGAATTCGTCGCCAGGGCGGATGTCCTGGGCGAAGTCGATGTCGTAGCCCAGCACGCGGGCCATATCCATGGTCAGGCTGTGGGAAAGGCCGGCACGTTGGGCCGAGGCCGAGAGCGAACTCTTGATGACGCCATGGGCGTAGGCGGTTCGCACCAGGGGCTTGGTGATTTCGCGCTCGAACGCGTAACCCTTGTCGGTCTTGTTCAGGCGGATGCTTTCGAGGTTGCTGACCTGGCTGTGCAAGCTGGCCAGTTGGCCGTCCTTGTCCAGCTCGAACTGCAGCACCTGGCCGTGTTTAAGCTGGCTGAACTGCTTGGCTTGCTTGTCGCTGGCCAGCACGTCATGCACGACGTTGGCAGGCAGGCCCACTTTGGCGAACAGCGTGGAGAGGGTGTCGCCACGGGCGACCACGACTTCGCGATGGCCGGGAGCCTTGTCTTGCGCCTTTTCCTGTGCGACGGGTTGCGGTTGCTCGGCGGCCTGTTCTGTAGCGGGTTCATCCCCTTCGATCTGGGCGAAGGGCGAGCCGGTGGATTCGGTGGACTGCACCAGCGGTGCGGCCTTGGATTCGTCCTTGAGTTGCTCGGCCGGGGTTTCGAGCTCGAGGCTGAGGGTGGTCTTCTTCGCTTCTACGTCGCTGGAGGGAAATACCAGCAAGGCCAGGCTGAGCAGGGCGGCGATGCCGCTGGCGGCCAACAGATGGCTTTTCGGATAAAGCGGGGGCGCTTTAGGCGTGTCGTTGGTCATAGATAAGGTGACTTTGAAAAAGTGAATGAAAAAGGTGACTGAATACGCTGAAAAAGATGAATGACATGATGAAGATGAAATAACTGTATAAAATATAACCAAATCCATTTTCGCGCAAGGGCGCGTAGACGCCGCAAGGCGCCTCTCGGGTCACATTCCTTTGCGAAACTTGTATTTGACGGCCGATCTTGTATGGTTGGTCCCCTTTGAATCTGAGCCTTGCGGGTCTGTCTATGAAGTCGGTTGAAGAGCAGCTGGCGCTTATCAAGCGCGGTGCAGAAGAGGTGTTGGTCGAGTCGGAACTGGTGGAGAAGCTCAAGCGCGGCCAGCCGCTGCGTATCAAGGCTGGCTTCGACCCAACGGCTCCTGATCTGCATCTGGGCCATACCGTACTGATCAACAAGCTGCGGCAGTTCCAGGAGCTGGGGCACCAGGTGATCTTCCTGATCGGTGACTTCACCGGCATGATCGGTGACCCGAGCGGCAAAAGTGCCACGCGCCCGCCGCTGACCCGTGAGCAGGTTCTGGACAACGCCGAAACCTATAAACAGCAAGTGTTCAAGATTCTCGACCCGGCCAAGACCGAGGTGGCGTTCAACTCCACCTGGATGGATACGCTGACCCCGGCCGACTTCATTCGCCTGGCGTCCCAGTACACCGTCGCGCGCATGCTCGAACGTGACGACTTCGACAAGCGCTACACCAGCCAGCAGCCGATCGCCATCCATGAGTTCCTCTATCCGCTGGTGCAGGGTTACGACTCGGTTGCGCTCAAGGCTGATGTCGAGCTGGGTGGTACCGACCAGAAGTTCAACCTGTTGATGGGGCGTGAGCTGCAGCGCGCCTATGGTCAGGAAGCTCAGAACATCGTGACCATGCCGTTGCTGGAAGGGCTCGATGGCGTGAAGAAGATGTCCAAGTCGCTGGGCAATTATGTGGGTATCCAGGAAGCGCCTGGCGTGATGTACAGCAAGTTGGTGTCGATTCCGGATACGCTGATGTGGCGTTACTTCGAGCTGCTGAGCTTCCGCTCGATGGAGGAAATCGATCAGTTTCGTGCCGATGTCGAGAAGGGCGCGAACCCTCGTGACATCAAGATCAAGCTGGCCGAAGAGATCGTGGCGCGTTTCCATGGTGAAGAGGCTGCGGCGAACGCTCACCGCGCTGCCGGCAACCGCATGAAGGATGGCGAGCTGCCGGAAGATCTTCCGGAGATCGAGGTGGTTGCGGCTGAGGCCCTGCCGATCGCGGCGGTGCTCAATCGTGCGGGCCTGGTGAAGAACTCGGCACAGGCACGTGATCTGCTAGGCAGTGGTGCGGTCAAGGTTGATGGTGCAGTCATCGACAAGGACTTCATGTTTGCGCTGGGTGCTACCCATGTGTGCCAGGCGGGCAAGAAGTCGTTTGGACGGGTTACGCTGAAGGCTGAGTGATCGCCTGATGGTGTAGCTCTATATAAACCGGGGAGGCCGACAGGCCTCCCCGCTGTGTTTTCAGTGATCTGAAAGATTCTTGAAATAAAAGGTTGACGGCCTCTCAGATCCCCTTATAATGCGCCCCACTTCCGCAGCAAACGGAACGCAAAACTCC